>DATJIP010000200.1:0-29604 GCA_035493235.1 Steroidobacteraceae bacterium
AAATTGCACCGGTCCATCACCGAAATGCGCAGGTCGTGCAGCGGGCGATCGAGCGTATCGCGCGGTCGCGGCTGGACGGGCAGGGGGATGATGGTTTTACCTTCGGACATGGTGCGCTCTATCACCACGAATATAGCGCCAGGGGAGTGCCCTTGGCGACCGTGGTCGGCCCCGGCGGCAGCTCCACGAACCCGTCGGTCCCGATCAGGGAGGTGAAATCGCCTGAGCCGCGCGTCGGCTTCAGCACCGCCTGCCGCTGTCCCTGGTCAAACCCGATCTGTACCGGTACGAACATCGTCAAGGCGGGCTTCACTTCGAAGCGCTCCGCCAGCGCGATCGGTTCCGCTGCGCGGGGTGCGGCCTTCAGCGACGCCTCCAGGCCTGCGAACGCGTAGCGCGCCAGGCACACGAGCGTCGACACCGGGTTGCCAGGCAGCGCATACACCGTTTGCCCCGCGGGTCCGACGCCGAACCACAACGGTTTGCCCGGCCGCTGCGCGACCTTGTGAAAGACTACGCGCACATCGAGCTCCGCGAGCACCTGCGGTACGTAGTCGAATCGCCCCATCGAAACGCCGCCGCTCAGGATCAGCACGTCGTGCGACTGCAGATGCGCCGCGAGGCGCGCTCGCAGGATTGCGGGATCGTCCGGCAGGTTGTCGAGCGTCGGCTGCGCGAATCCGCGACGCTGCAAGGCGGCCATGACCGCATAGACGTTCGAGCGGTGAATCTGCCACTCGGCGAGCGGCTGGCCCGGCTCGACCAGCTCATCGCCCGTGGAGATCACGGCGATGCGCGGGCTGCGACTCACCGATGCATGCGTGCGTCCATTCGCAGCGAGCACAGCCACCTCAGCGGGCCCGAGACGAATGCCAGGTTGCAGCAGCTCGTCGCCGCGACGAGTGTCGGTGCCGCGCTCGTGAATGTTCGATCTGGATTCCGGTGCTGCTTCGGGCGTCAGTTGCGCGACGCCGTCTTCGACCGAAATCTTTTCGACCGGAACCACGCAATCGCAGCCGACCGGCAACATCGCGCCGGTCATCACCTCGATGCACTGTTCTTGATCGCGCAACGCAAGCGGCGGTGCGCCGGCCCCTTGCGTTCCAGCGATGCGGAAAGAACGGCGCCCACGCTCGTACGCCGCGAAGGCGAACGCGATGCCATCCATGGTGACGCGATCGAACGGCGGTTGGTCGAAGCCCGCAACGATGCGCTCACGTAGGATCGTGCCGACGAGCTCCGTCAGCGGCAGCGACGCCGCAGGCAGCGGCGCCGCGTGAGCGCGGATCAGGGCTTCGGCTTCGGCAGGGGAAATCGGACGGTCGTGACGCTCACTCACCGAGTGAGTGTGTCACGACAATGGCCCCGCAGCTATCAGGTGGCGCGGGCCTTGAAGAGACGCACCTGCTCGTTGAAGACCTTCGCCTTCTGCTGCAGTTCGTCCACGGCCGCATTGTGCTTCTTCATCTGCAGCGTCTTCAGCTGCATCAGCTGCGCGGTGCCAGCGGCCTTGTTCTTGGTTTCCAGGTCGAGGCAGCTGCCGAACGCGGTCACTTCATCGTTGTACGCCTTGAACGCCTTCATCGCATCGACCATCTCGGCCTCCGACGCGGTCTTGCCATCCGGCATGGCCGAGGGGGCCTTCGGATAGGAACAGTCCGCGTGTGCGGCGAGGGAGAAAGAAGCGAGGGCGATGCCCAACGCGGCGATTGCGATTCCGGAGCTGGCGCTGATTTTCATAATCCGTCTCTATAGGTCTAGCCGCCGCCCTGCGTGGGCGGTCGTTACCGGCGTCATCGGCCACCGGTAACGGGACTTGAGACGGAAAGAAGCGGACCGCGACGCAGGTCCGCTTCACATAACGGGAGCGGGATCAGCTCTTCTTGGCCTTGTCTTTATCGCGCGACTTGAACACCTTGACCTGCTCGTTGAAGCGCGCGGCCTGCTGCTCCAGCGCGTCCACGGCTGCGTTGTGGCGCTTGGTGTGGATCGCCTTGATCTGCTCGATCTGGTCCGCGGGGGCATCGGGGCCGGCGGCCTCGACTCGAGCGTTCATCTCCTCGTCCAGGCAACTCAGATAGGTGGTGACCTGGTTGTTGTATTCCTTCACAGCCTTCATGCCCTCGACCATCTGGTCCTGGGTGGCAGTGGCGCCATCGGGCGTGTTCGCCGGCTCCTTCGGGTAGGTGCACTCGGCGTTCGCGGCGGCCGCCATCAACAGCCCGAGAGCCAGCCCTGACAGGATTCGCGTAGTCATTTGAGTCCCCTAGCGGTCTACTTAGGTGGGCGATCCCGGAAGGGATCGCATCGCGCAGCATCTTAAAGCGCGGCAAAGCGACTTGGCTATGCTGGAAACGGCGACAGTCGGCATACTGGCGCGCCATTCGAATTTAGCAATGACCGGCCCCGAACTCGAAGCCCTTCGCCTCAGCTTGTCGGTCGCGCTGCGCAGCGTGCTGGCCAGCCTGCCGCTTGCGATAGCGATCGCGTGGCTGCTGACGCGTCGCCGGTTCGCCGGGCGCACATTTCTTGACGCGTTCGTTCATCTGCCGCTGGTCCTGCCGCCGGTGGTCGTCGGCTACTTGTTGCTGCTCACGTTCGGCATGCGCGGTCCGGTCGGGCGCTGGCTGTACGAGCAGTTCGGCATCCAGTTGATCTTCACGACTGCCGGCGCCGCGCTTGCCACTGCGGTCATGACCTTTCCGTTGATGGTGCGCGCGATCCGTCTTTCGCTCGAGGGCGTCGATCGGGGTCTCGAGGATGCCGCACGCACGCTCGGCGCCGGGCCGTGGGATCGATTCTTCACGATCACGTTGCCGCTGATGCTGCCGGGGATACTCGCCGGCGTCGTCACTGCATTCGCGGCGGGACTCGGCGAGTTCGGCGCGGTGATCACGTTCGTCTCGAACATTCCCGGGCAGACTCGCACGCTGCCGATCGCGCTGTACACGGCGCTGCAAACGCCGGACGGCGACATGCTCGCTGCACGGCTCGCAGCAATTTCCTTCGCGCTCGGCCTGATCGGACTGCTGGTCTCCGAGCTCATCGCGCGGCGCGTGCAGCGTCTGTTGGGGCGCTGACAATCGCATGTTCAGCATTCGCGCCCTGAAACGTCGCGATGGATTCACGCTCGACGTGGCGATCGAGGTCTCGACCTCTGGCGTCGTCGGTCTGTTCGGCCGCTCCGGCTGCGGCAAGACGACGTTGGTGAACATCGTCGCGGGGCTGCTCGCAGCGGACGAAGCGCATGTCGAGATCGATGGCGTCGTGCTCGAAGACCTACGCAGCGGCACGCGCTTGCCGGCCGAGCGGCGACGCATCGGTTATGTGTTCCAGGATGCGCGGCTGTTCCCGCATCTCGATGCGCTCGGTAATCTGCGTTACGCAGAGCGTCGCGCGCATGGCGTCGAGAAGCGCATCTCGCTCGACTTCGTCGTGCACCTGCTCGGTCTGGAAGCACTGCTGCAACGGCGTGTTCAGAAGCTTTCGGGTGGCGAGCGGCAACGCGTCGCGCTCGGCCGCGCGTTGTTATCGCAGCCGAGATTGCTGCTGCTGGATGAACCGCTGGCGTCGCTGGATATCGCGCGGCGCGAAGAAGTACTGCCGTACTTCGAGCGTCTGCGCGACGAGCTTTCGATCCCGATGATCTACGTGAGTCATCAGTTCGAGGAAGTGCTGCGGCTCGCGACGCATGCAGTGTTGTTGGAGCGAGGACACGTGGTCACGCAAGGCTCGCTGGACGAAGTGAGCTTGCATCCCGATCTCCGCGCGATCGTGGGGCCGGAAGCCGTCGGCTCGGTGCTGACCGGTACCGTCGAGGCTCATGGCGGCGATATCGCAGGCCTCGCATCGATTCGCATCGGCGCGAACGTGTTGCACGTTGCGTTACGCGATGCGCGTGCTGGTGCGAGCGTGCGCGTTCAGCTGCTAGCGCGCGATGTTATCCTCGCGACCGAGCGTCCGGAGAACATCAGCGTGCGCAACATCATGACCGGAACGATCGCTCGCATCGCCCGTGATGATGCCGACACCGACATGGTCCACATCGACATCGGCGGTCCGCTCGTGCTTGCGCGCGTTACGCGTGCGGCGTCGGCGGCGTTGAATCTTCAGCAGGGCAAGCAAGTCTGGGCGTTGGTCAAAGCCGTATCGATTCGCGGCCACGCATTCGTGCGCAATCCGCCGCCGCCCGGGGCCGTGCACAAGCTCACTTATTAGCGAATCGGCAGCTCGCGCGACTTCTGCACCGTGCGCAACGCGAAGCTGGAATGAACGCGCGCGACGCCGGGCAGCCGCGTGAGATGTTTGCTGTGCAATCGCTCGAAGTCGGCGGTGTCGGCGACGACGACGCGTACGACGTAGTCGTAGTCGCCAGTCATCAGGTAGCACTCCATCACTTCGGGGATCTTGCGAACCGCTTCTTCGAAGCGCCGCAGGTCGGTTTCGTCCTGCCGGTCGAGCGTGATGTTGACGAACACGTTCACCGGGCAGCCGGCCTTCTGCTGATTGATCAGCGCGGTATAGCCCTCGACCAGACCCGACTCTTCCAGCGCACGGACGCGGCGTAGACAAGCGGATTCGGAAAGGCTCAGGCGCTCGGCCAGGGCGGCGTTCGAAACCCGGCCGTCGAGCTGCAGCGCCTGCAGGATGGCTTTGTCGAAGCGGTCGAGTTTCATGCGCAAGAATCCGTCGTGATCGGAAGAGCAGGCGGCAGATTCTGCCACATTTTCACCCTTCTAAGCCGATTCGCGCAGTTTCCTGCCGGTTTCCCCTACTAGAGTAGTCGCCTCATTTCACCCCCTCGCGAGGTTGCGCATGCGCATCGGCGTCCCGAAGGAGATCAAGAATCACGAGTACCGCGTCGGCCTGGTTCCGGCCGGTGTCCGTGAGCTCGTTGCGGCAGGTCACCAGGTGCTCGTGCAGAGCTCCGCCGGCGCCGGCATCGGCGTCGACGACGCGGCGTACACCGCTGCGGGCGCCAAGATCGTCGCCACGGCGAAGGAAGTCTTCGACGGCGCCGAGATGGTCGTGAAGGTCAAAGAGCCGCAGCTGGCCGAGTGCAAGATGCTGCGGCCGGGACAGATCCTGTTCACCTATCTGCATCTCGCTGCCGACGCGGAGCAGGCGAAGGCGCTGATGGCCTCGGGCTCGACGGCGATCGCATACGAGACGGTCACTGCGAACGACGGCTCGCTGCCGCTGCTCACGCCGATGAGCGAAGTCGCGGGACGCATGTCGGTGCAGGTCGGCGCTGCCTCGCTGCAGAAGGCGAATGGCGGTATCGGCGTGCTGCTCGGTGGCGTGCCGGGCGTGCCGCCGGCGAAGGTCGTGATCCTTGGCGGCGGTGTCTCGGGCACCAGCGCTGCGGAAATCGCTGTCGGCATGCGTGCTGACGTGACCGTCGTCGATCGCTCGCTGCGTCGCTTGCGTCAGCTCGACGCGATGTTCGGCGGCAAGCTGAAGACGGCTGCTTCGACGATCGAAGCGATCGAGTCGCTGGTGACGCAGGCTGATCTCGTCGTCGGTGCAGTGCTCGTTGCCGGCGCCGCGGCGCCGAAGCTCGTCACGCGCGACATGGTGAAGAAGATGAAGGCCGGCGCCGTGATGGTCGACATCTCGATCGACCAGGGCGGCTGCTTTGAGACCAGCAAGCCGACGACGCATGCCGAGCCGACGTTCGTCGTGGACGGTGTCGTTCACTACTGCGTCACGAACATGCCGGGCGCTGTGCCGCGCACGTCGACGTTCGCGCTCACGAATGCAACGTTGCCGTACGTGCGGGCGCTTGCCGACCACGGCGTCGGCGCACTCGCGCAGGACCCGCATCTGGCTGCCGGCTTGAACGTGCACCAGGGTGCGATTACGCACGAAGCGGTCGCGCGCGATCTCGGCCTGCCGTATCGGCCTTACACGGCGAGGAATGCTGCCGCCGCCTGATTTCGATTCCGCTGATTTCCCTAACCCCCTTGCCCGCGCCCCCGCGGGCTTTTTTTTGCCCGTCAATTTGCATTGACGCACCGCGCCCGCATACTCACGCCGATGCTCGACCAGATAACGCCTACCAACAAAGCCATCATTCTTGCGAACGTCGGCGTCTTCATCCTGCAGTACCTGCTGGGTGGCGGGTATCTGGTGGGCGGCTGGATGCAGCCCTTCAATCTATGGCCGCTGCAGTCCGGCATGTTCGAACCCTGGCAGCTGCTCACTTACGGCTTCCTGCACGGCGGTCTCTCGCACATCTTCTTCAACATGTTCGCTGTGTTCATGTTCGGCTCGGAGGTCGAGCGCCTGTTCGGAGCGAAGCGCTATCTCATCTACTACCTGACCTGCGTCGTCGGCGCCGCGCTCATGCATCTCATCGTGGTCACGACAGCCAACCTGCCTCCATACCCGACGGTCGGTGCATCGGGCGGCATTTTTGGCTTGCTGCTCGCATTCGGTATGGCGTACCCGAAGCGCACGCTGATGCTGATCTTCCCGCCGATTCCCATGCCGGCATGGTTGTTCGTCACCTTGTACGGCCTGCTCGAGCTTTACCTGGGTGTGACGCAAACGATGTCCGGCGTCGCGCACTTCGCGCATCTCGGCGGCATGGCCACCGGCTTCGTGCTGATTCGCTACTGGCAGGCGCAGCGGCGCCGGCCGCCGCCGCGGCGTTAGACCTCACCGATTCGGGCCGCGCAGCGTTACGACTGCATCACGCAGCGTTTGCAAGCTCGCGTGCTCGGGCGGAATGGGCGCGCCGACCATGAGCCCGATCTTTGGCCAGAAGCGTCGCGGCCAGCGTCGCCAGACCGCGCCGTACTTGCGCGAGAACATCGAGTCCCAGAGGCCGGTCAGCGCCATCGGCACGACCGGCACCGGCGTCTCCTTGAGGATGCGCATCATGCCGGCGCGAAACTCGCCGATCTCGCCGTCCGAGGTCA
Source organism: Steroidobacteraceae bacterium (assembly GCA_035493235.1). Taxonomy (GTDB): domain Bacteria; phylum Pseudomonadota; class Gammaproteobacteria; order Steroidobacterales; family Steroidobacteraceae; genus Steroidobacter. The sequence goes on from DATJIP010000200.1 coordinate 6,927, forward strand.
GGCGGCCTTCGGGGAAGATGCACACGAGCTGGCCGTCGCGCAGCTCCTGCGCGACGATCTGGAACGCGCGCTCGTAAACCTCCGCATCCTCTTTCGCCGGCGCTACCGGAATCGCCTTCATGCCGCGGAAGATCGCGCTCAGCACCGGGATGCGGAAGATGCTGGCCTCCATGATGAAGCGCACCGGCCGCGGGCAGCCGGCCGAGATGACCAGTGCATCGGCGAAGCCGACGTGATTGCAGATCAGCAGGGCAGGGCCCTGCGTGGGAATGTGCTCGGTGCCGCGCGTCTTCAGCCGATAGATGAAGTGCACGAGCAGCCACGCGAGGAAGCGCAGCAGGAACTCAGGCACGAGCCGATAGATGTACGCAGCGACGAACGCATTGAGGATGCCGGTGAGCAGCAGCAGCTCGACGATCGACAAGCCCGCGTTCAGCGCGATCGCTCCCAGCGCGGCAGCGACGACCATGAAGACTGCATTCAGGATGTTGTTGGCGCCGATGATGCGCGACATGACCTCGCGCCGCGCGCGTTGCTGCACGAGTGCGTACAGCGGCACGATGAAGAAGCCGCCGAACACGCCGATCAGGCCGAGGTCGATCAGCACACGCCACGAACCGGGCAGCGCGATGAACTGCGCAGCGCTCAAGCCGATGCCCGGCGGCGCGTCCGGCACTGCGAAATACAGATCGACGGCGAAAGCGGTCAAGCCGATCGAACCGAACGGCACCAGGCCGATCTCGACCTTGCGACCCGACAAGCGTTCGCACAACAGCGAGCCGACGCCGATGCCGGCCGAGAACAGCACGAGCAGCAGCGTCACGATCTGCTCGCTGCCGCCGAGAACGTTCTTCGCGAACAGCGGTAGCTGCGCGAGCACGAGCGCGCCGTAGAACCAGAACCACGAGATTCCGAGGATCGACTGGAACACCGCACGCGACTCGCGCGCGGCGCGGATGTTGTCCCAGGTCGAGGTCCACGGCCGCCAGTCGATGCGCAGATCCGGCGCCGCGGGACGCAGTGCGGGGATCGCCAGGCTGACCGTGAAGCCGATCGCAGCGACGCCGATCAACGCAGTCGCGATCGCGCCGTTGCTACCTTCCGCTGCCAGCAATCCAGCCGCGAGCGTGCCGAGCAGGATGGCGAGGAACGTTCCCATCTCGACCAGCGCGTTGCCGCCGACGAGCTCTGTCTCTTGCAGCACTTCCGGCAGCAGGCCGTATTTCGCGGGCGCGAAGAACGTCGAGTGAACGCCCATCAGGAACAGCGCACTGAGCAGCACTTCGATGCTGTGTGCGGCGAACCCGAGCGCCGCGATCGTCATGATCACGATCTCCGCGGCTTTGACGACCTTGAGTACCAGCGCCTTGTCGAGGCGGTCGGCGAGCTGACCGGCGATACCCGAGAACAGCACATACGGCAGGATGAAGAGCCCGCCCGCCATGTTGGTCAGCAGCTCGGGATCGAGTTGCGTGTAGCTCGCCGCGTGATAGGTAGCGACGATGACGAGCACGTTCTTGTAGATGTTGTCGTTGAAGGCGCCGAACGCCTGCGCGCCGAAGAACGGCAGAAACCGCCGCTGGCGCAGCAGCCGGAACTGCGAACCCTGACTCACCCCTGGGGCACTCCGCTCGGGCCTTCGTATTGTTGCGGCGTATAGCGTAACGTTTTCCGGCCTCGGCCGTCTTTGTCGGCGAGGCGAGCGAACAACGATCATGCAGGCAGTGTCCGACGAACAACTGATCCAGTGGGTGGCTGACGGCGATGCGTCGTGCCTCGGCACGCTGTTCGAGCGCCACCATCGCAGCGTCTACCAGTACTGCCTGCAACTTACGCGTCGCCCCGCGGCGAGCGAGGACCTCGTCCAGGACGTGTTCCTCAAGCTGTTGCAGAAGGCTGGAAGCTACCGCGGCGAAGGCAGCTGCAAAGCGTGGATCTTCAACATCGCCCGCAACGTGACGTTCGACTATCTGCGCCGCGCCGAGCGCCGCACCGTCAGCGACGACGACGCCGACGAGAATGCCGAGCCGCTGGTCGATCATCGGTCGACCGAGCAGGTCGCAGCCGGCCAGCAGAACCTGCATCTGGTCGCGCGGGCGTTGGCGGAGATTCCGGCGGCAGCGCGCGAAGTCATCTGGCTCGGGCGTTTCGTATTCGAAGACTACGAGGACCTGGCCCGCGCGCTCGGCTGCACCGCCAGCGCTGCGCGTGTGCGCATGCACCGCGCGATGCAACAGCTCAACACCACGTTCACTCGCATGAACGGAGTACCGATCGATGTCTGAGAAACGCAAGGGCGGCGTGCCGTTCGAGAGCGACGACGCCGCGGAACAACAGCTCTGGAGCGATCTCGAGAAGCTGCCGGAAGAGGCGCCTTCGGGTCGTCTGCGCCGCAGGTTCTACGATGAGCTCGAGAACGCGGACCGACGTATGCATCGTCGCCGGCGCTTGTTTGGCTGGCTCACGGCGCCCGGTCTGGCGGTCGCCTTGGGCTGCTTGTTCGTTGGCGTGATGGTCGGCGTGCTGCTCAGGAGCGCGCCCACTGCGAGTCGCGCTGAGCTCGCACAGTTGCAGCAGCAGGTCGCGATTCTCAATCGGAATCTTGTGCTGGACCGGCTGGAGAATGATTCCGCCAGCAAACGACTGCTGGGCGTGATCGAGGCGAGCGATCTCGCCGAGCACGATCCGGAGGTGCGCCGTGCGCTGCTGGAACGTGCGGTGGACGATCGCGTGCACTCGGTGCGTTCTGCTGCCATCGATGCGATCGGTCCGCGCGTCGGCTCGCCGGCCGTTGGCGATGAGCTGATGGCTTCGCTCGAGAAGGCCGAGTCACCGCTCGTGCAGCTCGCGCTCGCGGATCTTGTGCTCCGCTACGGCAACCCGAAGCAGATGGAGCAGCTGCTGCAGCTCAGTGCGCAGGGCCGGCTGCATCCCGACGTGGCCAAGCACGTGCAATCGTCCGTATCGGGGAATCGTGTATGAACAAGCAAGTCGCGATGGGATTGCTCGCGTTGCTGACGCTCGCGGACAACGCAGCCGCAACGGTCACCGATCAGAAGACCTGGTCGCAAAGTTTTCCTGTGACCGCGACTGCACCGCGCCTGCTGATCGACAACATCTGGGGCAACGTGCGCGTGCGCGTCGGCTCGGCACGCGAGATTGCAGTCACTGTCGACGAGAAGCGCTCCGCGCCGAGTCAGGAGCTGTTCGAGCTTTCGAAGCAGACGCTCTTCCTGGATGTTCAAGCCGACGGCGAAGGCGTCGCGATGGTCGTCGGCAAGCCGGACGATCCAACGGTGCGGCCACGAGTCAATCGTTGTCGCGGCTGCCGCGTCGACTATCAGTTCGAAGTCACTGTGCCGCCGGGAACGCAGATCGACGTGAGCACGGTGACCGACGGCACCATCGACGTCGCGGGCGGCGGCGGGCCGGTGAGCGCCAGTAACGTGAATGGCCCGGTCGCGGTGAAGGATCTGCAGGACTGTACTGCGATCGAGAGCGTCAACGGCGCTGTCGAAGTGAGCTTCGCGCGTGCGCCGAGCCGCGATTGCAGCATCAAGACCATCAACGGCGACATCACGCTGACAGTACCGGGCGGCACAGGGCTCGACGCTGCACTGAGCGTGATGCAGGGAAGCGTGGTGTCCGAGTTCGATCTCGAACCGCTGGCGCTGCCGGCGAAGGTCGATCAGCGCAAAGAAGAAGGACGCTTCGTCTATCACATCGAGCAGGCCGCCGGGATCCGTCTCGGCACCGGCGGCCCGACTTTCAACATCGAATCTCTCAACGGCGATCTGCGGATCCGCAAGAGTAAGTGAGCATGAACACCGCGAAACATTTCATCCGAACCACGATTGCACTGGCGAGCGTGTTCGCTGCCGGCGCGGCCTTCGGCCAGGCCAAGGTCACGACTGCGGCTGCGGCTGCGGTGCCAGCGCAGGTTCAACCTGAAACGATCACCATTCCGCTGTCGCGCCCGGGCGAGCCGATGTCGATGAGCATCGACATTCTTTCGGCGCGCATGGAAATCATCGGCGAGGAACGCAAGGACGTGGCGCTCACGGTCACGCTGTCGGGCGGGCGTCGCAAGATCGTCACGCCTTCCGGCGCGAAGATGCTGTCGGGCGGCGGCTCGGGGCTCGAGATCACCGAGCGCGACAACCGCGTTTCGATCGAGTCCGACGCGCCGCCGAGTCCGATCACCATCGTGGCGCGCGTGCCGCGTCGTGCGCAATTGAACCTGTCGACCACCAATGACGGCGCGATCACGGTCCGCGACATCGTCGGCGACCTGGAGCTGGAGAACATCAACGGCCCGATCACCGCGGCCAACATCAACGGCTCGGTGATCGCCGAGAGCGTGAACAACCCGATTGCGGTGGGGCTGGCCGGTGTCGCCGCGGGCGGCGCGACCTCGCTCTCGTCACTGAACGGCGATATCACACTGACCTTGCCGGCGAGCGCGAAGGCCGAGCTTCACCTCGACTCGTCGCACGGCGAGATCGTCTCGGACTTCGAGCTGGACGTGAAACCGAGCAAGCCGCGGGTCGAGCGCAATGAAACCCGCGGCGGCGTCTCGGTCACCATGGAAGACGTCATCGTCGCAACCGTGAACGGCGGCGGGCCGGTCATCCGCATCAAGACGCTGAACGGCACGATCAAGATCGCGAAAGGCGGCGGTTGACAGGGATCAGTTAGGCACCCATTCGAAACCCGCATCCTTGCTCTTGACCTTGCCGAGACCCGGGAACGGGAAATGGAACGCATAGATCAATTGCCCCTTCGCGGCGGCGGCGCCGAGCACGGCCTTGCGACTGGCCTCTGAAGTGGCGGCGTCGCCGTCGAAGCCGCACGGCCACTCCGGCTTGTGCGTCGACACGACGAAGTGGTGCACGGTGTCGCCGACATAGAACAGGGACTTGTTCTGGGAGCGGATCATGTAGCCGGAATGCCCCGGCGTGTGGCCCTTGATGTCGACCGCCTTCACCGCCCCGGGAATGATGTCGGCGCCCGGCTCGAACGCACTGACCTTCGGTGTGATCGCAGCGATGAGCTTGGCGTGCTGGCCCACGCCGGCGCCCTGAGCTTGCTCCGCAGTCATTCCTTTCAGGTAGGCCCATTCAGGCGCAGAGATGTGAATCGTTGCATTCGGGAAGGCGAGGGCACCGGATGCGTTCAAGAGCCCGCCGACATGGTCGCCGTGCGAGTGCGAGATGAAAACGTCGGTGACGGTCGCGGCCGCGATGCCGGCGGCGGTCATGGACGCAGCCAGCTTGCCGGCGCTCGCGCCCATGTTGCCGCCCGCGCCGGTGTCGAACAGCATCACGCGATCCGCCGTCTTCACCAGCAGCGGCTGCAGGGAGAGCTCCAAGTGGTCGGCAGGCAGCTTGGCCGCTTGCAGCAGCCCCGCGACTTCCGCAGGCGTATGGCCGACGCCGAACACCTTGTTGTCGTTCGGCAGCGAGATCGTGCCGTCGCGCAGCGCCATCGCTTGAAAATCACCGATGGTGAAGCTGCGTGCGTCGTCTGTCTGAGCCAGCACCGGAGCAGTGAGCGCCGTTGCCACGATAAGAGTTGCAAAGGTGAGTGCAGTTTTCATGGATGCTTACAAGTGCCGACCCCACTGTCGGGTTCCGCTACAGTATAAGTGGAGAATCGTTAGGAGCTGGCCACGATGCGCACCCCTTTGTTCCTGCTCACGGGCTTCCTGCTGCTGGCGGCCTTTTTCATCCTCGGCAAGCAGTTTTCCTCCAATTACCCTGCGGCCATGACGACGGCCACGGTCGCGTTCGTCGCACTATGGCTCGCCATCGCCGCTTTCAATATGTGGACCGGCGTGGCGAAGGCCGGCTACTCCGCGAGCGAAGAGCTGCCGGTCTTCGCGCTGATCTTCCTGGTGCCGGCCATCACGGCAGTTCTTGTGAAAAGGCTCATTCTTTGACTATAGTCAAAGAATGAGACATCCCGACCTGCAGACCGTCCGGCGCTTCAATCGCACTCTCACGCAACGCATCGGCGCGCTCGCCCAGAACTTCCTGGGGATGGGCCGGCCGCTCGGCGAGGCACGTCTGATCTACGAGATCGGTAGCCTCGGCGAGGACGTGCGATCGCTGCGGACCAAGCTCGGGCTGGATGCCGGCTACGCCACCCGGCTGGTGCGCTCGCTCGAGAAGCAGAAGCTGGTGATCAGCGAGACTCACGCGGGCGACGCGCGCCGACGCATGGTACGGCTGTCGAGCAAGGGCTTGAAGGAGCTGCGCACTTACAACAGGAAGTCCGACGCGTTCGCCGCCTCGCTGCTGGAGCCGTTGGATGGCGCGCAGCGCTCGGAGCTCCTCGCGGCCATGTCCACTGTAAATCGACTCCTGTACTCCTCGCAGATCGAGATCACTCCCGAGCCCGCGGACAGCGCCGATGCACGCCGCTGTCTCGATGCGTACTACCGCGAACTCGCGACTCGCTTCGATGCAGGATTCGACCCGGGCAGGAGCATCAGCGCAACGCCGCGCGAGCTGAGCGGTTCTCGAGGGGTCTTTCTGGTCGCGCGCGCTTTTGGACGCGCCGTCGGCTGCGGCGCGCTGAAGGTGAAGGAAGACGGAATCGGCGAGATCAAGCGCATGTGGGTCGACAGCGCCGCGCGCGGATTAGGTGTCGGCGGCCGAATCCTCGCCGAGCTCGAGCAGCACGCGGTCGGCTTCGCTGTCAGAACGTTGCGCCTGGAAACCAATCGCTCGCTGCAGGAAGCCCAGGCGCTGTATCGGCGCAGCGGTTATGCGGAAGTGACAGCGTTCAACGATGAGCCGTATGCGCATCACTGGTTCGAGAAGCCGTTGCAGCGGCCTCGGCAGCGATCTGGCGCAGCGCCTGCTCGAAAATCTCGGCGGGCTGTCCGCCCTGGATGAGGTACTTGTCGTTGACGATCACGGACGGCACGGCGCTGATCCCCTGCCGACCGTAGAACTGTTCGCGCTCGCGAACTTCGTCGGCATAGCGGCCTGATTCCAGCACTTCGCGAGCACGCACGGGATCCAGCCCGGCCTGTGCCGCGACCTCGACCAGCACGTCGCGATCGCTCGGATTGCGCCCCTCGGTGAAGTACGCAGCGAACAAGGCGCGCTTCAATTCGCGCTGTCGGCCTTCGGCCGCGGCCCAGTGCAGCAGCCGGTGCGCATCGAACGTGTTGTAGACGCGGGAGCGCTTGCCCATGTCGAACGTGAAGCCGAGCTCGGCGCCGCGCGCGCGGATCGCTTCCTGATTGCGACGCAGCTGCTCCGGCGTCGAGCCGTATTTCTGCGCGAGATGCTCGACGATGTCCTGGCCCGCCGCGGGCATCTGCGGATTGAGCTCGAACGGTTGGAAATGAATGTCGGCGGTCACGGTATCGCCGGCGCGCTCGAGCGCCTGTTCGAGCGAGCGCAGCCCGATCACGCACCAGGGACAGGAGACGTCCGACACGAAGTCGAGCTTGAGTCGAGTAGTCATGAGCGCAGGATGCGGGCGCGAACGCGCAGGTTCAAGCCCGGCCTCATTTCCTCAGGACGATGTGCGTCGCTTCCGCCGTTGGCACGTGCTCGACACAGCGATAGCCGAGCTTCAAGAGGTCGATCCCGTTGAACAAATGCTCGCCCGAGCCGAGCAGGACCGGCGAGATCGCCACGTGCAGTTCGTCGATCAGCCCGGCGCTCAGGTACTGCCGGATCGTGGCCGCGCCGCCGCCGATTCGCACATCGCGTCCCTTGGCCGCCGACCTGGCGCGCGCCAGTGCCGCGTGAATTCCCTCGGTGACGAAATGGAAAGTCGTATCGCCGTCCATGCGCAGCGACGCGCGCGGGTAATGCGTGAGCACGAACACGTCCGTGTGATACGGCGGGTTGTCGCCCCACCAGCCTTGCCAACCATCCTCCTGCCACGCGCCACGACTCGGCGCGAACATGTTGCGGCCGAGAATCCAGGCGCCGAGATTTTCGAAGCTGCGCGCTGCGAAGTCGTCGTTGACGCCGGTCGTGCCGCCGCCGTCACCATGCGTTTCCTGGAACGTGCGCGTGGGAATCATCCAGCCGTGCAGCGTCTCGCCGCCGACGCCGAGCGGTTGCTCCAAACCCTGATTCGGACCGGCTCCAAAACCGTCAAGCGAGATCGTGAATGCTTGAACGCGCAGTTTTGTCATGGCCGAGATCTCCGTTTGCTACGATCGATGCGCCTGTCTCAGCGGGCAGATTACACAACAACCGACACACGGAGCGTCTCATGAATCTCTCTTTCCGCTCTTTCACTGGCGCGGGTCTACTCTTGTCGACCGCAATTGCTACGGCGAGCCCGATCGTGCTCGACACGGAGCAGAAGGCCGCGTCCGCCTTCGAAACTACGTTATTCAAGGCCGATATGCCGCGCTCGGTGACCGGGCACGTCGACGACGTGCTCTTTTTCGCCGACTTCATGTTGCGCAAGGTCAATGCCGCAACGACGCCCGCAGCGTTGCTGGGCACGCCCGCGGGCATGACGATTCCCTGCAGCACCTCGGGATCGTTCAAGGCGAGCATGCCGGATGTCCAACCCCGGGTCCTGCGCCTGCGCTTCACCGAATGCCAGACGCGCGTGCTGGGCTCGATCGAGGGGACGTTCAATGGTCCCGCCGCTCTCACTTTGCCGGCCGATACCTTCCGGCCCGAAACGCTATCCGGGATTCGCTTTGGCAATGCATCGGGCGAGTTCACCCTGCACTACATCACGGTGACGCCGGCTCAGAGCGACGACACCACGCTGGCTTACAACATCGCTTTGCACGGCGACATCTCGATGGCCTCGGTCGTGGGATCGGGCCCCGACACCTCAACGTTCCGAATCAATGGCTACAACGACCAGCGCCGCGACGTGATCACTACGCCACCCGCGCCCTCCGGCTTTTACGGCAACAAGTTCGCCGCGGACCACCTGTCGGTCGTTCGCACGTTGATCAACAGCAATGATGTGTACGCCGAAGACATTCTGTTTCCCGCGGGCTCGTTCTCGGTCACTCAGACGGAGCCGGGCTACGGAGTCTTCGCGGACGCCTACACGTTCAACGACTATCGCGTGAATCGAGTCACGGACTACGGAGCCTGGAACGAGACGTTATCCGTCGATGGCCGGATCACGGCGACCCTCAATCCATTCTCCGGCGCCGGCTGTATGAATGGCCTCTACGCGGTCAAAACCCGCGTGCCGCTGTTCTACTCGCTCGACACTACGGCGACGTTCCAGAGCGGCGAGCTGGTCGTCAACGGCGCGGTCGCGCGGTTCTATGCGGCAACGAACACGCCGCCGGGACTGCCGGTGCCGGTGAACGGCATGCTGCTGAACCTGCGCGTGCGCGACGTCGGCACGTTCAACTACGACGCGGACAATTGGTTCTCCGCGCTGTCGCCCGTGGGCCAATGCAATTAGGGCAGCAGGCTCACGTTTGCAGGAAGCCGAGATTCGCCGCGGTGAAATTGCCGAGGTGAGGCGCGACGCTCGTCAGGGCTGAGTCGGCCACTCCGAACCACCTGGCGAGCGTGGCGGCGTACTGATCGGACGATGTCGTCGGAATCATGCGGCCGCCGCCGACGTCGTCCGGTCCGTCGATCTGCAGCAGCGGATAGCGGCCGTACAGCGTGCGGCCCGCGACGGCGCCGCCGATCACGAGTTGATTGCCGCCCCACGCGTGATCAGTCCCATCGCCGTTCGACGTGAGCGTGCGCCCGAAATCCGATTGCGTGAACGTCGTGACGCCGGCTGCGATGCCGAGCTCGACGGTGGCGCGATAGAACGCGGCCAGGCAGCTGCTCAGATTGCCGAGCAGCTGCGGCTGGTCCTGCGTCTGCGCATCATGAGTGTCGAAGCCGCCGATCGCGACGAAGAAGATCTGCCTGCTCACTTCGAGTTGGTCGCGCGTAGCGATCAGCTCGGCGACGGTCTTGAGTTGTTGCCCGAGCGGTGTAGTCGGAAATGCTGTAGCGAACGGCACCGCATTCGGACTGCGCACACTCGCCAGCGCGTCGTTGATTCTCGCGGCTCCTTGCAGAGCACGCTGCTGCACGGTCGCATAGGCACGCTCGTACACAGTCGCGTGGTTGGCGGACAGAATTCTCTCGAATGCCGCGCGTCGCGCCAGCGTGTAGGCATCGGCACCTTCCAGTCCGAAGAAGGGCACGGGCCCGGTCGCGCCCATCGTGTACGGAACCGAAGTCACGCCTGCCTGGAACAGTGTCTGTCCGGACAGCGAGAGATTGACCGCCAGCGATTGAGTGAGCGGCGTCGCCGCTCCCGGCGCAAGCAGCGCATCGGCGATGCGCCCGCCCCAACCGGATTTCAGCGTCGCTTCGCCCTTGAGTGCGTGCCATTGGTCCTGCTGATCGTTGTGCGAGAACAGCTGCGGCGGCAGATGCGTCGCTTTCGCCTGGTACTGCGCCTTCGTCGTCGGCTCGATGAGCGGCCCGAGGTTCGCGACGATCGCGCACTTCTCATCCTGCTCGAACAACGTCGCGAGCTCGCTCATGGACGGATGCAAGCCATAAAGCGCGCCGTTCGGATCCGGCACCAGCGAATTGATCGGGAGAAGACTCGCTTGTGCGATCGCGAGATTCTGCCGCGAGGCTGCGTAGACCCCGTACTCGGCAGCACTTCGCGGCACGACCATGTTGAAAGAGTCGTTGCCGCCGAACAGGAACACGCAGACGAGCGCCTTGTAGTCGGCGAATGCGGCGCTACTGCTGATCGTTGCGGCTGACACAGCTTGTGGCGTGCGACCGAACGCGTACGCAAGTCCGCCGGCAGCAGCACACTTGAGGAAGCGTCGACGATTGAAGTTGTCCATGCAGGCTCCGGACTCAGCGTTGCTGTGCTACTTCAGGTGCGCTCGCGATCAGGTACAGCGCCTCGGCGACACGCAGCGCCGTCTCGCTGGCCGGCGCCCGCTCGACCATGCTCTTCGCCTCCGTGCTGAGCGTGCTCGACAGCGGTCCACCGACCAGCTTGTCTGCGATCGTGTCGACGAGCGCTTGTGGATTGGCTGCCATTGCACGCTCGGCGCTCGCGTCGATGGTGACGAGGTCGGGTTGCAACGCCGGCGGTACCGCCGGGCAGCCTTGAACGGGCATCGTGGTGTAGCAGAAGGCGAGCGCGAACACGTAATCGGTCCACAGGCTCGACAGGTATTCCGTCGTGACCTGCATTTCGGGCGCAACCAATCCCTGGTTCGCGATTTCGCCCGGCGGTGCGTAGAACGGACTGAAGAAGTTGAACACCGACGGCGCCTGCAACGGTCCCTGACCGATCAGCCCCGTGATGTTCTGCACGTTGTACTTGCCGCTCTGGGAGCTGGCGTCGTAGGCGCGCCAGAGTTGCGTGAGTCGCAGCAGCGGTTCCTTGAGCTTGCCGGCGGTTGCGCTCGCGGGCGCCGTGCGTGCTTCGGCATCGAGCAAGATCGCTTTGATCACTGCCGCGAGATTGCCGCGCTTGCCGGCGCCGTCATCGTTGAACTTGCGCGCGATACGTTCAACGTACTGCGGCGACGGATTGCTCGTCACCAGGTGCTGAATCAGTCGCTTCGCGATGAACGGCCCGACATTGGGATGGTTGAAGATGTTGTCGAGTGCGGCGTCGAGATCCTGCTCGGGCGTCTGGCCTGCGGGGATAGTTGAGACGGCGCCCGCATAGCTCAGCATTCGCTTCGTGCCTGTCGCGTGCTGCTCGGAATACGCCTGCATGGGCCGTATCTGGTTGGCAATCGTCGGTATCGCAGCCGCGAAGCTGGGCGCGCCCGAGTAGGTCCAGCCGGTGTAGACGTGCGCGAAACCCTGGACTATGTCCTGGTCGTAGGTGGGAATGGGCTGGCCCGCGCTATCCGTCTTGACGCTGCCGTCGAGATTCAGCTCGACCAGGCCAACGGTGAAGAGCTGCATCAGCTCGCGCGCATAGTTCTCGTCCGGACGAATGTTGTGGGCGACGTCGGGCTTCTGATTGCCGAGCATCGACAGATACACACCCATGGCCGGATGCAGCGTCACGTTCTCCATCAGCTCACGGAAGTTGCCGAAGGCGTTCTGCGTGAGCATGTCGTAGTAGCTCGCGCAGCCCCACGGATAGCCGACCAGCGCGCTCGACTGCGAGATCACCATGATCTGCGAGAGCGCGAAGGCGACGCGCTGACGCAGTTGATCCGGCGCATGCAGCGCGTGTCGCAGCCAGATGTCCACGCGATCTTCATGCAGCTTGGTGAAGTCGGCGCCCGGCGGATAGGTCGCGAATACCTGCTGGACGTGCGGCAGTTCGAGCGAGGCGGGACGTTGCAGTTGCTGATCGATCCACGCTTCGTAGCCGAGAGTAATGACGTTCTGCGCCTCGGCGGCTGTCGCGCCGAACGTCGCTTGATTGAGGAAGCGATACGCATCGGCCTTGCTGATCGTGGCGGGCGGCGGCTGTTGAGTCGGCGGTGGGGTCACCGGCGCTGGATCGTTGTGGCCGCCACCGCCGCACGCGACGACGAACGCAGCGGCCAGCACCATCGCTGCGAGCCTGGCGTTCATTTCTGGTCGCTCACGCTCTTGAGATACGCGACCTGCTCGTCCGTCAGCAGGTTCTTGATGTTGACCAGCATCTCGACGTACAGCCGCTTCTTGCGATTCTCCGCCGTGAAGATGCGATCGACACTGGTCATCACCGCCTTGGAATCGACCGGATGCTGGTCGATCAACTCCTGCAGGCCTGAGGCTTCGCTCATCAGCGTCCAATCGCTCTCCGCAGCTTGTGCCTGCACGCGCTTGAGCTCGGCGCCGATCGCGTCGCGCTGTTTCTCGGTCAGCTTGAGCTTGCCTTGATGCTTGAGCACCAGCTCCGGACCGAACAGCCGGCCCTTGATCCAGTCATCTTTATCCGGCTGCTCCGCGGCATGCAGCGGCGCGGCGAGTGCGACAGCCAGACACAGGAGCGCGACACGGACGATCTGCAGATTCATAGTACTGATTCCTCGAGCGAGATCTGAAAGCCAGCGGGAGCGGGGAGATCGGCGCGCAACGGAGCGGCTTCGTAGGCGAGCAGCTTGTCTGTCGGCACACGCCAGTAATCGGCAGAGGACAATTGATGCGCGAGCTGCGGATCGATCTGCGCCGCCGAGTGGTCGGTTGCTCTCCACACGATGCCTGCAACGACGAGCGCGCAGATCGCGCTCGCGGCGAGCGGGCGCCATGCGAACCCAATTCCACGACGCGCGCTGCGTTCGGTCCACATCGTCGCAAAGCGCGGCGGCCTCACTACGCGGTCGCGTTGCTCCAGCGCAGCGCGCAGCGTGGCGGCAAGCTGCGATTCGTGGTGTTCGGTCATAGCGTGCGCTCCGGCGCATCGAGCTGCTGGCGCAGCGCTGCCTTGCCGCGTTCGTAGTGGACGCGGGCCGTCCCGAGCGCGATCCCGAGCACGGTGGCGGCCTCGGCAATCGCAAGGCCGCGATAGAACACCAGGTCGAGGACTTCGCGCTGCCGGTTCGGCAGCGCATGCAAGGCCGCGACGATGCGATCGCTGTGCGCATCCGTATCACTGCTGGCCTGCTCGTCGGCAGCGAATGCGGCGATACGAGTGAGAGACTGCAGCGCGTACCGGATCTGCCGCGAGCGCGACCGCGCCTGGTTGCGAATCACGGCGAACATCCAGGTCTTCAGGCTGGATGCGCCGTCGAAGCGCGCGCGACCTTCGATGATCGCCAGGTAAGTCATCTGCAGAACATCCTCCGCCTCGCTGCGCTGGCCTCGGACGCACGTGAGCGCCCACGAGAAGCACTGAGCGTGCAACTGCTCGAGCTCGCGCGGGTCGATCAGCGGGTTATGTCGCAATCGGGGCTCGCCAGGCATTGCACCGTGAGGTTAGTAGCGGGAGCGGCTCAGGTATATGACCGGACGGAATCTTCGACGAGTTGCCAGATGAGGGCTTCCACGGCCGCGGCGCTGCGTTGACGGACCGAGAGCGCCTCGAAGGTTTCGAAGCTGGTGAGCGTGAACAGCACGTCGACCAGGTCGTCGGGTGCACGTCCGCGCGCCAGTCGCTTGACCAGCACCGTCAGGACGCCGCGGCGGCGTTCGGTCCGCTGCTTCAGGCTGGCCGCGATGTCGCGATCGAGCTTGGTCATCCCGGCAAGCTTGGCGAGCACGCGATCGTGCGATGCCCAGAATCGACAGAACACCGCGACGACCCGCCGCAAGGACGCCATGGCGTCCGCCTCGGCCAGCACCGAGCGCAGCTCGAACAATCCGCCACGTTCGGCGATGTCGTCGAACACGGCTTCCAGCAGCCCGCGTTTGGATTCGAACTGGTTGTACACGGTCAGCCGGGTAACGCCTGCCTCGCGCGCCACCGCGTCCAGCGAGAAGGCGGGCAGATCCTTACCGCCGGTCAGCAATCGACGAGACGCCTGCATGATGCGCGTGCGCGTCACATCTACCGCCGCGTCGCGCAGCTCGCTTCGATAACGGCGCGGCTTGCTCTTGCCCTTGACACCCATGGATTGGTTATACACGCTGTATATCGAATATCAACGGAGGATACCGATCATGTCGAGCGCATTGTTGATCCTGCTGGCGCGAGCCGTGCACATCCTGGGCGGCGTTTTCTGGGCCGGCTCCGTCTTCGTGATGGCGTCTGTGATCCTGCCGCTCGCTGCGAAGCAGGGCAATGAAGGCTTCGGGCAATGGGTGCGGCCGATCGGGCGCAAGGTCGGTCCGGCCGCCGGGATCGCATCGTTGCTCACGATCATCTCGGGCATCTACATGATGGCCGTCCTGCATCCGCATGACAGGTCCGTCGGCGGCATCGTGCTCATCGCGGGAGCGACGGCCGCGCTGTTGTCGTTCGTATCCGGTTTCTTCGGCCGTGGATCTGTCGTCGGTGCGCGAGTGGCCGCGGCACTGCTCGGCCTCGCTGTGATCGCCATGGCCGTGTTCCGTTACGCCGCGGCTATTGGTTGAGGGGCGAGGTGAGCTGCTTCTTCAAGTAATACTCGCGCCACAGGATGATCAGTCCCGAGGCCAGGATCAGCGGCGCGCCGATCCAGATCGAGAGCGCCGGGATCTCGTCGAAGAACGCGTAACCGATGACGATGGCGACGATCATGTTGCTGTAGTCGAGCGGCGCGATCGTCGACGCTTCGGCATAGCGATACGAGTAGGTCATCAGCAGCTGGCCGAACACGCCGAACAGCCCCGCGAGCACGATCAGCAGCCACTGCATCGGCGTCGGCATCGGCCAGCCCTGAACCGCAGTCAGCGCGGCGCAGACCATGAACGTCAGAGAGAAGTAGAACGTGATCGTGATCGCGTGTTCGCCGCCGCTCATGCTGCGCAGAAAGACCATCGCGGTGGCCGACAGCACTGCGTTCGCGAGCGCGAACAGCACGCCGGCCGAAGCGCCGTGCCCGAACGACAGGTGCGGACCGATTGTGATGAGAACGCCAATGAAGCCGATGCCCAACGCCGTCCACCGGAAGCGGTGAATCCGCTCGCCCAGGAACACCATCGCGAGAACGGTCAGGAACATCGGCGCCGTGAAAGTGATCGCCGTGAGATCGGCTAGCGGCAGCATCGTGACCGCCGCGAACAGGCAGAACATGCTGGCGGTGCCGGACAACGAGCGCAGCGCATGCCGGCGCCAGTTGCTCGTCTTCAGCAGGTGCAGCCCGTCCGTGCCCCAGGCGATCAGCGCCAGCACCACGACCGAGATCACGCCGCGCACGAAGATGGTCTGGCCGCTGGGGACGTCGCGTCCCAGGAATTTGACGCAAACGGTCATGCCGGCAAAGACGGCGACCGAGGCGAGCTTCAGCGCGATTCCAAGCAGCGGCAGGTGACGGGACGAGGAGGGCGGCACTCGCGCCATGGTACCGTAGCGCATGATCGATCGTCGCGAGTTCGCCTTGCGCTTTCTGCAGTTGGCAGCCGCTCTGGCTGTACCCGCGCGCGTCTTCGCAGAGATCACGCGGGGCGAGTTCGGCGTCATCGTCCAGCGCGATGTCATGATTGCCGTGCGCGATGGCGTGAAGCTGGCGACGGACATCTATCTGCCGGCAAAGAACGGCAAACGGCTCGAGCAGCCCGTGCCGGTGATTCTGGAGCGCACTCCCTACGGCAAATCGGCCAAGACCCGCCGTCATGCGAGCGAGGAGATCGCGAACCTCTACGCGAGCCACGGCTACGCGGTCGTGTTCCAGGATTGCCGCGGTCGAGGTAATTCGCAGGGCGAGTACGTCAAATATCTCAGCGACGGCCGCGACGGTTACGACTGCTGCGCCTGGATCGTGAAGCAGCCGTGGTGCAACGGTCGCATCGGCGCGCAGGGTCTGTCATACGGCGCGCACACGATCACAGCATTGGCATGTCTCGCTGCACCCGGGCTCGCAGCGATGTTCGTCGACTCCGGCGGATTCGCCAACGCATATCAAGGTGGCATTCGCCAGGGCGGCGCGTTCGAGCTCAAGCAGGTGACGTGGGCTTTCAATCAGGCGCTCGAAGCGCCGGAGATCCGCAACGATCCGGCGAAGCGCGCAGCGCTGCAGGCCGTCGACATCAAGCAATGGTTCGGTCGCATGCCGTGGTCGCGCGGGCATTCGCCGCTGAGTCTCGTGCCGGACTACGAAGACTACGTCTTCGACCAGTGGGAGCACGGCGTCTTCGATGATTTCTGGAAGCAGGTCGGCATCTACGCCGAGGGCTCGTACGATCGCTTCAGCGATGTGCCGATCGTCTGGATGTCATCGTGGTACGACCCGTATCCGCGCACGGCTACCGGAAACTATCTGGCGCTGAGCAAGCGCAAGCGCAGTCCGCAGCGCCTGATCCTGGGTCCCTGGACTCACGGCAACAATCACGAGACGTTCGCCGGCGAGGTCGACTTCGGACCGGCTGCGCAGCTCGCCGGCAACGTCGCGCCCGACTTGCTGACGTTGCGCATGCATTGGTTCGACCGCTGGCTGAAGGGCGCGAAGAATGAAGTCGATGCCGAGCCGGCCGTGCGGATCTTCGTCATGGGCGGCGGCACCGGTCGCAAGAATGCCGCCGGTCGAATGGATCACGGCGGGCAATGGCGCGCGGAGAAGCAGTGGCCGCTGGTGGCAACCGTGCTGACTCCTTTCTATCTGCATGGTGACGGCGGGTTGTCGCAGACAACACCGACCGCTGACGCGCAACCGCGCAGCTACACCTACGATCCGCGCGATCCCGTGCCGACGATCGGCGGCACGGTCACTTCGGGCCAACCGGTGATGGTCGGCGGAGCGTTCGACAACAGGTCGCTCGACCAGCGCGCGGATGTGCTCGTGTTTCAAACTGCGCCGCTCGATCGTGACGTCGAACTGACCGGCGCGATCGAAGCCGAGCTGTGGATCGCCTCGAACCAGCCGGACACCGATTTCACGATCAAGCTCCTCGACGTGTATCCGCCGAACGCAGACTACCCGCACGGTTACGCGATGAATCTCACCGACGGCATCCTGCGCTGTCGCTATCGCGATTCGTGGGAGCGGCCGTCGCTGCTGACGCCCGGCCAGGTCTATCGCATCAAGGTGAGCGCGTTCCCGACCTCGAATCTGTTCAAGCGCGGCCATCGGATTCGCCTCGATGTGTCGTCGAGCAACTTCCCGCACTTCGATCTCAACTTGAACACCGGTGCGCCCGAAGGCGGCGGCCGGGAAATGCGCGTTGCGAGCAACCGCGTGTTCGTCGACAAAGAGCACGCGTCGCACGTCGTGCTGCCGTTGATTCGGAGGACCTGACTGCGGTGTTGACCTGGCTCGGCTTCGGCATGGTCGTGACCTTCATGACGCTGATCATGACCAAGCGACTTTCGCCCTTGGTCGCACTGATCAGCATTCCCGTGCTGTTTGCGCTGCTCGGCGGTTTCGGCGGCGCGCAGCTCGGCGAGATGATGCTCGCGGGCCTGCGCACGCTGGCGCCGACCGGCGTGATGTTGATGTTCGCGATCCTCTACTTCGGCCTGATGATCGACGTCGGACTGTTCGATCCGTTGATCGCTGCGATCCTGCGCGTCGTCGGCAACGATCCGTTGAAGGTCGTCGTCGGCACGGCGCTGCTCGCGACGCTGGTCTCGCTGGATGGCGATGGTTCGACCACGTACATGATCACGGTCGCTGCGATGTTGCCGCTCTATCGTCGGCTGCGTCTGGATCCGCTGAGTCTCACCTGCGTCACCATTCTGGCGAACGGCACGCTGAACCTTACGCCTTGGGGCGGTCCGCTCGCGCGCGTTGCCAGCGCGCTGCACGTGGATCCTGCCGATGTGTTCCTGCCGATGCTGCCCGCGATGGTGACTGGCATAGCGGGCGTACTTGGTCTCGCGTGGTTGCTCGGTCGGCGCGAAAAGCAGCGACTCGGTCATCTGTCGCTGAGTGCGGCAGCGACGGACGATGCATCGATCGCCGATAGCGCGCTGGTTCCGCCGCCGTCAGGCGCAGACAGCGTGCGTCGCCCGAAGCTGCTCGCGTTCAACGCGGTTCTTACGCTCGCTCTGCTCGTCGCGTTGGTGCTCGGCGTTCTGCCATTGCCAGTGCTGTTCATGGTCGCGTTCGCGATCGCGCTGCTGATCAACTTTCCGAAAGTCGCTGACCAGCGCGAGCGCATCGCCGCGCACTCCAAGAACGTGATCGCAGTCGTCTCGTTGATCTTCGCTGCTGGCATCTTCACCGGCATCCTCGGCGGCACCGGCATGCTCGACGCGATGGCGAAGAGCATGCTCCATCTCATTCCGCCGGCGCTCGGGCCCTACCTTGCGCCGGTGACCGCGGTGGCCAGCATGCCGCTCACGTTCTTCGTCTCGAACGATGCGTTCTATTTCGGCGTCATTCCGATCGTTGCCGAGACGGCAAAAGAGTTCGGCATCGCGCCGGTCGAGATTGCGCGCGCGTCGCTGATCGGTCAGCCGGTGCACTTTCTCAGCCCGCTGGTGCCCTCCACGTACCTGCTCGTCGGCCTCGCGGGCGTGGAGTTCGGCGATCACCAGCGCTACACACTGAAGTGGGCGGCGCTGATCTGTCTGCTGATGTTGGTGGCTTCGCTGCTGTGCGCCGTCTTTCCATTCGCAGCAGGAACCTGATCGCTCGCGTTTTTCAGCAGTCCTTGTTCTTCCATCAGCTTGTACGCGAGATAGTACTTGTAGATGTTCCGCACGTAGGTGACGGTCTCCGCGCCGATGCGGCGTGCGGCGATGATCTCGACGTTGTCGAACCAGACGTTCTCGTCCAGTTGCAGCTTGCGCGCCTCGCTGCGCAGCTTCGCGACGCGCGCTGGTCCGGCGTTATACGAAGCAAGTGCGAACAACCCCTTGTCGAGGCGCGTCATCGGCTCTGCCTCGAAGTAATCGTCCATCATCAGTCGCAGATATTTCGTACCGGCTTCGATGTTGCGATCGAGCTGCTCGATGTTCTTCACGCGCACGCGCGGATCTCGCGCGGTCGCAGGCATGACCTGCATGATGCCGACGGCTCCCACGGGGCTCTTCTTCTTGTTGTCGAGCCCGGACTCCTGAAAGGCCTGCGCCGCGACCAGTAACCAATCGAGCGAGTACTGCGCGCCGTATTGTTCGAACAGCTTGCGGGTCTCTCGCAAGCGCTCGGCGTCCTTGGCGCGGCGCGGATTGCGGATGAACTTGCCCTCGACGAAGTACTGCTGGAACTTCATGTTGCCCCAGAGCGTGCCTTCGCCGTGCTTCTGGTGGAATTTGCCCACCAGCTCGCGCAGCTGCGGATTGTTCTTGCGCACAGCCCAGGTGAACGGCGCATTGGAGCGCAGCTCGACTGTCTCGTGCACGCGCAGCTCCGGCAGGATGGGTGCCCACAGTTTTGCCACGTAACGATTGGTGACGGTTGCGGGGATCACGCCCGCGTTGACCATCTCGAGCGCTTCGTCGTCCTCGATCGTCGGATCCAGCTCGCGAATGACCACGGGCTTGAGCTTGCGCTGGGCGAAGTCCCGATTCAGGTCATTGAGACTTTCGAAGTACGCGCTGCCGCGGCGAACCCACACCTCGCGGGCAGACAGATCATCGCGAGTCGCGGGTGCCGCGGTCGCGGCATTGCTGACGAAGACTTCGGTGACCTGAAAGCCCGCCGTCGGGAAGTCGACGACTTTGCGGCGCTCAGGCGTGTCAGTGACGAACACGGCGATGACGTCGCCACGTCCGTTCAACAGCGCCGGCAGTAACTGATCGCGCCGCACGGGCACCACGACCACCTGTACCTTCAGGTTCTTTTTCGTCTTCAGCTCTTTGTTGACCCAACGCTCGAATTCGATCAGCGCCTCGGCGGTGATGCCCTTTTGCGCCCCGCGGTCGAAGAAGAAATGAGTGCGGTCGACTGCCACGAGCGCGCGAATCTGGCGACGCTGCAGCATCTCGGGAAGATCGTCGGTGTGAGGCTCGATCACCGTATCGAGCACCGATGGCAGAGGCGGCGCCTCGGGCTCGGGTGCGGGTGCGGGAGCCGCGGCCGAAGAGGTTGCAGCGGCGGCAGGGCCCGCGGCGCGAGGAGATTCCGCCTCTCGCGAACAGGCGCACAGCACAGCGAGCACGACAAGGACACGGAGGACTGATTGCATGCGCCCCGCGAGTGTGCGGCAGCGAGCTCGGCACCGCAGTACGTAGCGGGTGAATGGCCGGACCGATACCATCGAACGATGCACACTGCGCCATCCGACCCGGCTGCCTGGCACCGTCTGGCGCCCTATCTCGATCGGGCGCTGGACCTGGAGCCGGCAGAGCGTGAGCGCTGGCTGACCGAGATCGCAGTCACCGAGCCCGCTGTGGCGGCCGAGCTACGCAGATTCCTGCAAGAGCACGCCGAGATCGATGCCAAGGGCTTCCTCGCGCACTCCCCAATCGTTCCGCCGGCCTGGTCAGCGGGCGCCGACTTCACCGGCCGGGAAATCGGTGCGTACAAAGTCGAAGCTCTGATCGGCCGCGGCGGCATGAGCGAAGTCTGGCTGGCATCGCGCGCCGACGGCCGTTTCGAGGGCCGCTGCGCCATCAAGTTCCTCAACCGCTCGATCCTGCATTCCGGCGTCGCGGAGCGCTTTCGCCGCGAGGGACAGGCGCTGGCTCGCTTGACGCATCCTCACGTCGCGCGATTGCTGGACGCCGGCACGCTCGGGGAGGGCCAGCCGTATTTAGTTTTGGAATACGTGCGTGGCGCTCACATCGACCGCTACTGCGACGAGCATTCGCTCGACAGCAAAGCCCGGGTGCGCTTGTTCGTGAATGTCGTCTCTGCCGTTGCGGACGCTCACGCGAACCTGATCGTGCATCGCGACCTGAAGCCGTCGAACGTGCTCGTGACACACGAAGGTGTGGTGAAGCTGCTGGACTTCGGAATTGCCAAGCTGCTGGATCCTGAGTCGGGCGAGGCAGCGACTCGCTGGGAGGACGCGGCACTAACGCCTGAGTACAGCGCTCCCGAACAGCTGCTCGGCGGGCCGGTGTCGACTGCGACGGACATCTATCAGCTCGGCATGCTGCTCTACGTGTTGCTGGTCGGAGGTCATCCGCTGCAGCTCTCGGGTTCGCGTGCGGAAAAGATCCGCGCCGCGTTGGACGGTCGCATTCCACCCGCGTCGAGTGTCGTCGGCGGCGCGCGTAGCAAGCAACTGCGCGGTGATCTCGATGCCATTCTGTCGATGGCATTGCGCCGCGACCCGCAAGAGCGTTATGCGACGGCCGCCGCGCTGGGCGAAGATCTGCAGCGGTACTTGAACGGCGAGCCGGTCAAAGCTCGTCGCGGCGCCACGATCTACGTCGTGCGGAAGTTCGTCGCCCGACACGCGGCGGCAGTTGCCGTCGCCAGCATCGCCGCTCTGATGCTTTGTGGAGCCGTCGCGTTCGCTGTCAATCAATCGCGCCTCGCGCGCGCCGAAGCTCGACGCACGCAGGACATCAACGCATTCCTGCTTTCCTTGTTCAAAGGAACGGCGCCCGAGGAGAGCGGCAGTTCGAGTCTTACTGCGATCGATTTGCTACGTGAAAGCGCCGAGCGCATCGACGAGCAGTTTGCCGGTCAGCCCGCGCGGCAGATCGAGCTGCATGCGACGGTCGGGCAGGCGCTGCTCGACCTCGGCGCTCATCAGGAAAGTCTGAAATCGTTCGGCAAGGCGCTGGAGATCGCGGAGCGCGCCAAGCTCACGAATCTCGATGCCGCGATCAACGCGAAATTGGGCGCTGCGAGCGCCTGGGTAGGTCTGGGCGAGACGGATCCAGCCAAGAAGCTGCTCGATGAGGTTGCCAGGCAGTTGCCCGCGGCTCCTCCCACTCTGCTCACGGCGCGACTCGCGCTCGAGCGAGCATTCATGGAAGTCATCGCGGGTGATCCGGAAGCGGCAGTCGCGCACGCTCAGACCGGCGTGGATCAGCTGGCGAAGCTGTCGGGCAAGGACGATCCCGACTACTTCGAAGCGGTATTGCTGCTGACGCAGGCACGGACACACACCGATCAGTGTGCAGAGGCGATGCGCGACATCGACGATGTGCTGCCACGGTTGGCGCATCCCGGCAGCACGCAGAAGCCGATCGCAGCGGTGTTTCGCGGCCTGCGCTCTCGATGCTTGCGCACGCTCGACCGACTCGACGAAGCCGCTGCTGAGTTCAAGGCAAACGAAGCGTCGATCATCCAGCTGTTCGGCGC
>DATJIP010000201.1:0-42768 GCA_035493235.1 Steroidobacteraceae bacterium
GTGGAGGCGCTGTGCGATGCGAACGGCGCACAGATCGGCGCGAAGCTGCGCAAAGACGGGCTTCCCGTGCAGTGGGAAGGCATGCGCACGATGTCGAAGTCGAAGAACAACGGCGTCGATCCCACCGACCTGGTCGCGCGCTACGGCGCGGACGCGATTCGCGTGTTCATGATGTTCAAGGCGCCGCCGGAGGACACGCTCGAGTGGTCCGACGACGGTGTCGAAGGCTCGGCGCGCTTCCTGCGGCGCTTGTGGCGCATGGTTTGGGAACATGTCGAGCGGGGTCCGATTGCCAGCGGGCCGCGTCAGGAGCTGATCGCACTGTCGCCGACGCAGCGGGAGATGCGTCGTTTGGCGCACGCGACGCTGGTAAAGGTGACGGATGACTACAGTCGTCGCCGCGTATTCAACACGGTGGTCGCCCACGTCATGGAGCTCATGAACGCGCTCAAGGACTTCGCAGACGGTTCTGAGCAGGGCCGCGCCGTGCGCCACGAGGGCATCGAGCTCATCGTCCAGATGCTCGCGCCGATCGCCCCGCATGTCTGTCACGCGCTGTGGCGAGAGCTGGGACACACGGATCCGCTGATCGATCACCCGTGGCCGCATGCCGATCCGCAGGCGCTGGTCCAGGACCGGATCGAGGTCGTCGTGCAGGTAAACGGGAAGTTGCGCGCGAAGGTGGAAGTGGGAGCGAGCGCGAGCAAGGACGAGATCAGCGCGGCGGCACTGGCCGACGCCACGATCCAGAAATGGATCGAAGGCAAGCCCGTGCGCAAGGTGATCGTTCCGCCCGGGGGCAAACTCGTCAACGTGGTCGTGTGAGCAGGCCGGCGCCTCCAGTCCGCGTCGTTCTGTTCGACGTCGGCGGCGTGCTCGTACAACTCAGCGGCGTCTCGACTGTGCTCGGGTGGGTCGCCGATCGGTGGACGCCGGCTGAGCTTTGGCATCGGTGGCTCCACTCGCCCGCGGTGCGTGCGTTCGAGACTGGCCGCTGTGACGCCGACACCTTCGCTGCGGAGTTGGTTGCGGAGCTGGAACTGGGCGTTGCTCCGACCGCCTTCCTCGAATCGTTCGCCGGCTGGCCGACCGGGTTGTACCCGGGCACGCACGAACTGATCGCGCGCATTCCCGGCCACGTCACCCGTGCGCTGCTTTCGAACAGCAATTCATTGCACTGGCCCCGGGTCGAAGACGAGTTCGGCCTCGGCGCGCTCTTCGAGCACCGCTTCGTTTCGCACCTGACCGGCCGGATCAAACCCGACCGCGACGCTTTCGAGCACGTCATCGACTCGCTCGGCTGCGACCCCGCCAGCGTCTTCTTCCTCGACGACAACCTGATGAACGTCGAAGCCGCCCACGCCGCCGGCCTGCAAGGCGCCGTCGTCCGCGGCATCGAGGAAGCCGAACACGCTTTGCGACATGCCGGTGTGATTTCCAACGAGGTGTTGTAGCGCGCTGTAGGTCGGGCTTCAGCCCGACTCCGCATCTGCCCAAACACAGTCCCACAACGAGTAGTCGCGCAGCGCTCGCACTAACCCTGCTCTGATCGGATTGCAGACTACGTATCGCGCAACCGCTCCCAGATGCTCATCGCTGCGAAGCGCGCGATCGTGAAATTTCGGCTGCCATACGCTGCCTCTGGCATCCCTGGCCCGATTGATCTCGAATGAAGTTCGGCCCTTGACGGCCCAAACAACCTCGCTGAGATTGCTTGCCGACTGAAGCTGCAGCAGCCAATGCAGGTGATCCGGCATGACGACGTAGGCCAGTGTTCTGGCGCATACGGTCGTCGCTGGCGCATGCAGCTCACGAACGACGATGCGACCCAGGTAAAGATTCGTGAACAGCCGGGCACGGTCGCGAGTGACGGTAGTGACTAGATAGATCTGTCCGCCTAACGATGCGCGTCCACGCAGCAGCTCCGAGTAGGGCATTGGCCACCTCCTTGTGTTGGGCGGTGGTTTAACTCGATTTCTTCACTCCTGCTCTGCGGATTTTTGCCCGGAAGTCGCGCTAAAGCCCGACCTACAGCCCGATAACCGGCCAAGTGCCAGGTCAGAGCGCCGGTCGATCCACCACAGCCGAGCTTGTTCCGGCCGCGCTGGCGCCGTACGCTTTGGGCGATTCCAGCGGTTTGGCCAATCGTCACAGGTGACTTATGCAAATGCGGGTCGTCGACAGCGAGCTCAGCAACGTTCGCAACCAGGTCACGGCGGAGGAGTGGGCGACGCGAGTCGACCTGGCAGCCTGCTATCGCATGGTGGCGCACTTCGGCTGGGACGATCTGATCTTCACGCACATCTCGGCGCGCGTGCCCGGCTCGCATGACTTCCTGATCAATCCTTACGGCTTCATGTTCGAGGAGATCACCGCGTCGAGCCTCGTGCGCGTCGATCTCGAAGGCAAGAAGACGCTGGACAGTCCGTACGACATCAACCCGGCCGGCTACACCATTCACAGCGCGATCCACGCTGCTCGCGAGGACGCGGGTTGTGTGCTCCACCTGCACACGATGGCCGGTGTCGCGGTGTCGGCGCAGAAGGGCGGACTGCTGCCGATCTCGCAGCAGGCAACGCTGGTGATGCTGAGCCTGTCGTATCACGACTACGAAGGTCTGGCGCTCAACCCGGACGAGAAGGGCCGGCTGCAGAAGGATCTCGGCGATACGCGCAACCTGATCCTGCGCAATCACGGTCTGCTGACCGTGGGCAAGAACGTCAGCGACGCGTTCCTCAACATGTTCACGCTGCAACGTGCCTGCGAGGCGCAGTTGCTCGCACAGGGCAATGGGGCGGAGCTGATCGAGATCCCGCAGACCGTGCTCGACACGGTGCCGGAGTTCTCGCGCATGGTGACGAAAGGCGCGGGCAGCGCGCTGGTGTGGCCGGCGTTGCTGAGGAAGATTGATCGGTTGGATACGAGCTTCAGGAACTAGAAGAAAAGCGTCAGGTGACTTGTGCAATGCGACCGACTAGGGGATTACCTGACGTGCGGGCGCCGGGCTGACTGATACTCACCGCAGCGCACTCTCCTGCAAACTCCGCGCGCGATTTCGTAGGAAGGACGAACGCGAAAGGAGAGTTCGGATGAAGGCGGAGCGAATAGCGACCCGGATGTCGGTCCTGGGGCGTGCCCTGCCATCACGCGTGCTGTTGGTCGATGACGACGAGCTCGAGCTGGAGCTGATGGCCGATCGGCTGTCAGCGGCGGGATTCGAAGTCGCGTGCGCTCCCAATGGCGAAGCGGCGCTGCAGCTCATCGAGCAGCAGTGGTATCCCCTCGTGATTACGGACTGGCTGATGCCAGTGATGGACGGCATCTCGTTCACCGAAGCGCTGCGCCACCGCGGTGCCACCGACACCTACATCATCATGCTGACGATGCGCGAAGCCAGCGTCGACTACGAGCGCGGCTACGTCGCAGGCGTCGACGACTATCTTTCCAAGCGCGTGCCCGATGCGGAACTGTGGGCACGCATCACGGCTGCGTTCAATACGCTCGCCCTGCGTCGCTCATTGAAGGAAGCGCAGGCCGCGCTCGAACAAGCGGCCGCGATCGATGCCGACTCGGGTGCCTTCGCGCTGCGCGAGCTGTTTACGCGATTGCATGGAGAGATCCGGCGCGCGCAGCGGTACGGGCGGAAACTGACACTACTGACGCTTGGGGTCTCGGCGGCAGAGCGCGCGACCGCGGTCGAAGTCGCCCCGTCGGCGGAGATGCTGCGTGGAATCGTGCAGACAATCGAAAGCGTCGTGCGCGTGCAGATCGACTGGACCGGCCGGCTCGACAGCGAGCGCGGTGCTGCATTCGTCGTCGTGTTGCCGGAATCCAGCATCAGCGAAGCACCGCGGATCAAGGAGCGGCTGCTGGCGGCATTGCGCCGTTACGCCGGGGACTTCGAAGCGCTGCAGCTGACGTTCGCGTTCGGCGTCGCCGCCTTGGAAGACACCGGCCAGCAGCAGAGTCCGGCCGTCGACACGGCAGAGATGCTGGAAATCGCGGGACTGTGCCGCAATTGCCCCGGCCGCACGGGCCCCGAACAACTCGGCGCCGTCCAGCGCAGCGTGGCCTGCCACGTCTCGATCGTGTGCCGGCACGGCTACGTCGTCGACAACGAATGCAGCCTGAAATCACGCTTGTCCGCGCAGCGCGCCGACGAGGAAGAGGCGCTGGCGGGGTAAAAGCTGCACCGGGTCGGCGCTGTTGACCGCCCGCCGTGACGCCGCGAACATGGCGGCCCATTTCCCGAGGGTTCGCCGTGCGTCACGCCATGCCGATTCGAGCAGCCATTGTGCTGGTTTGCGCTGTGTTATCCCTCAGCGCGTGCGGCTGGCGGTTGCAGGGAGCAACGAAGTTGTCGCCGACGATGACGCTGACGTACCTCGACGCCAAGGATCGCTACACCGAATTCAATCAGGCGCTGCGCGAGCGGCTGCGCGCTTCGGGCGCGAAAGTGACCGAGCATTCCAGCGACGCGACGGCGACAGTGAAGATCATCAAGGACCAGAGCGGGCAACGAGTGCTGTCGGTTTCGGCGCGCAACACGCCCGAGGAATATGAAGTGTTCTATGCAGTCGAGTATTCCGTCGTGAGCGGCGGCAACGAGCTGATACCGCCGCAGAAGCTGGAGCTGACGCGCGATTACAGTTACGACACCACGGCCGTGCTGGCGAAAGAGCGCGAGCAGGCGGTATTGCGCGAAGCGCTCGCGCAGGACCTCGCCGGCCTGGTGTTGAGGAGACTCGCCTCGCTGTGAGCCCTGCGACGTCCGTAGCGCCGTCCGCGGCGTCGCCGGCCAAGGTTGGCCAGGTTCTGTGGCTGACGGTCGGCGCCGCGTTGCTGCTCGTTCTGGCAGCGGCCGCAGCCCTGCTGCTGTTTTCGCGCGAGCTGAACGTGGGCCGCGTTGCCTACGTCGAGGCACGCCAGACGCGCGCGACTCTCGATCAGCTTCGCGCCGTCATTTCTTCGTTGAAGGATGCCGAAACCGGCGCACAGGGTTACGTGCTGACCGGCAGCGATGAAGCCCTCGAGCCTTACTACGACGCCGAGCGCTCGCTCGCAGATGAACTCGACCGCCTGACGAAGCTGGCGGGCGAGGGCGAGGCCGGACAGATCGCTCGCGAGCTCGCGACTCTCGCACGCACGCAACTCTCTTTCACGACTGATGTCGTCACGGCCCGCCGCTCGCAGAACGCCGCTGCAGCCGCGGACCTGCTGCGCACCGGGACCGGTCGGCGTCAGATGGATCGCATCCGCGAGCTGGCGGCTGCCTTCGAGACCCATGAGAGCGAGCTGCTGGCGCTGCGCCGCACGGCCTTCGAGCATCGCTTCGAGCGCAACGAAAGCGTGGTTCGAGTCTCGCTCATCGCGGCTATTGTCGTGATGTTCGGCGCCGGCGTGCTGCTCGTGTGGCACACCCTGCGCCGCGTTCGTGCGGAACGCGCCGTCGAGAAGACGTTCTCGCTGCTGCGTTCGACGATGGAGAACGTGAGCCAGGGCGTCGCGGTCTTCAACTCCCGCCAGCAGTTGATTGCCTGGAATGCCCGCTACGCTGAGTTGCGCGGCTTGAATCCGCTGAAACTCCAGGCCGGCATGACGTGGAACGAAATCCTCGGGATGGGCGCCAGGCTCGTCGTGACTGATCAGACTGGCGTTCTCGATGGATCCAAGGTCCCCGGCATCATGGCGGCGGGCGAGCCCATCGAGGTCGAAGGAATCCGGGCCGACGGGGCCGTTTTACAGCTGCGCGGCCAGCGCATGCACGACGGCAAGTACATCGTCACGTACACCGATGTGACTGCGCTCAAGCTTTCCGAGACGGCGCATCGCGATCAAGCAGCGCGGTTGTCCGCCATCCTCGACGGTGCGCTCGATGCGATCGTGACGATCAACGAAAGCGGCAGCATCGAATCCTGGAGCCGCAGCGCGGAGCGCTTGTTCGGCTACACCGCCGCGGAGATCTTGCGGCGTAACGTGCGCGTGCTGATGCCCGAGCCGCACTCGTCGGCGCACGACGGCTACATCCGCCGCTATCTGCAGACCGGCGAGGGGCGGATCGTCGGGCAGCGCCGCGAGGTCGAAGCCTTGCACAAGGATGGCCGCCGGATTCCCGTCGACCTCGGTATCAGCGAGATGCGCATCGGCTCGCGCCGGTTGTTCATCGGCATCATCCGTGACTTGTCCTCGCGCCAGGAAATCGAGCAGCTCAAGAGTGGCTTCGTTTCCACAGTGAGCCACGAGTTGCGCACGCCGCTGACGTCGATCTCCGGCTCGCTCGGCCTGCTCGCGGGCGGTACCGCCGGTGCGCTGCCGGCCAAAGCAGCCCGGCTGATCGATATCGCGAAACTGAATTGCGAGCGGCTGGTTCGGCTCATCAACGACATTCTCGACCTGGAGCGTGCGGAGTCCGGCCGGCTGGAGCTGCGGCTCGCCGCGCAACCCCTGAAGTCGATCGTGCGGCAAGCGATCGAAGCGAATCGCGCGTATGCGCAGACGTTCGGCGCCTCGATCGAGCTTGCGGCCGACAGCGACGACGCCAGTGTGCTCGTCGATCGCGATCGCTTGATCCAGGTGCTGACCAACATCCTGTCGAACGCCGCGAAGTTCTCGCCGCGCGGCGCGATCGTAGCGGTAGCGATTCGCGCTGAGCTCGACAGCGTGCGGGTCAGTGTGCGCGATCGCGGTCCGGGCATCGCACCCGAGTTCCGCTCGCGGATCTTCCAGCGTTTCGCGCAGGCCGACAGCTCGGACTCGCGGGCCAAGGGTGGCACCGGCCTCGGATTGTCGATCGCCAAGACGATCGTGGAGCGACTCGGCGGGAGCATCGGCTTCGACAGCGTGCCGGGCGAGGACACGACGTTCCATATCACGCTGCCGGCGCGACACGAGGTCTCGACGCCCGTGCGCGCTGACGACGACGCGCTTCCTGCGCCGGCAGTGCTGCTCTGCGAAGACGATCCGGATCTCGCGCGCGCGGTCGCAGATGTGCTCGAATCTGCCGGCATGCGCGTTTCAGCGGTCCCGAGCGTGCGCCAGGCGAAGGTCGCGGTAACTCAGTCGCGGTATGACATTGCGCTGGTCGATCTGCATCTGGCTGACGCTGACGGCCTGGAGCTCGTCAGCGATCTACGCACGCATGACGCAACGCGAGCGCTGCCGGTGATAGTCATGACGGCCAAGCCGCGCACGAGCGCGGATGCCGATCGCCTCGGCACGCTGCAGCTTGCTGACTGGCTGCAGAAGCCGATCGATCCGAGCCGGTTGCTCGACGCGATCCACAACGTGCTGCTGGAGCTGCGCGATCGACGTGCCCGGATCCTGCACGTGGAGGATGATGAGTCGCTGACGCAGCTGGTCGAGGAATTGCTGTCGGACGAGGCGGAAGTGATACGCGCTCATTCGCTCGCGCAGGCGCGGGCTCACATCGAAACGGAGCGATTCGATCTGGTGATTCTGGATGCCGCGCTGGGCGACGGCTCCGGCCTGGATCTGCTGCCGGTCCTGCATCAGGCGGGCAGCGAGGCGCCGCCGATCATTCTCTACAGCGCGACCGAGCCCAGTCGCGAGCTCGCCGAGCGCGTGCAGGCGGCGTTGGTGAAGTCGCGAGACTCGGTGGAACACCTGCTCGCAACCGTGCGTCGGCTGGCGCGCCCGAGGAGTGAAGAGGAGGCCGCGGAATGAGCCGGGGCCCGCTGCGCACGGTGATGTACGTGGACGATGAGCCGGATATCCGCGAGATCGTGCAGCTCGCTCTCGGCCTGGTCGATGACCTGAAAGTGGAGGTCTGCGAGTCGGGCGAGCGGGCGCTGCAGCGGCTCCCTGACATGACGCCCGATCTGGTACTGCTCGACGTGATGATGCCCGGTACCGACGGTCCGACGACGCTGCAACGTATGCGTGCGGATCCGCGCTTCGTAGACATCCCGGTAGTATTCGTCACTGCGAAGGCCATGCCCGCCGAAGTGGCGCGCTTTCGCGAGCTGGGCGCGGTCGCGGTGATCGCCAAGCCGTTCGACCCGATGCAATTCGGCCAACAGATCGTGACGATCTGGGAGGGAATCGATCATGGACGAGCGTGACGAGCTGCAGCAGAAGATTGCCGACATCGCCGGGCGCTACATTCAGCGCACCGCCGGCGAACTCGGCGGCCTGCGCGAGCTGATCGCGAAGGTTCGCGCCGGCAATGCCGGCGCCGCGAAGGAAGTCGAGCAGCTCGCGCACAAGATCTACGGCAGCGGGTCGATGTTCGGCTTCGAGGCGGTCAGCGAGCAGGCGCGCGAGCTGGAGCTGGTCGCGAAGGAAGCGGTCAGTCCGCAAATGGTCGACAGACTGCAGACGCTGGCCGACGCGCTGGCGGCGCGGGTGCAAGCGGCCTTACAAGCGCGAGGAGTGAAGTGATCGAAGCCGGGGAACACTTCGCCGCCATCGCCCAGTTGCTCGCACGTTATCGCCTCGAACCCGTCACGCTCGAATCCGGCACCACGATTCCCGGTTCCTACTGGGGTGAGAGCGAAGCCGGTCTCATCGGCAATCGCATCTACTTCCGCTCCGACACTCCGCTGCATTCGGTGCTGCACGAGGCGTGTCACTTCATCTGCATGGCGGATGCCCGTCGCACGCAACTAGAGCGCGATGCTGGTGGCGACTACGACGAGGAGAACGCCGTCTGCTACCTGCAGATCCTGCTGGCCAACGAGATTGCCGGCGTGAGCTCGCAGCAGATGTGCCGCGACATGGACGCGTGGGGCTACACCTTCCGGCTCGGCTCCGCGCGCGCCTGGTTCGAGCGCGACGCTCAGGATGCGCGCCAGTGGTTGCTCACGCACCGGATCATCGACGAGGGCGGTCGGCCTACCGGAACTTGTCGGTCGCAGTGACGAGCTCGTGCGTGTTGCCGGGCTCGAAGGCCGAGTGACCGGCGTCCGGCACGACGCGGAACTCCGCTTCGGGCCACGCACGATGCAGGCTCCACGCCGTCTGCATCGGGCACACCACGTCGTAACGACCCTGCACGATCACCGCCGGGATCTTGCGAATCATCTTCACGTTACGCAGCAGCTCGTCCTCGGATTTCAGGAACCCGCGGTTGACGAAGTAGTGGCACTCGATGCGGGCAACCGCGATCGCAAACTCTTCTTCGCCCCACTTGTGCAACTGCTCTTCGTTCACGTGCAGGTAGCTGGTGGCCGCTTCCCAGATCGACCACGCGCGCGCTGCTGCCACCCGGGTGGCGCGATCGTCGCTGGTCAGGCGCTTGTAGAAGGCCTGGATCAGGTCGCCGCGTTCTTCCACCGGAATCGCGCCGATGTAGTTCTCCCAATGGTCAGGGAAGATCGCGCTCGCGCCGCCCTGATAGAACCACTGCAACTCGAACTGCGACAGCATGAAAATACCGCGTACGACCAGCTCGCTGACTCGCTCCGGATGCTTCTGCGCGTAAGCGAGCGCGAGCGTCGAGCCCCACGAGCCGCCGAACACCAGCCAGCCCTCGATGCCGAGATGCGCGCGCAGCTGTTCGATGTCCGACACCAGGTGCCAGGTGGTGTTGTCAACCAAGCTGGCATGCGGCCGGCTGCGCCCACAGCCGCGTTGATCGAACAGCACGATGCGATACGCATCGGGATCGAAGAAGCGCCGGGCGCGATTGTCGCAGCCGGCGCCGGGGCCACCGTGCACGAACAGAGCGGGCTTGCCGTTCGGATTGCCGCATTCCTCGTAGTAGATCTCGTGCACGCCGGAGACGCGCAGCATGCCGCTGTTGTACGGCTCGATCGCTGGATACAAGGTGCGACGTCCACCCGTGGACTGGGCGGGACGCTTGCGCTTCGCAAGCACGGCGTGGCGGGCACGGCTGCGTTGCTTGTTCGGCGTCGGCTTGCGCACGCTGCGACGGGGAGTTTTTCGCTTGCTCGCCATTTCGACTCTCCGAACTTATAACGCGGCGCGCATCGTACTTTACAATGCGCCCTTTCGGGAACACGGGCCGGAACACCGGATGCAGTCTCACTTCGCTTCAATAGTCATGCTGCTGATCACGATGGTGATCTGGGGCAGCACTTTCGTAGTGACCAAAGGCATCAACGACCAGGTACAGCCGTTCACGCTGGCGTTCGTGCGTGTGTCGATTGGCGCAGTGGTGCTGTTGGCTTGCGCGCTGGTCCGCCAGGCGCGGGGTGGAGCGCATTCACGCTGGTCGGCGCTGCCGTGGGGCACGATGATCACGATGGCGCTGATCGGCGTCGTGCTGTACTACGCGGTATTCAACTATTCGCTGGTGTACACGTCCGCCGCGCAGGGCGCGCTGGTTCAGAGCTGCATTCCTGCAATGACGGCGCTGGTCGCGGTCGTGTGGCTGCGCGAGCACGCGTCGGCATTGCGCTGGACCGGCATCGTGCTGTCGATGGTCGGCGTGTTGATCGTGTTCTCGGGCTCGGCCGCGCAGGCGGGCAGTGCGAGTCTGCTGGGTAACGTCCTGATGTTCGTGTCGTCAGTGCTGTGGGGCGTGTACACGTCGATGGCGAAGCGGGTCGCGACCCATGACGCGTTGCAGGTCACCGCGGGCATCATCTGCGCCGGTGCGGTGATGTTGCTGCCGCTGGCGGGATTTGAGATCTCAGCCGGCGGCGTGCCGAACGTGGACGTGCGTGGCTGGCTCGGTATGGCCTACCTCGGCGCGGGCGCCTCCGGCCTCGCTTACATGATGTACAGCGCAGCGCTGAAGCACTTGGATGCGAGCGAGGCGGGGGTCTACACGAACCTGATCCCGATCGTGGGCGTGATCACGGGCGTCGTGCTCGGCGAGCCGCTGTCACTGCGCGCGATCATCGGAGGCGCAGTGGTGCTGGCTGGCGTGTGGATGACGAGCCGGCAGCCGGCGGTCAGGCAGAGTCAGGCTGAAGCCTGACCCACACCCGGCCTGTGGGTCAGGCTTCAGCCTGACACCTTCTTGGCTGCAACATAGGTGGCGATCACCGTGATGTCGTCGATCTCGCTCTGCGGGATCTTGAAGTAATCGCGGTCGACGATGATGAAGTCGGCCCACATGCCCGGCTCCAACGACCCCGTCGCATGCTCCATGTGCGCGGCGTACGCAGCATCCGTGGTGAACAGCCGCAGCGCTTCCTCGCGCGTCAGTTTCTCCTCCGGATACCAGCCGCCCGGTGGCCGACCGTCGCGATCCTGACGGGTCACTGCGGCGTACAAGCCAAAGAACGGATTGGGCAGCTCGACCGGGAAATCGCTGCCGCCGGCGAGTCGCACGCCGGCATTGATCAGCTTGCGCCAGGCATAGGCGCCCTGGATGCGCTTCGGTCCGAGACGATCCTCGGCCATGTTCATGTCGGAAGTGGCATGAGTGGGCTGGATCGATGCGATTACTTCCAGTCGTGCGAATCGCTTGATGTCCTCGAGCGCGATCACCTGCGAATGCTCGATCCGCGGACGCAGCGCGTGACGCTGCTCCTTCGTCAGCATCGTTTCGAAGGTGTCGAGGACGAGACGATTGCCGGCATCGCCGATCGCGTGCACGTTCATTTGCCAGCCTTTCGAGGCGGTCAGCGTCGCGAGTTCCTGGATCTGCTCGCGCGTGTACATCAACAGGCCGCGGTTGTGCGGCTGATCACTGTAATCCTGCATCAGCGCAGCGCCGCGACTACCAAGCGCGCCGTCGGCTATTACTTTTACCGCGCGCATCTGCAGGCGGTCATCGAACTCAGGCATGCGCGGGCCGGACTGCATGACTTTGCGGGCTTCCGGGCTGTCGTGCAGCATCGCGTAGATGCGGATCGGCAATTGCCCGTGCTCAGCGAGGTCGCGATAGAGATCGTACGTGTGCGCCTGGATGCCGGCGTCGTGCACGCCGGTGATGCCGAGCGACGCGACCTCGTTCATCGCTGCCAGCAGCTGTTGCTTCACTTCCGCATCCGTGGCTGGCGGAATGCGCTTTTCGATCAGCGCCTGGGCCGTATCGACCAGCACCCCAGTCGCCTGCCCGGAGGCATCGCGTACGATCTGCCCGCCTTGCGGGTCCGGCGTCGATGCTGTGATGCCAGCGACCTTCAGGGCGGCCGTGTTCACCCAGCTGGCATGTCCGTCTACACGCGTCATGACAGCCGGTCGATCAGCAGCGACAGCGTCCAGCTCGCGCGCAGTCGGAAAGCGCTTCTCATTCCACAGGACCTGATTCCAGCCGTGGCCCATCACCCAGCGCGAGCTCGGATTCGCGGCCATGTGCTTGCGGATGCGTGCCTGCGCGTCGTCGATGCTGGTGCTGCCGCGAAGGTCTGCCTGCACCTTCAGTTCGCCGAGGTTGAGCACGTGGCCGTGTGCATCAGTGAGCCCCGGCAGCACGTACTTGCCGCCGCCGTCGATGACGGTGGCGCCGGCGGTCGTTGCCGCGGCGCTGCCGGTAATCAGGCTCTTCACTCGTCCGTCTTCGATGACGATCCCAGTGAACGATTGCATGCCCGTGCGTGTCGGCGTGACGCCGTGCACGTTGCGGAGTACGACTGTCTCGGCACTCACGGTGCCGACCACGCTCGCCGCGATAAGAACCGTGCAGATCTGCCTAAGCATGTGTTGCGTTCCTTTGTATTTCTTGGGGTCCAGCAAGGGCGCGTACCAGCTCCTGCGCGTGCAGTGGCAGGTCCGCGAGGCGGCGCACGCAGATGGTCAGATTGCGCAGCGCCCAGTCGTCGGTGAGATCGATCCGTCGCAGCGACATCGTCTTCATGCTGCGCACGGCAGTGGTTTCCGGAACGATGCCGACGCCGACGTTGCATTCGACGAGTCGGCAGACGGCGTCGAAGCTGCGCAGCTGCACGCGCAGCTTGAGCCGCCGTCCGGTGCGCTCCGCCTTCTCCGACAGGAATCGTTGCAGCGAGCTGGTGCGATCCAGGCCGACGAAGTCGCAATCGAGCGCGTCAGCGAACGCGATGCGCTCCTTGGCAGCGAGCGGATTGCCTGCGGCGGTCACCAGGACGAAGCGATCGACGCGAAACGCAAAGACTTCCAACCCGGTGACGTCTTCGGTGCCGGCGACGATGCCGATGTCGGCCTGGCCATCGGCGACCGCGGCGACGATCTCATCGCTCAGGCGCTCCTCGAGATCGATGTTGACCTGCGGATGCGAGGCGAGGAACTGGCTCAGCGGCTCCGGCAGGAATTCCGTGAGCGCGTTGGTGTTGGACATCAGCCGGATGTGGCCTTTCAAGCCGTCGGCGTACTCGCTCAGCTCGCCGCGCATGCGCTCAGCCTGTTGCAGCAACAGACGCGCGTGATGGATGAGAGTGCGGCCGGCAGGCGTCGGTTGCACGCCCTGGCGATCGCGGTTCAACAGCGCGGTGCCCAGTTCGATCTCCATGTTGCGGATCCGCGTGCTCGCCGCGGCCACCGCCAGGTGCATGCGATCGGCGCCGGCGGTGATGCTGCCGGCCTCGACGACGTGCAGGAAGAGTTTGAGATCGGTCAGGTCGAAGCGCATGGGGCGGCAGTTTACGACGGCCGGCGCAATGGCACGAACATCACCGGTGAGACGTTCCTGATCGTGATCTCGCCAGCGGCATCTTTCTCGATCAGCTGCAGCTGCTGGACGCTGAAGCGCGGGCCGACCGGTAGGATCAGCCGGCCGCCGCGCCGGAGCTGGTCGATCAGCGGTTGGGGAACGTGCTCGGGCGCAGCCGTCACGACGATGATGTCGA
This sequence comes from Steroidobacteraceae bacterium, assembly GCA_035493235.1. Lineage (GTDB taxonomy): Bacteria > Pseudomonadota > Gammaproteobacteria > Steroidobacterales > Steroidobacteraceae > Steroidobacter. The sequence continues at coordinate 13,701 of DATJIP010000201.1, forward strand.
AGGGCGCCTGCTCGGGCCAGCCGGCGTAGCCGTCGCCGATGCGCACGGTGACGTTGTCGTACTTCTGCTCGCGCAGCACTTCCTCGGCGCGGCGTCCGAGGGTTCCCTCCAGCTCGATCGTGTAAACGTGCGCCACGAGGCGTGCGAGCACGGCCGTCTGATAGCCCGATCCCGTGCCGACTTCGAGCACGCGATCGCTCGACTGTGGCCTGACCAGCTCTGTCATCAAGGCGACGATATACGGCTGCGAGATCGTCTGGCCGTGGCCGATCGGGACTGGCGCATCGACATAGGCACGCTCGCGTTCGGCCTGGGGAACGAACAGATGGCGCTGCACGTAACGCATGGCTGCGGCGACGCCGGGGTGAGCCATGCCGCGTGTCACGATTTGCTCGCGGACCATCGTTTCGCGGGCGGTGTCGTACGGGAAGTCGGACATGCGCTTTCTATGGCCTCGCAGGGCGGCTTGGTCCATAATCGGCTCAGCTTTTACCTGGATCAACCTGGCCGCCTGCCCCACTTTCGAGTGTTCGAACGTCCTCTTCCGAAGTCTTCGCATCGCGTCGCGGCTCCGACGCCCGCGCTCCTGAAGTGAAGATTTCCGGCGACAACCTCGCAGCCAGCCTGGCCCGTCAGCTCCAGACGATCTACCTCGTGTCCGGAGACGAGCCGTTGCTCGTCAACGAAGCCGCGGATGCCATTCGTGCCACGGCTCGCAAGCAGGGTTTCGAGGAACGCGAGCTGCACGTCGTCGAGCGCGGCTTCGACTGGCAGGGCTTGATCGCGAACAGCCGTTCGATGTCGCTGTTCGCTCAGCGCAAGATCGTCGAGATTCGCATGGCGAATGCGGCCCCGGGCGAGCAGGGTGCCGACGCGATCGTCGAGCTGGCGGGGGAGCCGTCGCCGGATACGCTGGTGCTGATCATCACGGCGAAGCTCGATGGCCGCACGCAAAGCTCGCGCTGGGTCAGCGCGGTGGAGAAGAACGGCGTGCTGGTGCAGGTGTGGCCCATCGATCTGCCGCGCCTGCCTGCGTGGATTCGCGAGCGCTTGGGACGTCACAAGCTGCAGGCTGATCCCGCAGCGGCGTCGCTCCTCGCCGAGCGCGTCGAAGGCAACCTGCTGGCGGCGCACCAGGAGATCGAAAAGCTGGCGCTGCTGTTGCCGCCGGGACCGATCAGTGCTGAGACCGTACTCGATGCCGTCGCCGACAGCGCGCGCTTCGACGTGCTGCAGCTCGGCGAAGCTGCGATGCGCGGACAGACAGCCCGCGCACTGCGAATTCTCGAAGGCCTGCGAGGCGAGGACGTCGAGCCGACGCTCGTGCTGTGGGCGGTGAACAAAGACCTGCAGTGGATCGCGCGTGCGCGCGGCCTGATGCGCAGAGGCCAGAGCGCGGAGTCCGCGATGAATGCCCTGTATGTGTGGCGGCCGCGCCAGAACGCGATGGGGCAAGCGCTGAGCCGCATGAACGGACACACGCTGCGGAACCTGCTGCTCGACGCAGAGCGGGTCGATCGTACGATCAAGGGTGTGGAAAAGGGCGATCCGTGGCTCGCGCTGGAGCGGCTGGTAGCGAGACTCGCGGGCGTGAAGGTGGCAACCGTCGCATGACGAGCATCGGTATTTTCGGCGGCACGTTCGACCCGATTCACTTCGGTCACCTGCGCACCGCGTTCGAGCTGCTGCAGGCGCTGAAGCTCAACGAGATCCGCTTCATGCCCGCCGGCAATCCGCCGCATCGCGAAGTGACGATTGCGAGCCCGGCGGAGCGCTACGCGATGGTCAAGGCGGCGATCGCAGGTCAGCAGGGCTTCGTGGTCGACGACCGCGAGATCCGCCGCGAAGGATTGTCGTATTCGGTGGATACGATGCGCACGCTGCGCGCCGACTTCCCCGACCATTCGTTGTTGCTGATCGTCGGCATGGACGCGTTCCTCGGCCTGCCGAAGTGGCACCAGTGGCGCGAGCTGCTGGAGCTCGCGCATCTCGTGGTGGCGCACCGGCCGGGCTGGCGCGCGCCGAGCATGGGTCCGCTGGGCGAATTGCTGGTCGATCGCGGCACCGGTCGCAGCGGCGACCTGCACGAGCGACGCGCGGGATGTATCTACATCCACGCGGTGACGCAGCTGGAGATTTCTTCGACGGAAGTGCGCAAGCTGATCGCGGCAGGGCGCGACCCGCGCTACCTGATGCCGGACGGCGTGCGGGAGATCATCGAGCAAACGGGATGTTATCGATCCAAGAGGTGAGCATGGTTGTCAAGCGCGCAAAGACTTCACGACGTGCAGGTTCCCCCGCTCTGAAGGGCTCGAATACGAAGGCCCCGAAGAGCAAGAGCGCGGCTCGCAAAGCAGCGCCCAGGAAGGCCGCCTCGCCGCCGGCGAACGTGCAGAGGATCCGACCGCTCCTGCAGGTCGTCGAGGGCGCGCTCGACGAGATGAAAGCCGTGAACGTCAAGGTGCTGGACGTGCACCAGCTCACCGACATTGCCGATACGATGATCATCGCCAGCGGCAATTCCGATCGCCACGTGCGCTCGATCGCGGATCGCATCGTCGAGCACGCCAAGAAGGCCGGCTTCCGGCCGATGGGCATGGAAGGCGAGCGCGACGGCGAATGGGTGCTGGTCGACCTGCAGGACGTCATCGTGCACATCATGTTGCCGCGAGTGCGCGAGTTCTATCGTCTCGAGAATCTGTGGGACGTCAGCGCGGCGCGTCGCGAAGCGGCTAGCGTCTAGAGGCGCTCGTCTTGCGATTGCTGCTGCTCGCGGCGGGCACCAGGTTGCCCGACTGGGTCAATCGCGGCTTCGAGGAATACGCCGGCAGACTCGCCGGCGAATATCGACTGGAGTTGAAAGAAATCACGCTCGGTCAGCGCTCGGCGGGCGCTCCCCAACAGGCCATTGCACGTGAAGGCGAGCGCATGCTGGCGGCGATTCCTGCGGGGTCTTACGTCGTCGCGTTGCAGGTTGGTGGCCGCGCGATCTCGAGCGAGCAGCTCGCGAAGTTTCTGGAGAGCAGGGCGCAGGAAGGAAGAGATGTGGCGTTCTGCATCGGCGGGCCGGATGGGCTGGCGCCGGAGGTCGATGCGAGAGCGGAGATGAAGTGGTCGCTGTCAGCGCTGACGCTGCCGCACGCCTTGGCGCGAGTGGTAGTGGCCGAGGCGCTCTACCGCGCGGTCAGCATTATCAAACGGCATCCGTATCATCGAGCGTGATCTCAGAAGATTCTCTCGCCAAGATCGCCAAGACGCCAGGAAGAACCAGAGATTCAACTTCGAGAATTTTTACTATCCGGAGTTTTTAGGATCGACCTTCTCTTCCTCGGCGAGCTTGGCGCCTTGGCGAGAGAATTTTGTTGGTCGCCAACCTCAACTCCTACACCTTCATCCGCGCCAACTCTGCAATCGCGGTAACTGCACTCGGGAACCGATCACGCGGATCCTTCGCCAGCAGTGCATCGAGCAGACGTTGGAACTGACTCAGCTCCGCAGGCAGCACCGGAATCGGGTCGTTGCGGTGGGCCTGGATGATCGAAATCACAGTGCTGCCGCGGAACGGTCGCGTTCCGGTCAGCATCTCGTAAAGCATCACGCCGAGACTGTAGAGATCGCTGCGCGGATCGACTGCCGCGCCTTCCGCTTGCTCGGGGCTGATGTAATACGGCGAGCCGCGCACTTCGCCAGCGCTCGTGATGCCGCTGTCCAGGCGCTTCGCCAGGCCGAAGTCGATCAGCACGATGCGGCCGTCCTGCCGCATCATCACGTTCGCGGGCTTGAGATCGCGATGACACAGCCCGGCGCTGTGCACGACCACCAGCGCGCCGGCGATCTGCAGGAAGATGTCGACGGTGTCCTTCACCGTCATCAGATTGCGGATCCGCAGCTCGAGGCTGCCGCTAGGGAAGTACTCGGTGACGATGTAGCGGAAGTCTTCGGCGTGGCCCCAGTCGTACACGTCGACGATCGAGGGATGCTTCAGCCGCATCAGCAGGTCGCGCTCGCGCTCGAAGCGCTCTTCTTCACCTGCCGGCGATTCGGACAGCGGCCCGGTGCGTAGCACTTTGATGGCGACGTTGTGACCCAGCTCCATCGAGTGCGCGACGTGGATCTCCGACTTCGGCGAACGGGCGATCGTCTGCAGAAAGCGGTAGCCCTGGATGACGGGAAACGCCGCCGCCTGGGGGTGGCGGCCGCTGCTGGACTTCTTGTCGCCGAGGTTCTGCATGCCCTGTCGCTGAGTGGATCAAACCCGCCCAAGGTAGGGGGCGGGGCGGGCGGGCGCCGCGTACTGCGTCACGAAATGCCGCCCGTTTGTGATAGGGTCCCCGGCGGGGTCGGGGTGGCGGCATAAGCGGGGGTACTGCCGGGCACTATGCAGACGAAGTACTTGATCGACCAGCAGGAAAACCTGCTGCGACTGCAGGCATGGGGTGAGCTGAGAGTTGAGGGACTGATCGATCTTTTGAATCGCGCCCAGGCGGATCCGCACTACCGCCCTGAAATGAACGCCATCGCCGACTATCGCGAAGCGAAGGGCGAGTGGGACTACTCAGAGATCCAGAAGCTGCGTGATTACATCCTGCAGGTCGAAGTGCCCTGCGAGGTGCGCTGGGCTGCCGTGCTCAAACCGGGCTCGCTTGCGGCCGCCGGCCACGTGCTGATCGTCATCAGCGAGGCGGTCGGCGTGCGCATCAAGATGCGCATGTTCGACGACCCGCAGCAGGCGATGCGCTGGATCCACCGCGAGGGCGAGTGACCTCGTTTCTCGACGGCCGCGTGCTCGTGACCACGGGCGATATCACGGTTGTCCGGGTCGATGTCATCGTGAATGCCGCTAATTCCTCGCTACTCGGCGGAGGCGGCGTGGACGGCGCAATCCATCGCCGCGGCGGTCCGGCGATCCTCGATGCGTGTCGCGAGCTGCGGCGAACCGAGTACCCGCAAGGATTGCCGACCGGCGAGGCCGTGCTGACGACGGCGGGCAACCTGCCTGCGCGCTTCGTAGCGCACACGGTCGGTCCGATCTGGGGCCAGACCGAGCCCGCGGCGCAGCTGCTCGCCGCCTGCTACCGCAATTGCCTCGGGTTGGCCGAGGAGCAAGGGCTCGAATCGGTCGCATTCCCGGCGATCTCGACCGGGGTCTATGGCTATCCGAAGGACCAGGCTGCCGAAGTCGCCTCGCAGGCGATCGCTGACGCCCTCGGCAAAACCCGCTCGATTCGCAGCGTCCAGCTGGTCTTTTTCAGCGCCGCCGACCGCGACACCTTCATTCGCAGCCACCGCTTCCCGTAAGGTTCATTGCGAGTTCATTTCGAGACTCGAACAATGTCACGGAGTCCTCGTGACCTTGTATCCTTCCGCGGATGAAAAGTGCCTCCAACCCTTTGATCTATCTGGCCTCGGCCTCCCCCCGGCGCAGTGCGCTGCTGGATCAGATCGGCGTACCCCATCGCGTCCAGGCGGTCGACGTCGACGAGACCGCGCGGGGCGGTGAAGCTCCCGAGCAATACGTCCGCAGACTGGCGGTGCTCAAGGCGGAAGCGCTGTGGCAAAAGCTTGCCGCTCCGCAGCGTGCACCGGTGCTCGGTGCCGATACGGCAGTCGTGCTGGATGCCCAGATTCTCGGTAAGCCGCGTGACGAGACCGACTGCGTGCGAATGCTCCGTCTGCTGTCGGGTCGCACGCACCAAGTGTTCACTGCAGTCGCGCTGCAAGCGTCAACGTGTCAGGCACGAGTGAATGTCAGTGAAGTGACGTTCCGGAAGCTGACCGACGAAGAGATCCGGCACTACTGGCGCTCGGGCGAGCCTGCAGACAAGGCAGGCGCGTACGCAGTGCAAGGTCGTGCGGCGTTGTTCATCGAGAGGATCGCCGGCAGCTACTCCGGGATCATGGGCCTGCCGCTGTTCGAAACCGGCGAGCTGCTGGCCGGGATCGGAGCGCGCGCATGACCGAGATCCTGGTCAATGTCAGCCCACGCGAAGTGCGCGCCGCGCTGGTCGAGAACGGCGTGCTGCAGGAAATCTTCCTGGAGCGCGCGAATCGCCGCGGGCTGATCAGCAATATCTACAAAGGCCGCGTGTCGCGAGTGCTACCCGGCATGCAGGCGGCGTTCGTCGACATCGGCCTGGAGCGCACTGCGTTCCTCCACGCCTCCGACATTGTGCATCCCGCGGTCGGCGAAAACGGTAAGCCCGATGAGCCCGTCGACCAGGCTCACACCCCTGACATCCAGCAACTGGTCAGCGAGGGCGGCGAGATCCTGGTTCAGGTGCTGAAAGATCCGCTCGGCACCAAGGGCGCGCGGCTGACGACGTTCATCACGATTCCGTCACGCTACCTGGTCTATATGCCGAAGGGCCGCGGCGTCGGCATCTCGGCGCGTATCGAGGACGAGGCGGAGCGGCTGCGGCTGCGCGACGCAGCGAACCTGTTCATGCGCAGCGATGAAACCGGTGGCTACATCGTGCGTACTGCTGCAGAGGGTGCCACGCCGGACGCGTTGCGGGCGGACATGATGTTCCTGCAGAAACTCTGGGCAGTGCTCGGCGAGAAGGGCGCGACGACCCGGCCCGGCAATCTGGTCTACGAGGACCTGCCGCTAGCCGTGCGCGTGATGCGCGACGTGGTTTCGAGCGGCGTCGACAAGGTCAGCGTCGATCACGCCGAGACGCACCAGCGCATGCTGGAGTTTGCGCGCACGTTCATGCCGGACATGGCGGAGCGCATCCAGCTGTACGACGGCGACCGGCCGATCTTCGACCTGTACGGCATCGAGGAAGAGATCCAGAAGTCGCTCGATCGCAAGGTGCCGCTGAAGTCCGGCGGCTATCTGATCTTCGACCAGACCGAATCGATGACGACGATCGACGTCAACACCGGCGCGTACGTCGGCCACCGCACGCTGGAGGAGACGATCTTCCGCACCAATCTCGAAGCCGCGGTCGCGATCGCGCGCCAGCTGCGGCTGCGCAACCTGGGCGGCATCATCATCGTCGACTTCATCGACATGCAGGAGGAGGAGCACCGCAAGCAGGTGCTGCAGGCGCTGGAGAAGTCCCTGGCCAGCGATCACGCCAAGAACCACATTTCCTCGGTGTCGCCGCTCGGCCTGGTGGAGATGACGCGCAAGCGCACTCGCGAGAGTTTGGAACACATGCTGTGTATGGCGTGTCCTACCTGCGAAGGCCGCGGCTTCGTCAAAACACCGGAAACAGTTTGTTACGAAATCTTCAGAGAGATCCTGCGGCAAGCGCGGCAGTTCGAGTTCCAGGAGCTGATGGTGCTGGCGCACCAGGACGTGATCGAGCGGCTGCTGGACGAGGAGTCCGCGGCGCTCGCCGAGCTCGAGGTGCACACCGGCAAGCCGATCCGGCTGCAGACCGAGGCGTTGTACAACCAGGACCAGTACGACGTCGTGTTGATGTGAGTCCACGCCTGCAATGACTGTCCACGTCCGCAAGCTCGCCAAATGGCTCCTGATCCTGTCAGGGGCTGCGTGCTTGCTGCTCGGGCTCACGTTCGCCGCTTTCGGTGTCGTCGTCAGCCGCGTGCCCGAGTATCGCGTCCAGCTGCAGAACTGGATCAACGAGCGCAGCGGTATCCGGGTGGAGTTCAAAAGGCTGAGCGCGCGGGTGCGGCTCTACGGGCCGGAGCTCGTGTTCGATCAGGCCGTCATGCGCACGTCGGACGGCACGCGTGTGCTCGCAACGGCGAAGCGCGGCAGCGTCGCTTTCGATTTGTGGAGCTCGATCAGTCACGCACGTCTCACTGCAGGACGCTTCTCGCTCGAATCGCCCGACCTCGGCCTGATCCGCACGAAGGAAGGTCGCATTCAGTTGCTCGGCATGAGCGCGCTGCCGGACCGCGATACTCCGTTTGCTCTCGAGCAGCTGCCCATGGGTCGCTTCCATGTTCGCGACGCGGTGGTCACATTCCGCGACGCGATTACCGGTCGCGGTCCGTGGTCGCTGTCCGGCGTCAACTTCGACGTGACGCGCGATTCGCGGTTGCTGGAATTGCGTGGCGACGCGGAGCTGCCGCGCACGCTCGGTCACGAGCTGCGCTTCAGCGCGAGTGTCGCCGGTCCGCTGCAGGATGCGAACGCGCTCGTCTCGGCGTTCAGCGTCGAGGGCGAGGAGCTGGATCTCGCGGGCTGGGCCGATGTGTTCCCCGATGCATTTCCAGCTCCGGAAACCGGTCATGGCGGCATCGAGCTGCGCGGCGTGCTCAAGGGTGCGGAACTGGTGCAGGTGGGTGCCGATGTCGATCTGGCGCAGGTGGCCGCAGCACCGCCGCAGTGGCTGACCCGGTTGTCGGAGCCCGAGCGGAATCCCGAGGAGACCGATCCCGGTTCGGCCGGGCACGTCGCGTCCGTCGCAGTGCTCAGCTACCCGCGCCTCGCATTCGGAATGAGCGCGCAGAAGATTGGCGACACTTGGCGCGCGAGCGTATCGAATCTGAACATGGCGCGGCCGACTGCCGCGTGGCTGGCCGCGCGCATCGAGGGAGAATGGACGCAAACGGCCGATGGCCTCACGAAAGCGAGCGGCAAGACGGACCGCATCGTGCTCGATGCATTGTGGCCGCTGCTCGCTTATCTGCCTGAGACCGACGCCATCGCGCGGCTCCGTGCGCTGAACGCGACAGGCACCCTCAGCGAGGTTTCGTTCCAGTTCGAGCGCGATGGCGCTGACAGTGCACCGAAGTACTCGCTGCAGACTCGCGTAGACGACTTGTCCTTCGCGGCGGTCCAGCGCACGCCTGGTGCCAGCGGGTTGAGCGGCGCCGTGCAGCTGACGCAAGACGCGGGCGAGTTGAAACTCGCTTCGGACGATGTGCGCGTCGAGTTGCCGCAGATATTTCGCGAGCCGCTCGCCGCGCAGGACTTGGCGGCCACCGTGAAGTGGCACAAGGCCGAGAGCGGCTGGACGATCGAGTCGAACGACATTCGCGTGACGAGCCCCGATGGGCGCGCCACCGCGCGCTTCAGCGCGACTGTTCCCGGAGATGGCTCATCGCCCGTGTTGGATCTCACCGCGCAGGGCTCGGACCTCAAGGTCAGCTCGACGCACAAGTACATTCCCGCCGGCAGGCTCGGCGAGAAAACGCTGGAGTGGTTCGATCGCGCGTTCCTCGGCGGTCGCGTGGTTGCCGCCGACCTGACGTACCAGGGCTCGGTGCGCGATTTCCCCTTCCGCAAGGACGAAGGCCTGTTCCTGGTCCGCGGTCACGTCGAGGACGCGCTGTTCGACTATCAGCCGGGCTGGCTGCCGGCGAGCAACGTCACGGCCGATCTCGAGTTCCGCAACGAAGGCATGCACATTCACGCGACGTCGGCCAACGTCGGCGGCTTACACGTGACCGAAGCGACTGCCGACATTCCGGACCTCAAGGACACACATCTGCGGATCAAGGCGGCCGCGCGTGGCGATCTGCAGGAAGGGCTGACGTTGCTGACCGGCAGCCCGATCGGGCCGGCGCTGGGCGAGTCGTTCGCGCGCTTGAGCGGCCACGGTGCGATCGATGCTGCCATCGACCTGGATCTGCCGATCCGGCGGCTCGAGAATCGCAAGATCGAAGTCACCGCACGCTTCGCGGATGCGACTGCGTCGATGCGAGACATCGATGCGCCAGTGCGCTCGCTGCAAGGCAGCCTGACGGTGCGGAACACGTTGGTCGCCGCCGCCGATCTGCACGGGCAGTGGCTCGGCGGACCCGTCGCAGTCGTCATTCGACCTGATGGCAACAACGCTTCCAAACTCAACGCCACGGGCACAGCTGCCGCTCCGCAGCTCAAGCCGTTCCTGCCTGCGGCAGTGAAGGTCAGTGGCTCGACGCAGTGGCATCTCGCAACGAATTTCTACGCGGGTACAACTAAGGATGAGCGCAAGTCTGGCGTGCGCATCGATGCGGATCTGCGCGGCTTGGGCATCGCACTGCCGGAGCCTGTCGGCAAGAGTGAAAGCGAGGCCCGGCCGTTCCAGGTCACGCTCGAATCCGACGGCGATGACGCAGTGCTGGCGCGCAGCTGGCTCGGCGACGTTCGGGCAATCGTGCGTGTCGCACGGCCGGCCGATGGCGGCGCGTGGTCGTTGGATCGCGGTGGGATTCGCGCCGATGGCAATGCCCCGGCGTTGCCAAATCATCGCGGCCTGCGCATCGAGGGTACGGTCGAACATTTCGTGCTCGACGACTGGCTGGCGCTGCGCGGTGAAGACTCGGGCGATGCGGGCGGCGATAGCGGCAAAACGCTGTCGGATTATCTGCAGGCCGCAAACGTGCGCGTCGGCACGTTCGAGCTCGCGGGCTATCGCTGGTCTGACGTCCGCGGTGTGCTGCAAGCGACGACGGCCGGTTGGCGCGTCGATGTGGACGGTCCGGGTGCGGCAGGGCAGGTCTTGATTCCCGAGCAGTTCCGCGGCGCGCAAGTGCTGCGCGCGACGATGGAGCGGCTGGTGTTGGAGAAGCCCGAATCGACCGGCGGTCCCGAACAGCCCGATACCAGCGATCCGCGCAATCTGCCGAATCTGCTGGTTCACGTCGGCGAGCTGCGCTTCGCCAATCGCACTCTCGGTACGTTCGATCTGCAGGCGACGCGCCAGCCCGATGGCATTCGCTTCGAGAACGTTTCCATCCACGGCGCTTCCGCGCATGCCGAAGGGCAGGGCGACTGGCTCGTCACGCCGCAAGGCCAGCAGTCATCGCTGAAGGCGACAGTGACGAGTGACGATGTGGCCGCAACGCTGCGCGCGCTCGGTTACTCGGACGTGCTCGAGGCCAAGCACGGCGAAGTGAGCGGCGATCTCAAATGGTCCGGCGGTTTCGACGCCAACCTGCTCGATCGCGCCGCGGGCTCCATCAGCGTGAAGGCCGAGACCGGTCAGCTCACTGCGGTGCAGCCGGGTGCAGGTCGCGTGCTCGGGCTCTTCAGCGTTGCGGCGCTGCCGCGGCGACTCGCGCTCGACTTCAAAGACCTCACCGACAAGGGGCTCGCATTCGACAAAGTGCAGGGCGACTTCGAGCTGCGCGATGGCAACGCGTTTACCAGCAATCTCCTGCTGCGGGGCCCCGCGGCGGAAATCGGCATTGCCGGGCGCACCGGCATCGCGACGCACGACTACGATCAGACTGCGGTGATTACAGGCAATCTCGGAGCTTCGCTGCCCGTCGCGGGCGCGCTTGCAGGCGGTCCTGTGGTCGGTGCGGCCGTGCTGTTGTTCTCGCAGATTTTCAAGGAGCCGCTCAAGGGCGTCACGCGCGGCTATTATCGGATCACCGGACCCTGGGAGAATCCAACGGTCGAACGAGTCGATGCTTCAGCGATCAAAGTCTCAGAGCAGAAAGGCGCGAGTACAGGAAAGTAATGACGACGTCGGTAGCAGCTGTCATCCAGATGACCACCAGCCCGGACGTGGAGGCGAATCTCGCCGCTGCGCGCGGGCTACTCGAGCGCGCGCATGCGCAAGGGGCGGTGCTGGCCGCGCTGCCGGAGAACTTCGCGATCATGGGTCGTAAAGAGGCCGACAAGGTCGCGGTGGCTGAGATCGCGGGTGAAGGTCCGATCCAGGCGTTTCTCGGTCATACCGCGCGCGAGCTCGGCATGTGGATTGTCGGCGGTACGATTCCGCTCCGGGATGAAGCCGAACAAGGGCGAGTTGCTGCTGCGAGCCTGGTATTCGACGAGCGCGGCCGCAACGTTGCGCGCTACGACAAAATTCATCTGTTCGACGTCGATATCCCCGGACGCGAAGAGCGTTATCGCGAATCCGCGACCGTCGTGCCCGGCGTACAACCGATGGTTACCACGACGCCGCTCGGGCGTCTCGGCATGGCTGTGTGCTACGACGTGCGTTTTCCCGAACTGTTCCGCGTGCTGCAAGCGCAAGGCGCAGAGGTTTTCAGTTTGCCGTCGGCATTCACTGCACCGACCGGTCGTGCGCACTGGGAGCTGCTGGTCCGTGCACGCGCGGTCGAGAACCTCTGTTATGTGCTCGCGCCAGCGCAGAGCGGCACGCATGAAAATGGCCGTGAGACGTACGGCGATTCGATGATCGTCGATCCGTGGGGCCACGTGGTCGCGCGGGTCGCAGAGGCCGGGCCTGGCCTTGCAGTCGCAGAGATCGACCGCACATTGCAACATGAGCTGCGCGGGCGCTTCCCGGCGCTGGCCCATCGCAAATTCCAAGTGACGAGCGTGACGGAGTAACGAAGTGACGAGCCAGACGACGCACGATCCCATCGACCTGGCGCGCCGCGCAATCCTCGCGCCGTCGGGTCTCGACGAAGACCGCATCGCGCGCGTGCTAGGCAACGTCATGGGGCACAGCGTCGACTACGCCGACCTCTACTTCCAGCTCGTGCGCGAAGAGTCATGGTCGCTCGAAGACAGCATCGTCAAGGACGGCACGCATAGCATCGAGCAGGGCGTCGGTGTGCGTGCGTTGGCCGGCGAGAAGACGGGCTTCGCGTATTCCGACGAGATCGTCCTGCCTGCGCTGACTGAAGCGACGCAGGCCGCGCGCGCAATTGCACGCAGCGGCGCGACGGGCTCGCTGCAGGCGTGGCGTGCGTCGACCGGCCATCAGCTCTATCTGCCGAACGATCCGCTCGAAGGGCTGAGCGACGCCGAGAAAGTGAAGCTGCTCGAACGCGTCGATGCCGAGGCGCGTCGCATCGATCCGCGAGTCACACAAGTCATGGCGAGCCTTTCGGCCGCGCATGAAGTCGTGCTGGTGATGGCGAGCGACGGCACCTTCGCTGCCGACGTGCGACCGCTGGTGCGCATGAATGTTTCGGTGATCGTGCAGGACGGCGATCGTCGCGAGCAGGGCTATGCCGGCGGCGGCGGTCGCTACAACTTCACGCGCTTCACGGACAACGAGCGCTGGCGCGAGCTGGTGCACGAAGCAGTGCGCAGCGCGATCGTCAACCTGGACGCAGCACCGGCGCCTGCGGGCACGATGACGGTCGTACTCGGCCCGGGCTGGCCCGGCATTCTGTTGCACGAGGCGATCGGGCACGGCCTGGAAGGCGACTTCAATCGCAAGGGCACGTCTGCATTCTCGGGTCGCATCGGCGAGCAGGTCGCCGCGCCGGAATGCACAGTCGTCGATGACGGTACGCTGGGCGCGCGCCGCGGCTCGCTCAACGTCGACGACGAAGGCACGCCGACGCGATGCACGACGCTCATCGAGAACGGTGTGCTGCGCGGCTATCTGCAGGACAAGCTCAACGCGCGTCTGATGGGCGTCGCGCCCACCGGTAACGGCCGCCGCGAGTCGTTCGCGCACATGACGCTGCCGCGCATGACCAACACTTACATGCTCGCCGGCAAGCACGACCCGCAGGAGATCCTCGGCTCGGTGCAGAAGGGCCTGTACTGCAAGAATTTCGGCGGCGGCCAGGTCGACAACACGTCGGGCAAGTTCGTGTTCTCCGCGAGCGAGGCCTACCTGATCGAGAACGGCAAACTCGGCGCACCGGTGCGGGGCGCAACGCTGATCGGCAACGGCCCGGACGTGCTCCGCCGCGTCTCGATGGTCGGCAACGACCTGAAGCTGGACGAGGGCGTCGGCACTTGCGGCAAGGAAGGGCAGGACGTGCCGGTCGGCGTGGGCCAGCCGACCCTGCGCATCGACGGCATCACCGTCGGGGGAACGGCCACCTAACTCTGCTAGGATTGGGCCCCATGTGGCTCGCCCGTCCGATCTACGAGTTCCTGCCGTACCTGTACATGCTGGTCGGCGTCGCGCTGCTGGGCGCGGCCTGGTTCATCGAGATGAGCACGCTGCCGAGCGTTTTCATGGTGGTCGGCGTGCTGAGTCTGATGGCGGGATTGGTGCTGTGGCTGCGGCGCCGGGACTACCGGACGCGGCAATCCGAATACAACAGCCGCTCGCTCGAAGATTAGATCTATTTCCTGTCGGCCCGGATCGGCATCGGTGCCGGCGCCGCCGCTTCCTCGTCATCCTCGTCCGTGTCGGCAGTCGCGTGCTTGACATCCTGCGCCAGCGGCACCGCGTCGTCCTCGCCATCGGGTAGCACGCGCGTCCGCGACAACCGCTCGTCGAAGTACATGATCTCGTGCTGGCCGACCTGCACGACGTCGCCGTCGTTGAGCATGCGCCGGCGCACGCGTTTGGCGCGCACGTAGATGCCGTTGGTGCTGTTGAGGTCTTCCAGCACCGAGGTGCTGGCCGACGTGATGATCTGTGCGTGATGACGGCTGATGTACTTACTGTCGATCTGCAGATCGTTGTCGGGCGTGCGGCCGATGATGAAGCGCCCTGGCGTCAGCTCGCGCTCCGCGATCGTCTGGCCGTTGAAGCCGACCAGGATGCGGCCGAGCACGGTGCGGCGTTCGCCGGAAGCGTCGGTAGCGGCATGCCCATGCCCCGGTGCCGGTGCCGGTGCAGGTCCGTGCGCATGCCTGAGCGCTTGCAGCTTCACCGAGCGTTCTGCGTACTCCACCCACTGCAATTCGTCGATCGCCGCATTCATGTCGTCGAGCTTGACGACATCGCGGTCCTGCGCGAACGCAGCCATCATCGAGGTGTCGCACAGTGTGTTCACCAGGCGTGGAATGCCGCCGGTGTAACGGAAGATCACCGGATAGCACTCCGGATCGAAGATCTGCCGCCCTTGCGAGCCGGCGACCTCGAGGCGGTGCTGGATGTACAACTGCGTGTCGGTCTTCGACAGCGCGGTCAGGTGGAAGCGCAGACGAATGCGCTGTGCCAGCTGGATCAGCATGTCTGAGTTGAGCTTGTCGTTGAGCTCCGGCTGCCCAGCCAGGATGATGCGCAACACCTTCTCCTTGGTCGTCTCGACCCCGGAGAGCAGGCGGATCTCCTCCAGCACCTTGTTGGACAGGTTCTGCGCCTCGTCGACGATCAGCAGCACCCGGCGGCCGTTCGCATACTGCTCGACCAGGAACTCGTTGAGCGTCGACAGCAGCTCGGCCTTCTTCATGCGGAACGGCTGGAAGCCGAACTGCACCAGCACGCTCTGCAGGAATTCGATGGCCGAGACCTGCGTCTGGTTGATCTGCGCGACCACCACGTCCTTCTCCAGCTCCTTGAGGAAGGTCTCGATCAGCGTGGTCTTGCCCGAGCCGATCTCGCCGGTGATCACCACGAAGCCGTCGGTGAACCAGATGGTCGACTCCATGTACGCCTTGGCGCGCGCATGGTGTTTGGACAGGTATAGGAACGCGGGGTCCGGCGTCAGCCGAAACGGCAACTCATGCAGCTTGAACAGTTCGAGGTACATTAGACCTAAGGGTCCTGGCGGTGCAGAGGGGCGCAGCGGCGGGGCATTAAGTCAAAGCGCAGATCAACGCGGGCGCTCCAATGTGCGAGGCAAGTTTACGGACATTGCCTGACGGATTCAAAAGAATGGCGGGCTCGCAATCAATCGACCTTGAGTCTTAGCAGCTGCTTCAGGCCACGGTCGCGAGCGGCGGGAGATGGTGCATTGATCGTGCAATGCCCGAGCTTGCGATTCGGCCGCGGCTCTTTGCCGTAACTGTGAAAGTGTACGCCCGACACTCGCAGAATGTTCCCCAGCTCCGGCAGGGTTCCGATGAAGTTCAACATGGCGCAGTGGCCCAGCGCCCGGGTGCCGCCGAGCGGCAGGCCGAGGATCGCCCGCACGTGATTCTCGAACTGGCTGGTCTCGGCGCCTTCGATGGTCCAGTGGCCGGAGTTGTGGACGCGCGGCGCCATCTCGTTGGCAATCAGCCGCCCGCCGGCGACGAAGAACTCGATAGTCAGCACGCCGGCATAGTCGAAGTGCCGCAGCAGGCGTTTCAGATATGTTTCAGCCTGCTTCTGCAGCGACGCGTGGCGGTACGGTGCAGTCGAGTAGCGCAGGATGCCCGCGCTGTGCGTGTTGGCTGCAAGCGGGTAGAAGCGCGTCTCGCCCCGCGTGCTGCGCACACCGATGATCGACACCTCGCGGCTGAAGTTCACGAATTGCTCGTAGATCAGCGGTACCGAGCCGAGCTCAGCCCACGCCGCAGCGGCATCCTGCGGCTGGCGCACCTGGTACTGACCGCGGCCGTCGTAGCCGAGCCTTCGCGTCTTGAGCACGCCGGGCGTGCCGATCTTCGCAATCGCTGCCTCGAGGTCGGCGGGCGAATCGACCGGCGCAAAGGCCGGCGTTGGAATCTTCAGTTGCCGGAACAGCGTCTTTTCGTTGAGCCGGTCCTGCGAGGCGCCGAGCGCCGACACGGGCGGTAGAAACGGTTTGGTCGCAGCGATCTCGGCCACGGCATCGACGGGCACGTTCTCGACATCGAACGTGATGACGTCGACTTCGCGTGCCAGCTCGGCGAGCTTGGCCCGGTCGTCGAATGCGCCGTTGACGATGCGTCCTACCTGCGCACCGGGCGCATCCGGACTTTGATCGAGGAATACGAAGCGCAGGCCCAGAGGATAGCCCGCCAACGCCAGCATGCGACCGAGCTGGCCCGCACCGATGACGCCGATCCTCATGTCGGCGGCGTGCGGCTGGGGAGCGGTTGGGCGAGAACGCCGGCAGTCTGCTCGCTGCGGAACTGATCCAGCGCCGTGCGGACGTTGTCGTACTTGTTGGCGAGAATGGATGCGGCGAGCAGCGCAGCGTTGGTCGCTCCAGCGACGCCGATCGCCAGCGTGCCGACGGGAATGCCCGCAGGCATCTGTACGATTGACAGCAGAGAGTCGAGACCGTTGAGCGCTTTCGATTGCACGGGTACGCCGAGCACGGGCAGCGAAGTTTTTGCAGCCGTCATGCCCGGCAAGTGCGCGGCGCCACCGGCACCGGCGATGATCACTTCGAGCCCGCGGTCGCGAGCGCTGCCCGCATATTCGAACAGCAGGTCCGGAGTGCGATGTGCGGAGACGACGCGCGTCTCGAACGGAACGCCGAGGCGTTGCAGTGTGTCGGCGGCGGACTGGAGCGTGTCCCAATCCGATTTCGAACCCATGATGATGCCGACCAGCGGTTTCATGCGCGGGATTGTAGCCTACTTGCTGAAAGCCTCGCGCAGCACGCGAAACAGCGCTCTGCTGGCGGCGGTCGAGTCACCCGTCGGTTGTTCTGCGCGGGCGCGCGCGACCAGGTCTGTAACGCTCGCGACATCGATGCCGGGCACTTCCGCCGCGAGCCGTTCGATCGCGCTCTGACCTTCCTGCAGCAGACGGTCGCGCCATTGCTCGATGCGTCGGAAGCGCAGCGCCTCGACGCGCTCACGCTCGCGCTTCGCCTCCATGGCGGCGCGGATCGGCTCAGCGTCGATCTTGCGCATCAGCTTGCCGATGTATTGTTTCTGGCGATAGAGCCCGCCGTGCGCTGTGATCTTGCGCGCGAGCTGCACGGCCTCGCGCAATTGCTCCGGCAGCGGCAGCGCATTGAACTCGCTGTCCGGCAGGTCGATGAGCGCCTCGCCGAGCGACTGTAGATCGTCGCTGCGGCGCTTGCGTTCGCTTTTGCTAGGGCGTTCTTCCATAGGCTACAGCCTACACTCTACAGCCTATACAATCGCCGTCATGTCGAATGCCGTCACTTCTTCTCAGCTCAGCTACTCCCAGCAGGACTTGCAAGACTTCGTGAGCCTCGCGCTCGCGGAGGCGCGCGGGCTCGGCGCCAGCGAGGCCGAAGTCGGCGTCAG
The DNA here is from genome assembly GCA_035493235.1 of Steroidobacteraceae bacterium. Taxonomy (GTDB): domain Bacteria; phylum Pseudomonadota; class Gammaproteobacteria; order Steroidobacterales; family Steroidobacteraceae; genus Steroidobacter. The sequence goes on from DATJIP010000201.1 coordinate 31,363, forward strand.
CGTCGAGACCGGCCTGTCGGTGACAGCGCGCCTGCGCGAAGTCGAGACGCTCGAGTATCAGCGCGATCGAGGTATGGGCGTCACTGTCTATAGGGGCAAGCGCAAGGGCTCGGCCAGCACCGGCGATCTGAGTGCCAGCGCGATCCGCGACACTGTGGCGAAGGCCTTCAGCATCGCGGGCTTCACCGCGGAAGACGAAGCCGCCGGCTTGCCCGAGCCCGACACGCTGGCGCGTGAGTTCCCCGATCTCGATCTGTTCCATCCCTGGTCGATCGATCCGGATGCGGCGCGCGATCAGGCGATCGCGTGCGAGGCGGCCGCGCTCGATGCCGATCCGCGCATCGGCAACTCCGAAGGCGCGACGCTGTCGACTCATCGCGGCATGCGCGTGTTCGGCAATTCGCTCGGCTTCATGGGCAATACGGCGACCACCCTGCACAGCTTGAGCTGCGTCGTCGTTGCCGAAGCCGGCGAAGAGATGCAGCGTGACTACTGGTACAGCACAGTTCGGGACTGGCGCGATCTCGAAGATGGCGTGAGCATCGGCAAACAGGCCGCAGCGCGCGCGTTGCGGCGGCTCAATGCACGCAAGCTGTCGACAGTCACCGCGCCGGTATTGTTCGTGCCCGAGTTGGCGCGTGGTCTGTTCGGCTCGTTCCTGGGGGCGATACGCGGAGGCAGCCAGTATCGTCGCGCGTCGTTCCTGCTCGACGCGGCGGGCGAGCAAGTCTTTCCCGACTGGATGCAGATCTCCGAGCGCCCGCACTTGCGCAAGGCGCTCAGCAGCGCGGCATTCGACAGCGAAGGCGTCGCAACGCGCGATCGCGAGATCGTCGAGCGTGGCGTGCTGACCGGCTACGTGCTCAGCACGTACTCGGCTCGCAAACTGGGACTCAAGACAACCGGCAACGCAGGGGGCGTGCACAACCTCATCGTGAGCAGCGGCTCCGACGATTTCGAGGGTTTGCTGCGCCGGATGGGACGCGGCCTGGTGGTGACGGAGCTGATGGGGCAGGGCGTCAACGGGGTCACCGGCGACTATTCACGCGGCGCAGCCGGCTTCTGGGTGGAGAACGGCGCGATCGCGTATCCGGTCCACGAGATCACGATTGCCGGGAACCTGCGCGAGATGTTCCGCAACGTCGTGGCCGTCGGCAGCGATGTGGATACGCGCGGTGGCATCCGCACCGGCTCGGTGCTGCTCGACGACATGACGATCGCAGGAGAATGAAGAGTCAGGCCGAAGCCTGACCCACAGAAGATGCTTGTGGGTCAGGCTTTGGCCTGACTCTTTGCCGACTCCTGCTCGACCAGATCGTTGAGCGTCCTGCCCTTCAAGCTCTTCCGCATCGCTTCTTCCGCCGCTCGCGCAGCGGCTACGGCCGGTGCGATATCGCGAATCCGCGCCAGCCGCGGCCCCGCCGCATCGTGTCTCACCGCTTCGAGCACTTCGATGAGCTCGATTGCCTGCGGGTCGCGTCCCGGCACCCACGTCTCGTCTTCGGCCGCCAGCAGCAGCTTGGCTCGTTCCAGCGCATTCAGGATCGGATTGATGCCCGCACCCGGCAGCTCCAGGTGCTCGGCGAGCCGATTGGTGTTCCAGCGATGATCCGCGCTGCGGTAGTCGCTGACGATCAGATACATGATCGACAGCGCCACACGCTCGCGCAGGCTGGCGTTGAGCTGGATCTCGCCGGGCCCGGGCCGCAGGTATTGCGGATTCTGCACGTAGAACGACAGCTGCGCGCCGAGCAGGAGAATCAGCCACGAGACGTGCAGCCAGATGAGCGCGACGATCACGATCGCGAAGCTCGCGTAGATCACGATGTTGCGAGTCGAGGTGATCACGAACGACGTGAAGATCATGCCGGTCGCCGCCCACACCACGCCGGCAAAAACGCCGCCGATCAGCGCGGCCCGGAACCGCACCTTGGTGTTGGGCATGAATCCGTACAGGAACGTGAATACGCCGGTCACCAGCACGTAGGGTGTCAGGCGCCCGAACACCGCGAGCACGGTGCCGACAGGTTCATATTTCGCGACGGCCTGTGCGCCGCTGCTGTGCGCGAAGCTGGCGATCAGGCCGAACGCGGCGACGATCACGGCAGGCCCGATGACCATCACGCTCAGATACTCGCTCACGCGACGCATGAGGCTGCGCGGCTGCGCCACGCGCCACACGAAGTTGAATGCCTCTTCGACCTTCTGGATCATCGACAGCGTCGTGTAAAGCAGGAAGATCACGCCGACTGCGCCCAGCACGTCGCCGCGGACGTTGTCCACGAACGTCATGATCTGGCTGGTCAGCTGGTAGCCGCGCTCGCCGAGCGGCTCGAGGAACGTGTAGAGGACGGGTTCGAGCTCGCGGTGATAGCCGAGCCCTTTGAGGACCGAGAACATGACCGCGATCAGCGGCACGACCGACAGCAGCGTCGTGTAAACCAGACTCATGCCGCGCAGCGTGAGATCGCCGCGCAGGATGTCGCGGATCAACGCGTAGGGATAGCGCAGGATGCGCGTCAGCTTCCACAGCGGTCGCCCGTAGATGGATTCTGGCGGCTCGAACAGCCAGCGCTCCAAGTTACCGAGCAGCGTGGGGATCATGCGCGCCGAGCCTGACACGCGAGCGGTGCCGGGGCAAGATACGCCGCCATGGGCATGAACACGTCGTCCGACCGTTATCCGAGCCGCATCGTCTGCCTCACGGAAGAGACCACCGAGACGCTGTACCTGCTCGAGGAGGACTGGCGCATTGTCGGCATCTCGGGCTTCACCGTGCGACCGCCGCGTGCGCGACGCGAAAAGCCGAAGGTCTCGGCGTTCATCAGCGCGAAGGTCGACCGCATTCGCGAGCTGCGCCCGGACCTGGTGCTGGGTTTCTCCGACCTGCAGGCGGACATTGCCGCACAGCTGGTGCGGCTCGGCCTGAACGTGTTCGTGTTCAACCATCGCGATGTCGCCGGCATCCTGCAGATGATCCGCGTGCTCGGCGGCATGATCGGTTGCGAGGCGAAGGCGGCTGCGCTGGCCGCGCGTCTGGAGCAGGGCCTGGACGAGGTGCGTGCCACGGCAGCTCGCTTCGAGCGGCGGCCGCGCGTGTACTTCGAAGAGTGGGACGAGCCGATGATCTCCGGTATCCGCTGGGTGTCGGAGCTGATCGGCATCGCCGGCGGCGAGGACTGCTTCTCGGACAACGCGCAGCACGCGCTCGGCAAGGATCGCATCATCGCCGACCCGCTCGAAGTCGTGCGCCGCGCGCCGGACATCATCCTCGGCTCATGGTGCGGCAAGAAGTTTCGGCCGGAGTCCGTGGCGGCACGGCCGGGCTGGGAATGCGTACCGGCAGTCGCGCAGCGTCAGCTGCACGAGATCAAGTCATCGATCATCTTGCAGCCGGGACCGGCGGCGCTCACGGAGGGAGTGCAGGCGATGCAGAAGGTGATGAAGGCCTGGCAGCAGGTCAGAGCGTGAAGTAGAACGTCGCGCCTGCGTCGGGCTGCGCTTCTGCCCACACGCGTCCGCCGTGCCGCGCGATGATGCGCTCAACGGTCACCAGCCCGATGCCGCTTCCTGGAAACTCCGCTTCCGGATGCAGGCGCTGAAACGGTACGAACAGCTTGTCGGCGTACTTCATGTCGAAGCCGACGCCGTTGTCGCGCACGTAATAGATCGGGCCATGCTCGCCGGCCTGCGTACCGACTGCTACGGTCGCCGGCGATGCACGCGAGGTGTACTTCCACGCGTTGCTCAGCAGGTTCTCCAGCGCGATGCGCAGCAGCCGCGGATCGGCGCTGACCTCCATGTCCGGCGCGATCTCGACTTGCACCTCGCGCCCGGGATTGCGCTCGCGCACCGCTGCTGCGGCCTCCGCGGCGACCTGGCTGAGATTGATGGGGCGCGCCGTCAGTTCGCTGCGACCGATCCGCGACAGGTTCAGCAGATCCTCGATCAGTCCCGACATGCGCATGCTGGCGTCGTGGATGCGCTGCAAGTAGTGACGCGATTTCTCGTCGAGACCCGGCGGCGCGCTCTCCTGCAGGATCTGGCTGAAGCCCGACATGCTGCGCAAGGGCGCGCGCAAGTCGTGCGAGACGGCGTAAGCGAAGGCCTCGAGCTCGCGATTCGCTGCTTCGAGCTGGCGCGTGCGCTCCGCGACGCGTCGTTCGAGATCGGCGTTCGCCACGCGCGTTTCGTTGCGCGACTTGATCAGCGCCGCCATCGCATCGCCGCCGCGTCGCTCGTAGCGATGCAGCGCCACGTACAACAAAGTCGCGGAGCCGATGACGAACAACCATCCCTTACCCGTCTGGATTCGCAGGATCAGCTCAGGGCTCAGGTGCATCCAGACGAGCAGGCGATCGGTGAAGAAGATCCATACGGTGCCGAAGGCAACATAGATCAGCGCGATCGTGCGTGGCATGAGCGGCGAGGCTCAGCTGGTGAGGCGGCGCAGGGCTTCGGCGTACTTTTCGCTCGTCCGCGCGACGATCTCGGGCGGCAGTTTCGGCGCCGGCGGGCGCTTGGGCCAATCCAGCGTTTCCAGGTAGTCGCGCACGTACTGCTTGTCGAAGCTCGGCGGGCTCGTGCCGGGCCGGTAGGTGTCGGCCGGCCAGAAGCGCGAGGAATCCGGCGTCAGCGCCTCGTCGATCAGTGTCAGGCGTCCGGCTTCGTCGACGCCGAACTCGAATTTAGTGTCGGCGATGATGATGCCGCGTTTGAGGGCATGCTCGACCGCGAAGGCGTACAGGGAGAGCGCGGTAGCGCGCACCTGTTCGGCGAGACCGCGGCCGACGAGCGCGACGACGCGCTCGTACGAGACGTTCTCATCGTGCGAGCCCATCTCCGCCTTCGTCGCCGGCGTGAAGATCGGCTCCGGCAAGCGGTCCGCCTGGCGCAGTCCGGCGGGCAGGGCGATCCCGCACACCGCGCCGCTGCTCTGATAGTCCTTCCACCCCGAGCCGATCAGATAACCGCGCACGACGGCTTCGATGGGCAGCGCCTTCAGGCGTCGGACGACGATGCTGCGCTCTTCGAGCGGCGCACGTTCGGCGGCGTCCGGCACGGCGCGCGCGAGCGGATAGTCGGCGAGATGATTCGGCACGATGTGCTTGGTGCGCTCGAACCAGAAGTTCGAGATCTGCGTGAGCACGCGACCCTTGCCGGGAATAGGGTCGGGCATCACCACGTCGAAGGCGCTCAGACGATCGGTGGTGACGATCAGCATGTGCTGCGCGTCGACCGCGTAGATGTCGCGCACCTTGCCTTGGTGGATGCGCTGGAGGCTGGGAACGTGCGATTCGAGCATCGCTGCTACCATAGCCGAGATGGTATGGCAGGGCAAAGCATTGGGTGCGCTGGTCGGGGTGATTGCCGCGGGACCGGTCGGCGCGCTGTTCGGCACGTTCATCGGCCACCTGTTCGATGTGCAGGCGGAGAGCGTGCGCGACGACGGCGCGAACGATGCAGCGTCGGCGGCGAGCCCGGTGCAGGTGCAGGAAGCATTCTTTCGCGCCACGTTCCTCACGATGGGTCATCTCGCCAAGGCCGATGGCCGTGTCTCCGAGGACGAGATCCGCGCGGCGCGCGCGATGATGGGCGAGTTCCGCCTCGGCGAGCGCGAAGTGCAGCTCGCGATCGAGCTGTTCACACAGGGTAAGAGCCGTGAGTTTCCGCTGGAGCCGTTGCTGCGTGAGCTGCGCGCGATCTGTCGCCGCCGTCCCGATCTGTGCCGCATGTTCGTGCAGATCCAACTGCAGACTGCGCTGTGGGGCGGAGGGCTGAACAACGCGGCTCGCGAGGTGCTGGCGCGTGTGTGCGCAGCGCTCGGCGTTTCCGCCTACGAGGTCGTGCAAATGGAAGCGCTGCTGCGCATGCAGCAGCAGGCGTCCTATCGACCGGAGGCGCGGCCCGCCGTCGATCGCGTCGCGCAGGCGTACGAAGTCCTCGGCGTAGCGCGCACCGCTTCGGATGCCGAGGTGACGAAGGCCTATCGCCGTCTCATGAATCAGAATCACCCTGACAAGCTCGTCGCGAAGGGCCTGCCGGAGTCGATGATGAAAATCGCCGAAGAGAAGACCCGTCAGATCCGCGCGGCCTACGAGCTGCTGCGGGAAGCGCGTGGCATGAAATGAAAGCAGGTGCTGTTCGATGAAACCCTGGATCGCTCCCTCGATTCTGTCCGCAGACTTCGCGCGTCTCGGCGAAGAAGTGCAGAACGTGCTCGCCGCGGGCGCGGACATCGTCCACTTCGACGTGATGGACAACCACTACGTGCCGAACCTGACGATCGGCCCGATGGTGTGCGAGGCGCTGCGCAAGCACGGCATCACCGCGCCGATCGACGTGCACCTGATGGTGAAGCCGGTCGACCGCATCGTCCCGGACTTCGCGCAGGCCGGCGCCACTTTCATCTCGTTCCATCCCGAGGCGAGCGAGCACGTCGATCGCACCATCGAGCTGATTCGCGAGCACGGTTGCAAGCCCGGCCTGGTGTTCAACCCGGCGACGCCGCTCAACTGGCTCGATCACACGATCCACAAGGTCGACCTGGTGCTGATCATGTCCGTGAACCCGGGCTTCGGGGGGCAGAAGTTCATTCCGACCGCTCTCGACAAGCTGCGGCTCGTGCGGGAGCGCATTGGCGCGAGCGGCCGCGAGATCCGCCTGGAGATCGACGGCGGCGTGAAAGCGGACAACATCGAAGCGATCGCACGCGCCGGCGCGGACACGTTCGTGGCCGGCTCGGCGATCTTCGGTGCGAAGGATTACGCCGCGACGATCGCGGCGATGCGTGAGGGGATCAAGAAGGGCAGCGGCTAATCTTCGTCGTCGTCGAGGTCATCGTCGTCGTCATCGTCGACACGGCGATTCTGCATTGCTCCCGCGCGACCTGCGGCCGCCGCCAGCGGCGGCTTGGTCTTCATCTTCGGCCGTGCGCCGAACACGACGATGGTCTTGCCGGTGGCACGTAGCAGACCCTGGTCCTCGAGCACCTTCAGGACGCGTCCCGCCATTTCGCGCGAGCAGCCGACCAGACGCGACAGCTCCTGGCGGCTCACCTTGATCTGCATGCCTTCCGGATGCGTCATCGCGTCCGGCTCGCTGCACAGATCCATGATTGCGTGCGCGACGCGGCCGGTGACGTCCACGAAGGCGAGGTCGCCGAGCTTGCGGTTGGTGCGGTCCAGGCGCGTAGCGAGCTGGGTCGCGAGCTCGAACACCAGGCCCGGGCTTTCGGCCGCGAGCTGGCGGAAGCGGGGATAGGTCATTTCCGCGAGCTCGCACTGCTGGCGCGTGCGCACCCAGGCGCTGCGCGTCGGCTGCTCGTAGAACAGCCCCATCTCGCCGAAGAACTGACCTTTGTTGAGGTAGGCGAGCACCATCTCGTTGCCTTCCTCGTCCTCGATCATGACTTCGACCGAGCCGCTGACGATGTAGTACAGGACGTCCGGCAGGTCGCCGGCGTGGATGACGACCGTTTTGGAGGGCACGGTGCGAATCCGGCAGTAGCTCAGGAACCGGTTGATCGCCGGAATATCGCTCAGTGGCCTTGCGCCCTCTTCCATACTCACCCCGTTGTTTGTGCTTGTGTTACTGACCGACTCGTCGAGCGGCATGGACCTTATGTCTTGCCGCGCCTTTTAATACAGGAAGGACCCTTACCGCAAGCGCTGCAGCACTGGCCCACGGTTACACCCAGTACGCCGTGCGCGTCATGATTCGTGCGGTCACCTTCATCATCGCTCGTGCCAGCGGCGGCAAAGTGGCGCCGCCCGCGTTCAGCGCGTTGTGACCGTGACGCTCTTCGTCGACGCTCATCTGTTGCACGATCGCACGCGTGCGTGCATCCGTCTGCGGCAACCGATGCAGATGCCCTTCGAGATGCTCGACCACTTGCCGCTCGGTTTCGGCGACGAAGCCGAGGCTCGTACGGTCGCCGGCCAGGCCGGCGAGCGCGCCGATTGCGAACGAGCCCGCGTACCACAGCGGATTGAGCAGGCTGGTTCGGCCGCCTAGTTCGTGAATACGCGTCGCGCACCAGGCAAGGTGGTCGGTTTCCTCGCGGGCCGCCTCCATCAGAGCGTCCTGGGTCGAGGAGCTGCCGGCCACGGCCGCCTGTCCCTGGTACAGGGCCTGGGCCGCGACCTCCCCGGAATGATTCACCCGCATCAGTGCCGCGGCATGCCGGCGTTCGGCCTGCTGGTCCACAGTCTCGGCAATGCCTTCGGCGGGGTAGGGCCGGGTGGCCGAATTGCCGCCGAGGAGGGTGCGAAGGGCCTGGTCGATGGAGCCGATGAGGCGGTCGGTCGGGGTGAACTGGCGGGAGGCCGGGGCAGGGGTCATGGGACGACAGTATAGAAGCACATTTATATATGTCCCTCCGGATGTCCCTGGCCCTACCACATAAAGGGTTGGCCTGGTTTGCAAAGCCGGGGGTCGTCCTTTAGACTTGCCGGCCTTTTCGCCCCGGACCTAGGTTTTTCCCGGAGAATTCAATGAGAACCGTCTTCGCGAACGCGGCTACGGTACGTCGTGATTGGTATGTTGTCGACGCGACGAACCAGACGCTCGGTCGCCTCGCCTCGAAGCTCGCCATGCGCCTGCGCGGCAAGCACAAGGCTGCCTATACGCCGCACGTGGACACCGGCGACCACATCGTGGTCATCAATGCGGGCAAGATCCGCGTCACCGGTCGGAAGTTGACGGACAAGTTCTATCACCATCACACCGGCTACCTGGGCAACCTGAAGACCACGAGCCTCGAAAAGCTGCTCGACAAGCATCCGGAGCGCGCCATCCAGTTCGCGGTCAAGGGCATGCTTCCGAAGAACCCGCTCGGTCGCAAGATGTTCAAGAAGCTGCACGTGTTCGCCGGTGCCGAGCACCCGCACAGCGCGCAGCAGCCCAAGGCCCTCGAAATCTAAAGAGCCATCGCAACCATGCCGACTACGTCCAACTACGGCACCGGCCGCCGCAAAACCGCCACTGCCCGCGTCTTCCTGCGCAAGGGCAGCGGCAACATCCGCGTCAACGAGCGCACGCTCGACGAGTTCTTCGGCCGCAAGACGGCGCGCATGATCGTGCGCCAGCCGCTCGAAGCCGTCAGCCTCGACAAGAACTTCGACGTCGAAGTCACGGTGAAGGGCGGTGGCATCACCGGCCAGGCTGGCGCGATCCGTCATGGTCTGACCCGCGCGCTGATCGAGTACGACGAGACGCTGCGCAAGCCGCTGCGTGACGCCGGCTACGTGACGCGCGATGCGCGCGAGGTCGAGCGTAAGAAGGTTGGCTTCCGCAAGGCCCGTCGCGGCACGCAGTTCTCGAAGCGCTAATCCGCTTGGGGGATCGTCTAGTGGTAGGACTACGGACTCTGACTCCGTCAACCTAGGTTCGAATCCTAGTCCCCCAGCCAAACAAAGAGGGCCCGCGAATGCGGGCCCTTTTGTTTTGGGGTGACATAGGTGACGCGAGTGTCACGGGTGACACAGGTATGTGCGTCCGGCCCGTGTCACTTGTGTCACCTATGTCACCTGTGTCACATGTCCACTCAGATGCGCATCTACCCGCTGCTGCGTCCCTTGATGTTCGCGCTCCCTACCGAGACTGCGCACTCACTCGCGTTGGCCGCTCTCGACCGCGCTCATTCCCTCAACCTCATTCGCCCTCCGGCCCCCCATCCACTCGCAGCCGTCACGCTCATGGGTCTGCACTTCCCCAATCGCGTCGGGCTCGCCGCTGGCTTCGACAAGAACGCTCGCTCCATCGACGCGCTCGGCTCACTCGGCTTCGGCTTCATCGAAGTGGGCACCGTCACGCCACGTCCCCAACCCGGACAACCGCGACCGCGTCTGATGCGCGTCGCCGAGTCCGCGGCACTGATCAATCGCATGGGATTCCCGAACGAGGGTGCCGCCGCCGTCGCCGCACGTCTCGCACTCCGACGCTTCGCAGGTGTGTGCGGTGTGAACATCGGCAAGAACGCCGCGACCCCGATCGCCGCCGCCGTTGACGACTACCTCGAATGCTTCCGCGTCGTCGCCCCGCATGCGGACTACGTGACGATCAACGTGTCCTCGCCGAACACTGAAGGACTGCGACAGTTGGAGGAGGCTGATCAGTTGCAGCCGATCGTCAGTGCGCTGGTCGAAGCGCGTCGACAACTGCAGGGCGCCACGGCACGTCGCGTCCCGTTGCTGGTGAAAGTATCACCGGACCTCGCGCCGGCCGACCTCGTGCGCAGCGCGCGGCTGGCATTCGAGAGCGGCATCGACGGGATCATCGCGACCAACACGACGTTGAACCGCAGCGGGATCGCGCAACGCTGGCGCTCGCACGCGGGAGGATTGAGTGGCGCACCGTTACGTCCGCTTGCCCTGCAGGCGGTGCAGTTGCTGCGCACGGCGCTGGGTGCGGGTGTGCCGATCGTCGCGGCAGGTGGAATCGACTCCGCCCGCCACGCTCAGGATGCGTTCGATGCCGGCGCCGACCTGGTGCAGGTGTACACGGGTCTGATCTATCGAGGACCGGGATTGGTGCGGGAGATCATTTCCGCTTGAGGGTCTCGACGCCGCTGTCGCGCGCGACGAGCAGGACATCCGCCGGGCGACGTGCGAACAAACCGACGGTCACCACGCCGACGATCTGATTGATCGTCGCCTCGAGGCCGACCGGGTCGACGATCTGCAGCCCGTGCACGTCGAGGATCTGGTTGCCGTTGTCGGTGACGACGCCCTCGCGATACACGGGGTGACCGCCGAGCCGCACCAGCTCGCGCGCGACGTACGAGCGCGCCATCGGAATGACTTCCACCGGCAGCGGGAAGCGGCCGAGGACGGGCACCAGCTTGGAATCGTCGACGATGCACACGAAGCGGCGCGCGGCGGCGGCGATGATCTTCTCGCGGGTGAGCGCTGCGCCGCCGCCCTTGATCAGATGCAGTTGCGGGTCGGATTCGTCGGCGCCGTCGACGTAGACGTCGAAGTCGCCGACGGCATTCAGATCCAGGACCTCGATGCCATGTTGTTTGAGACGTGCCGTCGAGCTCTCGGAACTCGAAACGGCACCCTTGATCGGCACTTTGCGCGCAGCCAGCGCATCGATGAAGAAGTTCACGGTGGAGCCGGTACCGACGCCGAGAACTTCGTTGTCGGGCACGTACGCGAGTGCCGCTGCGGCCGCAGATCGCTTCTTCGAGTCAGCGCTCATGTGATTCCCCTCGTCGCACGTGTGCAGGAAGTACCTTGTTTAATGCTTGTTTCCGGGGGTCCGGAAACGACTGTGCCCGCTTTCGCGGGCACAGTCTTCATCACAATCGTCTAGAAGAGGTTCTACTTCTTCTTAGCGGCCTTTTTCTTGCCGCCCTTCTTCTTCGACGATTTCTTCTTGGTTGCCATAGTCGTAGATCTC
>DATJIP010000202.1:0-44822 GCA_035493235.1 Steroidobacteraceae bacterium
CTGCAGGGAGGAATCGCTGGAAGGCGCCGCAACCGCCCGCGAGCTGGCGGGGTGAGCGCGAATGCTTCGACTACGGCGTGATCTCGCCGCAAGTCACCACCGACCGCCGCTCCGAGTACTCCTCGCTGATCATGTGGGACCGCCACGTGGGCGGCATGGGCGAGGACATGCTGACGCTCAACGTCTGGTCGCGCGTCGCGAAAGCCGATGGCGGCAAGCGGCCGGTCTTCGTGTCGTTCCATGGCGGCGGTTACACGACCGGCTCCGGCAACGCGCCGGGCTACGACGGCGATCCGCTCGCGCGCTTTGAAGACGTGGTCGTCGTCACGGTCAATCATCGTCTCGGCGCGTTCGGCTACCTGGATCTGGTCGGCGCCGGTGCTTCGTCCGAGTTCGCAGACGCGAGCTGCGCCGGCCTGCTCGATCTCGTCGCCTCGCTCAAATGGGTGCGCGAGAACATCGAGAACTTCGGCGGCGATCCGGCGCGCGTGTTCATCTTCGGTCAGTCCGGAGGTGGCGCGAAGACTTCTGCCGTCTACTCGATGCCTGCTGCGAAGGGTTTGTTCAGTCGCGCGGCCGTCCAATCCGGCTCGGCGCTGCGCGGACAGACGCGCGATACGGCGACGAAGGCAGCGCAGGCGCTGATGAAGGAACTAGGCGTCACGAAGGCAGAGCGCCTCGTCGAAGTGCCGTGGACGAAGCTGCTTGCAGCCCAGCAGACCGTGACCGCGCAAGGGTCGGCGTTCTCGCCGGTGGTCGTGGAGGGCACGGCGTTCGGCCGCCATCCGTTCGATCCCGACGCGCCGCCGAGCTCGAAGGACGTGCCGCTGATCGTCTCCTACACCGCAGACGATGCAGCGCTGCGCTTGACCAACTTCACTGTCGACGCGGCGGGAGTCAAAGCGGAGCTGGCGAAGCAATACGATGCCGCGAAAGCGGAACGCATCTTCAACGCCTACCGCGCCGAGTATCCCGATATTTCCGACTACCTGATCAACGCGCGCATCGCGACCGACACGCGTAACGCGCGCTCGGTGATCAAGCAGCTCGAGCTGAAATCGGCGCAGCCGGACGGCGCGCCGTGCTACGAATACATCTGGGAATGGAAGTCGGTGGGCATGGACGGCAAGTTCGGCGCCGTGCACGGCGTCGACGTGCAGTTCTCGTTCCACAACCCGCGCGGTCCGCTCGAGGGCGGTGCAGGCATGGAAGCGCGCTTGATGTCCGATCGGCTCGCCTCGGCGTGGGTCGCATTCGCGAAGACCGGCAATCCGAACAATCCGGCGTTGCCCGAGTGGCCGCAGTGGGAGCCGGATCAGCGAGTGGCGATGATCTTCGACGTCAACACGCGTGCGGTCGCACGACCGCACGCACGTTTGCAGGAGATGTGGCGGGAAGTCGAGAACACGCAGGTGAGTCGCGGCCGGTAGCCGGAAAACAAGCGCGCGCCGTTGCCGGCGCGCGCATTCGCGTCCCGCGTTACTGCTTCGAGCCCAGCAGACGCTCGGTCTGCTCGGCCGACAGCGCCACGCCTGGCTGCTCCGGAACTACCGGCGGCTTCGCCGCGGCGGTTTGGCGTGCACCCATGTCGATGCGACCGTTGAACAGCGCACCGTCGACGAGGCCGACGCGCGGCGCAAAGATGTTGCCGGAAACGCGCCCGGTCGCATTGACGACGACCGACTCGCTGCCGTGCAGGTCGCCCTCGACCGAGCCGTCGATCACGATGACGCGGGCGTGGATGTTGCCCTGGCACACGCCCTCGGTGCCGATCGTCACGCTCTGCGTGTGATTGATCGAGCCTTCGATGCGGCCTTGCAGGATGAAATCTTCATCGGCACTGAGCTCGCCTTTGAAGCGCAGCGTGGGACCCAGCACGGCGACGTTGCGAGCAGGGATCGCGGCAGGCTGTGCGGTGGCCGTTGCTGTGCCAGGCACCGAGCCGAAGGCGCGCGGCGCGACCGGCTCCTGGCGTTCCTCGAATCCGAAGTTACGCATTAGAGATCTCCATTTCATTTTCCACGGGTGTTCGATTTCGGCGGCTGCTGCGCGCCCTTCTTCATGTCCATGTCGATCGCGCCGTTGAAGTGCGAGCCTTCGACCAGACAGACGGAAGGCGCGTGGATGTTGCCGCGCAGATTGCCTGACTCAGCGACGAACACCGACTTTTCCGCGTGCAGATCGCCTTCGACGGCGCCCTCGACTTTGATGATCTGAGCTTTGATGCTCGCCTTGACCTTGCCTTCCTCGCACACCGTCACGCGCTGCGTGTGATGGATCGTGCCCTCGATCTGTCCCTGGATCAGCAGATCCTCCTCGGCAGACAATTCTCCCTTGAATTTCAGGCTCGGCGGCAAGACGGACATGCGCTCGCTCGCCGTATCGTACGGATTGGTCATGCGTGATCTCCCAGTTTGTCGCGATGCCGAAGTGGTGCCGGCGCGAACTGCGCCGTTCGACGTTGACAATCTACGCAGGGAGCGCTTGCCGGCAGCCGGACCCACGTCACATATTCTTTCGCTGTAAAAGATGTGACGAAGCGGCTGCCAGCGTTTCCCGCAGCGAATCGTGCAGGTGTTAAGTCAGCTGCCGCGTTAAGTAACGCTACCGAGCCAGCTGCGCGATCCACGTCGTGACCGCTTCATCGCTCATCACACCGCCTGGCCAACGGATTTTCGGCTCGTACCACTCGTTGTTCGCGCGCAGGCGATTGCGATACACCTTCATCGAATAGGACAGCCAGGCAAGGCCGCTCGGCAGCATCGCTTCGGTGTTATCGATGTACAGGGCGTCCGCGGATGTGGGCAGTCCGATGTGCGTGACATTCGGCAGTCGCCGCACGACATCGGTGAAGTCGAGACAGGCACTCGCACACTCGTTATCGGTGAGCAGGAACACGCGACCTGACACCAGACTCTTTGGCGCACGCTGAGTCGAGGTTGTCGGCGGCTCTGGGACTCGCGCGAGCGATTGGCCTTTTTTGAGTGCGGCTACGACACTGTCGCGCGCCTGCGCCCAGGACTGCGCGGCTTCGGTCAGACCGTCGCGCTGGGTGCGTTCGACGATGCCGTTCAGGTGCGCGATGTTGTCGGGCGATACGCGCCAGTCCGTCGTCCAGTCGAAGCTCCCCACAACGTGAGCAACCGCAGCCTCGCCCCAGAATGCGGACGCGACTTTTTCACCCCAGGCACTGTTACCGCCGCCGTTGCCGCGCACGTCGAACACGACAGTGGCTGATCGCAGCTCTGCCGCGTGCTCCGTGATGTCTTTGATCAACGCATTGATGCCTGCGGCCCCCTCGCCAAAGTAGTTGAAGCTCGGGATCGAGACGAACCAGATGTCCTGTCGCTTTTGCAGCCCGAGGGCAGGGGCGGGCGGTTGCATGAGCTGCACGTAGCGCGCGAGTGTTTCCCGCGACGCGGACGACCAGTGCAAGTCGACACTCTTCGTCGCGCCGTCGATGCCGAAGCTGCAGCTCGCCATTCGTCCGTTGGTGTCGCCTGACGCGAATTGAAACAGCTTCGGCAAGCTGTTCCAGCGCTCGTGCGGAATGTCTGCGTTCCAGTAGTAGGGATCGAGGCGTTCCTGCATCAACTGCCCGGTCGTCTTGCCGTCGCAGGCCAGGAGTTCGGCACTCAGAGGCACGTTGCCGCTTTCGGCCGAGGCCAGCACGCGGATCTTCCCGTCGGCGTCGCGGCCGACCAGGAAGCCGGGCCAGGAGAGGCGTTCCGAGCTCAGCACGAAGCGTGCGGTGGTATGACCGTCACGGAATCCATTCAAGTAGCGCCGGACTGCTCGCTCGTAATCGCTGTAGCTGCGGGCTGCCGCGGCCTGGGTCTTTGCGGCCTGTAATCCGTCCTCGAGCCAGCGCCGATAACGATCGCTCTGTGGATCGACGGGCCCGGGGTGATTGGCAGCCAGTGTGTCGTGGATCGACTGCAGATCCCGTTGTGTCAGGAGCACCCACGGCTCCGCCACAGCATCGGCTGCCAGCGAGCGAGCCGCGATGAAGATCAGAATCGAAGCCAGACCGACTCTGCGCATGGTGCTATCCCATTCCCCAGACTGCTTATGACTTGGATGACGAATCAGGGGCCAGAGGTTTAAAGCGCGGCTGCGCCGGCCCGCTGCAATCTGGCGATTTCGATGATCCTGCTCTCGTTGTCACGCGAATGACCGAGCTCGATCAGCTGCTGCAGCTGCCCGGCGGCGACCTGGCCGAAGGGAGCTCGCATGCCGATGCCTTGCGCCAGTTGCAAGGCATAGTCGACGTCCTTCAAGCGCAAGACCGGTGTGAACACGACGTTGCGATCGTGATCGTCAGCGACGATGCGACGCGCGTTGCGCACGACCTGCGGACTTGCTGCCTGGCCGGTGCTGATTGCATTCGCCACGGCGTCCAGGTCGAGGCCGATCCGTTCGGCGAGGGCCATGCCCTCCGCTAGCGACGCGATCTGGACTGCGCCCATCAGATTGACGATCAGCTTGTAGGCAGTGCCGGAGCCAACTGCGCCGAAATGCAGGATGCGGTTCGAGATTGCGCTCAGCAGCGGGCGAGCTGCTTCGAGATCTGCGGCGTCGGCGCCGACCAGCAGGGTCAGCTCGCCGGCCGCGGCGGCGTCCGGCAAGCCGGTGACCGGCGCGTCGACATAGCGAAGACTGCGTACTCGCGCCTGGGCTGCAAGTTCCATCACCCAGTTGTACGAGAGTGTCGAGCACTCGATCGCGAATGCTCGCGGCGCCAGTTGTGCAGCGAGAACGCCATCCGGTCCCGACCAGACTGCACGGGAAGAGACGTCGTCTGCGGTCATCGTGAAAACCGCTGCGGCGTCGGCGCAGGCCTCACGAGGCGTGCCGCAAAGCTTTGCGCCAGCGCGTTCGAGCTCCGCCGCCTTGGAGCCGGTGCGGTTGTAAACGCGCAGATCGTGACCGGCCGCGAGCAGGCGCTGCGCCATGCCGAGGCCCATGTTTCCGAGTCCGATGAAGGCGACTGTCGTCACGGGCTGTGTCTCTCTTCGCGCGATGCTGCCAATATATCTTCCTATGGCAACGACCTGGTGCGAAAGCGGTGGGACCGGCTCGCGGGCCTTCCTGCTCCTGCATGGCCTCG
The DNA here is from genome assembly GCA_035493235.1 of Steroidobacteraceae bacterium. Classification (GTDB taxonomy): domain Bacteria; phylum Pseudomonadota; class Gammaproteobacteria; order Steroidobacterales; family Steroidobacteraceae; genus Steroidobacter. Next base: position 5,111 of record DATJIP010000202.1, read on the forward strand.
GCGCGACGGCGGCGGTGTGGGGCGGCGTGCGGCGAGCGATCGAGCAGCGTGCGCTGGGCCGGTGGATCGCGCCGGATCTTGGCGGTCACGGCGGCTCGGCGTGGCCAGGTCAATACACGGTCGGCGGCCATGCTGCCGAAGTTGCGGAGTTGGTCCACGGCACGCAGGAACTGTTCGTGATCGGCCATTCGCTTGGCGCTTACATTGCGCTCGCACTTGCGAGTCGCTGGTTCGGCGTCGAAGTCGCTGGCGTACTCGGCATCGGGCCGAAGATCACGTGGTCGCAGGCGGATCTGCAGGGCTCGCGCGAGCTCGCCGGTCGACCCGTGCGTTGGTATGCGACGGCGGAGGAGGCGTGGGCGCGGTATCGACGCGTGTCCGGACTCGACCCCGCTGTCGCGCCGAGCGAAGAATGGCTCGCACGCGGCGTCGTGCAAGGCGATGAGGGCTGGCGTTTGTCGCAGGATCCGCGGACCTTCGGCGTCGCAGGCGCGCCCTTCGATTCACTCGTAACGAGTGCGCGAACGCGTGTGATTCTTGCGCGTGGCGAACGGGACGCGATGGTGTCGACCGCCGAGCTGCGCGCGCATGCAGCGGATGCTGTCGAGATTGTGGGCTGCGGCCACAATGCGCATGTGGAAAGACCGGACGCGATTGTCGATCTGCTGCCGAAATGAGAGAAGACGCGCAGCTCGCGTTGGCAGCGGCGTTCGATCCGAACCGGCTTGATGCAGCGTTCTACGAGAATCCCTATCCCGTTTACGCCGCGCTGCGCAGCTTCGACCCCGTACATCGCTGCCCGGACGGCACGTACTTTCTCAGTCGCTACGCCGATCTCGATCGCATCTATCGCGACCGGACTGCATTCAGCTCCGACAAGAAGCAGGCGTTCGCGCCAAAGTTCGGCGTGGGCTCGCCGCTGTACGAACATCACACGACGAGCCTGGTGTTCAACGATGCGCCGTATCACACGCGTGTGCGCCGGCAGATCGTGGGCGCATTGACACCTCATGTGCTCAAAGCGATGGAGCCGGATGTGGTCGCGTTGGTCGACGGCCTGCTCGATCGAATGCAGGCGCAACACGACGTGGATTTGATCGCTGACTACGCCGCCGCCGTGCCCGTGGAAGTGATCGGCAACCTGCTTCGCGTGCCGCGCGAGGATCGCGGGCCGCTACGAGGTTGGTCACTCGCGATCCTCGGTGCGTTGGAACCAGTGCCGACGCCTGAGCAACTGGCGACTGGCAATCGTGCCGTTACGGAATTCTGCTCCTACCTGGGCGAACTGATCGCGCAGCGGCGCCGGCATCCGCGCGGGGAGGACGATCTGCTGACGCGTCTGCTCAGCGATGACCAGCTCACCGAGACGGAGCTCGCGCAGAACTGTGTGTTCCTGCTCAACGCCGGTCACGAGACGACGACGAATCTCATCGGTAATGGCCTGCACCTGTTCCTCACGCATCCGGACTCGTTGCAGCGCTTGCGTGCGCAGCCGCAGCTCATCACATCGGCGGTCGAGGAATGCCTGCGCTTCGAGAGCTCGAATCAGCTCGGTAATAGACTCGTCGTCGAGCGCACCAGTGTGCGTGATGTCGTGCTCGAACCGGGCACGTATCTCACGTTGTGCATCGGGGCCGCGAATCGCGATCCGGAAGAGTTTGCCGATCCGGACCGGTTCGAGATCGCACGACAACCGAATCGGCATCTTGCGTTTGCCGCCGGCGCGCATGCGTGTGCGGGGATGGCCGTTGCCCGGCTGGAAGGTCGTGTCGCGATTGCCCGCGCGGTGCAACGATTCCCGAAGCTGCGCCTGGACGGTCAGCCCATGCGCGGCAGCCGTGCGCGGTTTCGCGGATTCACGGCGATTCCAGCTCGCGTCGACTAGCGACGCGGGTATTCGAGCTGCAGGGCGACGAAGTCTGCAGTCGCCAATCCTTGCTCGCGCTCGATCTGTTCCAGCACATCATCGAGCGTCTTGCCTAGGGGCTGCTGCAGGATCGCCGCGTCGATCTGACGCGCAGTCGTCGAAGTCGAATGGAACAGCAGTCCGTGCTTGCTCCGGATCTGCGGCTGTGCGCCTTGCAGCGCGACGCTCGTCTTGTACGTGCGCGAGTACGAATCGAGCACGAACGCCAGTTGCGCTTCCTCGACACCATCGGGTGCCGTCAGCGCAAGGCGCTGGTGGTTCCAGAATGCAATCCAGTTGAACGCTGCGGTTCGCATCGCGCGGCCCGAGAGCGTGAAGCTCGCGCCGTCATGCTCCGGTACCCAGCCTTCGATACCCAGTTGCTGCGCGTACGCCTGAACCGGCTCGCGTCCGGCGATGTGTTCCAGCAATGCCAACGTTGCCGGCAGCGATGCGGACACGCCCGAAGTCGTCACGATGTTGCCGTCGAAGATGTAGCGACGGTCGTTGCGCCATTGCGTCTGCGGATAATCGCGTCGCAGATCCTTGAGCGCGTACCAGTGAGCGGTCGCCGTACGTCCTTCCAGCAGCCCCGCAGACGCGAGCACTTTCGCGCCATCGCACACGCTCATGATCGTCGCGCCATGCGCCTGCTGATCGCGCAGCCAGGCGGCGACTGCAGGATTGTCCGGCATGTGCATCGCAGGGACGATGACGTAGTCAGCGCCGTCGGGGTAGAGCTTTGCGAAGGACGCAGTCGTCTCAGGCAGATCGACCGCTGCCATCGAAGGATGCAGCATCACCGGGCCTTCGCTCATCGCTACGGCGTGCACCTCGGCCAGATTGGAGTCCGCAATGACCGCGAAGGGGACGAGGAAATCCGTGATTTCGGTGCCCTGGTTCTCTGCGATCACCGCGATCACGGGTTTGGCTCGCCGTTGATCCGCCGCCGGTGCGGGGGTTGCGATGCTCGCCGCGAGCAGGGCGGCGACGATGAGGGCGAACTGTTTCATGGCCAGATGCTATGATCCCGGCGCCCTGTCCGATAGACACAAAAGCCGCAGATCCGGCCAGCCAATGCCAGCCACACGCTCACGCAGCCGTTCGCCGCGCCGCACACGCACCGTGGTCCTGTTCGCCTACGACGGCTGCCAGTCGCTGGACGTCACGGGCCCGCTGGAAGTCTTCAACCTGACCAACCTCGGCAGCGGCGTCACGCACTATCGGATCGTCATCGCATCGCCACGCGGCGGCGAAATTCGCTGCAATTCTGGGCTGCGTCTTGCTGGGACTGTCGCGCTGACCGACCTGCCGCGATCCATCGACACCTTCCTGATCGTCGGCGGCAGCGAGGCCGGATTGCGCGGTGTCGCGAACGAGGCGCCAATACTCGAACAGTTACGCAAGATCTCGGAGCGCGCCCGACGATTCGGCAGCGTTTGTACCGGCACGTTTCTGTTGGGCGCCGCGGGACTGATCGACGGCCGTCGCGTGACGACACATTGGGAAACATGCGCGCTACTCGCTGAGATGTTTCCGACCGCGCGTGTGGTGCCTGATGCCATCTACGTTGAAGACGGTTCTCTGTACACGTCGGCCGGCATCACTGCGGCCATGGATCTGGCGCTAGCGTTGGTCGAGGCAGATCTCGGCGGACGCCTCGCATTGAGCGTCGCGCGACACCTGGTGGTTTTCCTGCGGCGTTCCGGCGGTCAGTCGCAGTTCAGTGCGACGTTGGCAGCGCAGGCCAGTGCATCGCATCGCCTGCGCGAGTTGCTGAGTTGGATCGTCGAAAATCCGAACGCAGACTTGACGCTGCCGGCCCTGGCGACACGCGCCAACATGAGCGAGCGCAGCTTGACGCGTCACTTCCGCAAAGCGACCGGCGGCTCGCCGGGCGTGTTCGTCGAAGCTGCGCGGCTCGATCGCGCACGACTCCTTCTCGAAGAGACCGACTGGCAGATCACGAAGCTCGCACGAGCCTGTGGATTCGGCTCGGCCGATACACTGCAACGCACGTTCATGCGCAGACTCGACACTACGCCGCGCGAATATCGGCGGCGATTCGCAGGCGCACAGCGCGAGGTGTGATCAGGGGCCGGCGGGACCGGCGCCGCCGAGCGCGAGCATGAGTTGCGCGGTATCCATGTAGCGCTGGGCTTGCGCCCGCACGTAGCCGAGGCGAGCTTGCTGATAGCGGCGCTCCGCATCGAGGACCTGGAGCACGCCGACATTGCCTTCGTTATAGCTCTGTCGCGTCATCGTGACCGTCTCGCGTGCAGTGGCTTCGGCGCTCGCCTGTGCGCGCAACTGTTCAGCGCCGTTATCGAGCGCTTCGAGCGAGTCCGCCACCTGGCTGAAAGCTTCCAGCACAGTCTGCTCGTAGTTCGCCGCGGTGGACCGCATCACATCGACCGCAGCGCGCTTTTCGGCGCGCAGCGTGCCGCCGTCGAAGAGCGGTGCCACGAGTCCGCTCGTGATGCTCCACACGCTGCTTTCCTGGTCGAACAGCGCATCGGTCGTGATCGATTGCTGACCGATCGTGCCGGTGAGGTCGATCCGCGGGTACAGATTGGCCGTCGCGACGCCGACTGCTGCCGTTGCCGCGTGTAGCTGCGCTTCCGCGGCCAGAATGTCAGGACGCCGACGTGCGAGCTCTGACGGCAGACTCACGGGGAGCTGCGCCGGCAAGGTGAGCTGCGTCAAGTCGAGCTCAGGCAGAGACGGGTCCGAAGGCACTGTCCCCAGATTCAGAGCCAGCGCATGGCGCGCTTGCGCAAGCTGCTGTCTGAGCGGCGACAGCGCTGTCGTGTCGCTCGCCAGCTGCGATTGCGCGCTCACGACGTCGAGTCGCGAAACCGAACCTGCATCGAACGCGACCTGCACCAGCTGCAGGTTTTCACGATCGCGATCGAGCAGGGCTTCGACAGTTGCGATCTGTGCGCGCAGCGACGCAACCTCCAACGCCTGATTCACTGCATTGCCGGTGACGGTGAGCTGCGCGGCTTCCACCTGGCGCTGTTGGTACTCGGCGAGCGCGCTCTGCTGTTCGATCGAGCGCGTAAGCTTGCCGGTGTAGTCGAGCGAGTAGCTGACGGTGGCACCGACCGAGAAATACGTGAACGGCGGCGGCTTCGGCAGCGGTCCCAGGAACTGTGCGCCGTACTTCTGACGGCCGATGCCGGCCGTTCCATCGACCTGCGGCCAACGCCGGCCAGCTCGCGCACTCACGAGCTCCTGCTGCTGTTCGAGCGTCCATTGGGCGGCTGTGAGCCGGCGGTTGTTCGCGAGTGCTCGATCGACGATGTTGTCGAGCGCGTCCGACTGGAAGAAGTGCCACCACTGTGTCGTCGGGCTCGTGCCGAGCAGCAGCTCCTGCCGATCCGCAGGATTCGAATCTGCAGTGGTCTTCGGCGCGACGTACTCGTCGGTCTTCGGTGGATCGGGACGCTGGAAATTCGGGCCGACCGTGCAGGCGGCGAGCGCGGTAGCGATGACAGCGAGAGTCAGAAGTTTCGGTGACGGATTCATCGGAAGCTCGAATGCGATCTCGGGGCCTACTCGGCGATGGCGTGTTGCGCGGCCGGCGCCGCGGAGCGAGGTGCACGCAGCAGTGCGACGAGCGGGATCGCGATGACGGTCAGGATCAACATCAACTTGAAGTCATTGTTGTACGCAATCATCGCCGCCTGCTGTGTCACCGCCGCGTTGAGGCCAGCGAGCTGATCGACCGCTGGCGTGCCGGGATGCAGTGGAGTCAGGCCATCGCCGAAGGGCGTCACGTGCTCGGCGAGACGCGAGTGCATGATCTGCGTGTTGCGCACGAGCAGCGTCGTCACGGCCGAGATGCCGATGCTCGAACCGAGGTTGCGCATGAGGCTGAAGAATGCGGTGCCTTCGTTGCGCAGGTGCGGTGCCAGTGTCGAGAACGCGATCGTCGACAGGGGTGCGAACACGCAACCGGTGCCGATACCCTGCAGCAGACCGGACCAGACGATCTCGTTGGTATCCATCTGCAGATAAAAATTGGTCATCCACCAGAGCGACGCGGCGGTCAGCGAAAGGCCGATTGCCATGACATAGCGGGCGTCGATGCGAGTGCCGAGACGACCGACGATGATCATCGCGATCAGCGTGCCGATGCCGCGCGGCGCGGTAACGAGGCCGGTCAGCACGACCGGGTAGCCGAGCAGGCTCTGCAGGAGCGGCGGCAGCAGCGCCAGCGTCGCAAACAACACGACGCCGATGAGGAAGATGAACAGATTGCCGGTGAGGAAGTTGCGATCCTTGAACAACGCAGGCGCGATGAACGGAGCTTTGCGCGTCGTGAGCACGTGAACCACGAAGAGATACACCGAGAGGGCGCACACGCCAGCCTCGATCCACGTCTCGATGTTGCTGAACCAGTCGTTCGACTGGCCGCGATCGAGCATCAGCTGCAGGCTGCCGACTGCCAAGGCCAGCGTCGCAAAGCCGAAGAAGTCGAAGCGCGAGGCCCGCCGTATCGTCTCCTTCATGAACGTGAGCACGCCGATAAAGCTGACAATGCCGAACGGCACGTTGATGTAGAAAACCCAGCGCCAGCTGTACTGCTCGGTCAGCCAGCCGCCGAGCGCGGGGCCGAGAATCGGGCCGATGGTGACGCCCATCACCCACACGGTCATCGCGCGGCCGTGGCGCTCCGGCGGATTGATGTCGAGCAGCGTTGCCTGTGACATCGGAATCAGCGCCGCCCCGCACAGTCCCTGCGCGAGACGCGCGAGCACGATCTGCGGCAACGACTGTGCGAGGCCGCACAGCGCCGACGCGACGGTGAAGCCGAGGATGGAGTAGAGAAAGATCTTGCGGCGACCGAAACGGCCGGCGAGCCAACCCGTCAGCGGGGTCATGATCGCCGCGGCGACGATATACGAGGTCAGCACCCACGACATCTGATCCTGGGTCGCCGACAGCGTGCCTTGAATGCGCGGCAGCGCGACGTTCGCGATCGTGTTGTCGAGCGCTTGCATGATCGAGGCGAGCATCACGGAAAGCGTGATGAGACCTCGATGCGGCACGTCGCGCGCCGCAGATGGGACGGTTGCGGGCACTGCGCTCATCGACTCGCGGCGACGGATTGGGACTCGGCGGGTTCGTCGGTGAGCTGCTCGTTCGCGCCAAACAGACGGCGCTGCTGACGCGTGTCGACGTTCACGTTAGCCGACAGTCCGGCGTGCAGCGGATACGCCGGGTCGAGATCTTCGAGCTCGATGCGTACCGGCAGGCGTTGCACCACCTTCACCCAATTGCCGGTCGCGTTCTCGGCCGGGAGCATCGAGAACTGCGAGCCCGTGCCCGGGCTCACGCTAGCGACCTTGCCCTTGAATGTCCTGCCGGGATAGCTGTCGATCTTGATGCTTGCTGCCTGGCCTGCGCGCACGTGACCGAGCTGGTCTTCCTTGAAGTTCGCTTCCAGCCAGACGTCATGCGTCGAGACGAGCGCGAAGACCGGCGTCGAAGCTGCCACGTAATTGCCGACCTGCAACTGCTCGACGCGTGTCACAACGCCATCGCTCGGCGCAGTGATCGTCGTATAGGAAAGATTGAGGCGGGCGCGATCGAGCGCCGCTTGCGCCTGCAGTACGGCAGGATGCTTCGCCGGCTCGATCCGCGGATTGCCGCCCAACTGCGCGACCACGCCAGTGATCTCGTGCTGAACACCGGCGAGGCGCGAGCGGGCTTCATCGAGCGCATGAGTTGCGCGATCGACCTGAGCTTGCGATGCGATGCCCGAAGCGATCAGTCGCTTCTGCCGATCTAGCTCGCTTTGCTGGAACGCGAGCGTCTCTTGTGCGGAAGCGAGATCAGCCTGACGCTGCAGATACGTCGCCTTGAGCGATTCGACCTGGAGCATGGCGGTGGCGAGTTGCGCTTGCGCTTCCTCGACGTAAATGCGGAACGGCGCGTCATCGAGCCGATAGAGCAGGTCGCCGCGCCGCACGGTCTGGTTATCATGGACGGCGAGTTCGACGACTCGTCCGGGCACGTTTGCACTGATCGCCGTGCGTGCGGCCATGACGTAGGCGTCGTCGGTTTTCTCGTAGCGGCCGCCACTCATATAGAAGTAGATGGCCAGCGCCAGCACGACTACGGGGCCAGCGATGAGCAGCGGCAGGCGAGCGCGCTGCCAGCGATTCGGGGGCGTCTCGTCGACGGGAGCGGCGGGATCGGGTGTGGACATTGGTGCGGACTCTGATCAGCGGGCAGCGGCGCGTGCGCGCCGGCGTGAGGCGACTGGGTTCTGCTGGGCATCGGCCTGAGTTGCAGCCTCGAGGCCGCAGGCGTTCTCGTGCGCATGCTGCAGCACTTTCAGGAATGCTTCGCGGTCGGCCTTGCCGACGCCGGCGAAGATTTCGTTACGCGTGACCTCGCTGATGCGATCGATCTCATCGAGGATCGGCGCGGCCTTACGCGTGAGATACAGGCGCCGGGCGCGACGGTCGGCGGGGTGCGGGCGGCGTTCGAGCAGCTTGTCCGCCTCCATCCGATCGAGGATGCGGACCATCATCATCGGCTCGACGTCGGTGAGCTCGCACAGGCGCACCTGGCTGGCGCCTTCGTTCTTCGACAGGTGCAGCAGGACTTTGCACTGCATGAGCGTGAGGGAAACCTCCGCTGCGTGGCGCTCGAAGCGCGCAACGTAGCGGCGGCTCACGTCCTTCAGCAGGTAGCCGACGTTCTTGAAGAGATCCACGGGCAGGCGCCTCCGGCGGGCAGGTAACGCCAGAGATAGTAACGGAAGTTACGATAGCGCGTGATGCTTTTATCGCGATTGGTAGCTGATCGCTTCGTTACGAAACAGCAATGCGAACAGGACCAGGATCAGCGCCGCGAACCCGGCCGGGTAGATCCAGATCTGGAACCAGTCGTGGTGACCGTTGACGTTGAAGCGGTCGGCAATCGCACCGGCCGCCGAGAAGCCGACCAGCATGCCGACTCCATAAGTAGCTAGCGTGATCATGCCCTGGGCAGCACTGCGGTAGTGCACGCCGGCCTTCGAGTCCGTGTAAATCTGGCCCGAGACGAAGAAGAAGTCGTAGCAGATGCCGTGCAGTGCGATGCCGATGATCAGCAGCGTCGCTATGTTGGCGGGCCCGCCATAAGCGAACAGTGCATAGCGCACGGCCCAGGCCAGCATGCCGACCAGCAGCGTCTTCTTGATGCCGAAGCGCAGCAGGAACACCGGCAGCAGCAGCATGAAGCCGACCTCCGACATCTGACCGATCGTCAGCTTGCCCGTGGCATTGCTGGTGCCGATCTCGGTCAGGAACGGGCTGGCGTTCTGATAGTAGAAGGCGAGGGGAATGCAGATCAGCACCGACGAGAGGAAGAACACCGCGAAGTTCCGGTCGCGCAGCAGCTTGAGCGCGTCCAGTCCAAGGGCTGCGCGCAGCGAAAAGCCGCCGGCGCCGGTATCCATCGGCGGCGTAGCCGGCAAAGTGAGGCTGAAGATCGCCAGCAGCAGCGACATCACTGAGCCCATCATGAAGGTGTTGCGCAGCGCGCCGCCTGCGACTGCCTCTTGCGAGTCCCAGTGGAACACGAAACTGATCACGAGGCCGGCGACGATCCAGCCGATCGTGCCCCAGACGCGCACCAGCGAGAACTGTCGCGAAGGATCCGTGAGCTGCCGGAACGAGATCGAGTTCACCAGGGCCAGCGTTGGCATGTACGCAATCATGTACGCGAGGACGTACGGGTAGAACTGCGTGAAGTCCTGCGCCCGGAACATCTGATACATCAGCACCGCGCCGACCAGGTGCAGCACGGCCAGGATGCGCTCGGCGTTGAAATAGCGGTCGGCGATCAGGCCGATGATGAACGGCGCGATGATCGCGCCCCAGGATTGCGTGGAGAAAGCCAGGCCGGTCTGGGCGCCGGTCGCCTGAAAGTTGGCCGCCAGGAACGTGCCCAGCGTGACGAACCAGCAGCCCCAGATGAAGAACTGCAGGAACATCATCACGCTCAGCCGCGCGGTAATCGCTCGCATCGTCGCCTCCCGGTCGGTTTGGTCTTTTCGTTTGCGGACGGGCCGCCAATGTAGCGCAGCTTTCGGGCAAAGTCGTGCCGCCTGAAGGAACTGCCGAACCCGGACTTTTCAGCACCGGGGCTGCGCGAGCACAATGCGTCGCATGGCCGCGCTCCTCACCGACCACGAGATCACCGAGCGAGTTCTCTCGCACATCGCCAATCGCAGCACGGATGCCGGCGAGGAACTGTGGCGCGAGCCGGTCGAAAACTATCGCTCGAAGCAGCGCTTCGACGCCGAGATCCAGCGGGTGCTGCGTCGTTCGTACACTGCGTTCTGTCCGTCGGCGGCGCTGCCCGAGCCGGGATCGTTCATCTCGCGCGACGCGGCCGGAACGCCGATCGTCGCCGTGCGCGGCCGCGACGGTGTGATCCGAGCGTTTCAGAACGTGTGCCGCCATCGCGGCATGCGTATCGCGGCGGATAGCGGTTGTGTGAATGCATTCGTCTGTCCGTATCACGGCTGGACCTACGAGCTCGACGGCAGGCTGCGGCACATTCCGCATGCGGAAGGATTTCCGGGACTCGACAAGAGCCATCACGGTCTCGCGCCGCTGCACGTCGTGGAGCGATTGGGCCTGGTGTTCATTTCGCAGGCGCCGAGCGCGCCGCAGTTCGAGCTTGCCGGCATTCCAGAGTTGGCGGGCAAGGACCAGAAGCTATACGCGACCAGCGAGCGCGTGACCGCGGCGAACTGGAAGATCGTGCTCGAAGGCTTCCTCGAGGGTTACCACATCCGCGCGACTCATCCGGAAAGCTTCTTCCCGTATGGCTTCGACAACCTCAACGTGGTCGAGCACATCGGTCCGCACAGCCGCGTGACGTTCCCGTTCCGCCGCATCGAGAAGCTCGCCGCTGTGCCGCCGAGCGAGCGCCGCGTCACGGGCTTCGTCACGTTCGTCTATCACCTGTTCCCCAACGCGCTCGTCACGGTGCTCTCGAATCACACCAACCTGCTGGTGCTCGAGCCGCTGGGCGTCGATCGCACCAACGTCGTCGCGTATTCGTGGACCAACCGCACCGTCGACGATCCCGAAGCGATGGAGGCCGCGACCCGCGACTCGGCTTTCACCGAGACCGGTGCCAGCGAGGACCGCGCCATCGTCAGCGCGATTCAGCGGGGCGTTGGCAGCAATGCCAACGAGAGTTTCATCTTCGGGCGCTATGAAAGCGCGATCGTGCATCTGCATCGCACGCTCGATGCTGCGCTGACAGCGTAATCAGTACCTCCAATGTGACGATCACGTCGCGAAACCCGCGGTCGAGCAGCCGTACGGCCTTGTATAGTAAATATACTATTAGTATAGTGATATCACTATGACGGCCATGAACGACGTATTGACCATCCAGGCATTGCGCAGCGACGTCGCCTTGCAGATCTCTCGATTCATGGAGAGGGAGAAGCTGAGCCAGGCTGCGGCGGCGAAGCTGCTGCGGATACCCCAGCCTACGCTCAGCAAGGTCGCGAACGGCCGGGTGTCGGACCTGTCGCTCGAGCTGCTGATTCGGATTGCGGTTCGGGCGGGCCTGCTGTTGGTGCTGCAGATTGGAGCTGTGCCGGAAGAGGCGGGCTCGTTTGTAAGCGGCACTGCGCCGCCTGCTCGTCAGGGTCAGCGATCCAAGCTTGCCGACGACGCACGCGACGAACTGCTGGCGGCAACGCGGGAAATGACGCCCGAGCAACGTCTGCTGGCGCACGTCAAACATAGCGAGCTGGTCGCCAAGCTGCATCGTGCGGGGAGGCGAGCGCGATGAAGGCGCGCGGGCCCGGGCAATCGCCCTTGTTGCTGCTGGATGTCGCTGCAGTAATCGACAAGCAGGGGATCGACTACGTAGTCATCGGCGCCATGGCCGCTGCTGTCTACGGCCCCGTCCGTGCAACGATGGATGCTGATGCGCTCGTTTCGGTTGGCTTGACGAAGCTCAAGCAGCTCCAGGGAGCACTCAAGCGAGCTGGACTGAGCGCTGAGCTGCGGCAAGGCGACGACGAAGACCCGATACGAGCCTTGTTGGCCGTCACGGACAAACACCGCAATCGGGTCGACATCCTGGCGGGGCTTCGCGGCCTCGACTCGAACGCCTTCGCGCGAGCGATCGAGGTGCCGCTCTACGGCAACCCTCTGCGTATCGTCGGCCGCGAGGATTTCATCGCAATGAAGTGCTTCGCCGGCAGTCAGAAGGACATCGCCGACGCACGCGACGTGCTGAAGGCAGCGACGGAACCGATCGATATCGACCTCTTGAGACGACTGAGCATGCGCTTCGGAAGGTCGGCAGCGGACGCGCTCGATCAACTGTTGAAATCTGAATAGTCCTTAATGTCTGCACCCGGCCTCTTCTAACGTTCCTAGCAGTGATGGCGAGCTTCGTCATCTCTACAAGGAGCCTTGGATGAGTGCCCCCGCCCGCGTAGCGCTCGTAACCGGCGGCAGCCGGGGTCTGGGTCGCAGCACAGTGCTCAGCCTGGCGAAACGCGGCGTCCATTCGATCTTCACGTATAACTCGAATCGCGCCGAGGCCGACAAGGTCGTCGCGCTGGTTGGCGAAGCCGGCGCGCAAGCGGTTGCACTTCAGCTCGATACCGGCAAGATCCCGGCGTTCGACGACTTCGTGGTGCGCGTACGTGACGCGTTGCATCGGCTGAGCGTTCAGCGCTTCGACTATCTCGTCAACAACGCCGGTACCTCGCATCACAACGCATTCGAGAAGACCACCGAAGCGGAGCTCGACGCTCTCTATAACGTGCACTTCAAGGGCGTCTTCTTCCTGACGCAGAAGCTGCTGCCGCTGCTCAACGACGGCGGGCGAATCGTCAATCTCTCCTCGGGGCTGACTCGCATCTCGATTCCGGGTAGCGCGTCATATGCCTCCATGAAGGGCGCGGTGGAAGTTCTGACGCGCTATCTCGCGAAGGAACTCGGCCCCCGCCGCATCGCCGTGAACACCGTGGCGCCAGGCGCCATCGCGACGGATTTCAGCGGCGGCATGGTCCGTGACAATCCGGAGCTCAACCGGCGCATCGCCAGCGAAACGGCGCTCGGCCGCGTCGGTGTGCCCGAAGACATCGGTCCGATGATCGCCGCGCTGCTCTCGGACGACGATCGCTGGATCAACGCGCAGCGCATCGAAGTCTCGGGCGGCCTGGCGCTCTGATTCTATCCTCCAACGTTGCGAGATCTGCCAATGAAACTTCGAACGATCGATCTCACCTCGCTCTTGCTCGCTCTCGCGACGCTGACAGTTGCAGCGGGATGCGGTCCACGCGCGACGACTGCGGAAGCGAACACTCCGGCGCCGGCGCCAGCCCCGATTGCAACGCATCTCAAGCCAGTGACCGGCATCCAGGACATCATGGCCACGATGATCGATCCCGCGGCCGATCATCTGTGGGAATCGGTGGCCACGGTCGCGAACGAGAAGGGCGTCGAAGAAAAGCGTCCGAAGACCGACGAGGACTGGAAGGTCGTGCGCGGCCAGGCGGTGATACTGGCCGAGGCGGCGAATCTGCTCATGCTGGAAGGGCGTCCGGTCGCGAAGGAGGGCGCGATCCTCGAAGATCACGGCGTGCCCGGCAATCTCACTGCAGCAGAGTCGGAGCAGGCGATCGCTGCGGACCGCGCATCGTTCGTCGGGTTCGCCGAAGCGCTGCGTGAAGTCGGTGTGCAAATGCTGACCGCGGCGGATCGCAAGGACACGCAGGCCTTGTTCGACGCCGGCTATCCGCTCGACGAGGTCTGTGAGAACTGCCACCTCAAATTCTGGTATCCGGGCGCCAAGGCCCTGGAAGCACAGCAGAAGGCGCTGCGAGCAAATCAATGACTTAGCCTCCTCGCCGATAAAAATGTCGACACGAGAGGCGCCGCCGCGTTGGCGGTGTTGGGGCACTCCTTGCGGAGTGCTATCTTGCGTCGACATCGCCTGCAAAGCAGACCGCGCCCACTGCGGCACCTTGAAGATCGGCAGGCGTTGCGAGGAGGGGGAGTGTTTGCAGGCCGAGCCGCTACGGTCGGTGCTCTGCTGTTATTCATTGCTTCGATCGCCGCGCACGGCGCGCCGGCGCCCGGGGAAAAAGTCCGTTTCGACATTCCGCGCCAGCCGCTGAGCAGCGCGCTGCACGAATTCTCGCGTCAATCGGGCCATCAGCTGCTCTATCCATCGGAGATCGTGCAGAAGGATCTGCTGCGCGCGCTGTTTGGCTACTACACCGTCGAAGAGGGCCTCGCGCATCTGCTGCAGGACAGTGGTCTTGAGTTCGTGATCGACGGCGAGGGCAGCGTCGCTTTGCGTCGCGAACGACTGGCGCTGCTGCCCGCGCCGCCGCCAGTCGCGCCGCCGCCAGAACAGTCGGCTGCGGGAGCGATCGACACCAGCGATGTCGCCATCGCGGAAGTCATCGTGCAGGCGCGGCGGCGCGACGAGAATCTGCAGCAGGTGCCAGTCGCGGTGACTGCACTCGACAGCGATGAGATCGAGGTGCGCAGCATCCAGAACACCGAGGACCTGAATGCCCGCGTGCCAGGCGTCGCGGTGAACGGCGGCAACTTCTTCGGTCGCGCGACTGGCGCGTTTCGTGTGCGTGGAATTCCAGGCGTGGCGTTCTACGTCGACGGAGTCGTGCGCAGCTCCGCGGAAGGATTGCTGATGAACATCGTCGACGCCGAGCGCGTCGAAGTGCTGCGCGGCCCGCAGGGCACGACGTTCGGCAAGAACGCCATCGGCGGCGCGGTTCAGTACCTGACGCAGCGCCCGCGAGACCAGATGACGGCGAACTTCAAGACGACGCTGGGCTCGCAGAGTCGTAAGGATCTCATTGCGACGCTCGACCTGCCGCTCGGTGACACGCTCTTCAGCAAAGTTGCCGTCGCAACGCTGAATCGTGACGGGTACATCGAGAACACGCAGACCGGCGCCGCGCTCGGCGATCAGAAGGATCGCGTCGGGCGCTTCGATCTGCTGTGGCGCCCGACCGAGCGCTTCGAAGCGCGCTTCATTGCGGAGTACATCGAGCAGAACAGCAACGGCACGCCCGCGACCGTGTGGGCGTTGAATCCCGTGTGCCCTGGCGACGCCGTCCCGCAGAACTTCGTCGGCGGCGTGCCGAACAGCATGTGCATTTACCAGGCGATCGGTGCCGAAGTTTCCAACGAGTGGTTATACGGTGCACGCAAGGAATGGAAGACGGCAGCGAACGCTGGTTCGGGTAACAGCTATGAGTCGCGCGGCGGCACCGTGCAACTCGACTGGCGGCTGAGCGATCGCGTGCAGTTGAAATCCATCACCGGTTACCGCGAGCTCGAAGCCTTTCGCGATCACGACTTCGACGGCACGCCGTTCGTTTTCTATCAGGCCTTTTCCGCTGCGAAGCGCGACGAGAGGAGCCAGGAGTTGCAGCTGATCTACAGCGACGCGCGACTGTCTGGAACGAGCGGACTCTATTACTACGCCGACGATCACCTGGGCACACGTCAGAACTGGGTCGCGAACGAGCTGCGCTTCGAGCCTTTCCTCAGCCTGCGCAATGCACTCGGCGGCGGCTTCGCCAGCTACGTGCCGCCGATCATCAACTCGCTGATGCGCAATCGCAGCGAGGGTTGGGCAGTCTTCTCGGAGTGGGCCTATCGATTGACCGACAAGCTGACGCTGAGCGCGGGCGCGCGCTATAACCACGACAACATCTCGCAGGCGACATACACGCCGGCTTACGTTCTTCCCGAGGAGTGCTGCATGCCGACGCATTCCGCGGGCGCTGCGGGTCCGCCGATCCCCGGCCAGAGCGGTTCGGCAACGTTCACGCAGACTTCGCCGCGCTTCTCCATCCAGTACCAATGGACGCCGGCGATCATGACGTACTACACGTATTCGCAGGGTTTCGGCGCCGGCGGCTTCACGGGCGGCAACGTTCCGTCCCTGCCGAATGGCGGCTTCGGCTCATACGGCCCGGAGACCCTGACGAACCACGAGATCGGCGTGCGCACCGATCTGTTCGGCCGACGTCTGCGCTTGAACGCGAGTGCGTTCTCCGGCGAATACGACGACATCCAGATCACGGAGGAGCTGCAGCAAACGCCCGGCTTCCTGCTCACGACCAACGCCGGCGAAGCGCGCATCAAAGGTCTGGAGCTCGAAGGCGTGCTGACGCCGAACCGGAGTTTCGCGCTCAACTTCAGCGCAAGCTGGCTCGACGCTGCGTACACGAAGATCGGCGGCGCCAGGAATCTGCGCCTGGATACGCCGCTGGCGTACGCGCCAGAGTTTTCTTATGCCGTAGGCGCGCAGTACGAGTGGAGCATTTTCCACGGCGCAACGCTGACCGCCCGCGGCGACTACGTGTGGCAGGACGACGTGTATTCGGCGCCCGACCTCAACACGCGTACGCGTCAGCCTGCATATGGCGTGGCAAACGCGCGGCTCGCGTTCCGCGACGTCAGCGGTCGCTGGGAGGTGTCGCTGACGGGTACCAATGTGACGAATCAGTTCTACCGGTTGAACGGGTTCTTCCTGCCGGCCGACCAGATCGAAACCGGCACGCCCGCCCGGCCGCGGGAGTGGTCGCTTTCGGTGCGTTACGCCACTCACTGAAGGCCGTCGCGTCCGCGACAATTCGTTACAAGTTCGCCGCAAAATTGTCGACAGTCGGCTCGCTGCGCAGTTCTATCTAGTGAGACCCCGAGAGCTCGGGAGGACGCGTGCACCCCTTCGTATTCGACATCGCCCGGCTGAGAGTCGTGTTCGGCCGCGGCACGCGCTCGCGCGTGGTGCAGGAGGTCGAGTCCATCGGTGCCAAGCAGGTGCTCGTCGTCGTCAGTCCGAGTCATGCGCGGACCGCCGCGGTCCTGGCCGATCAGCTCGGCACGCGCTGCGCGGGTATATATGACAAGGTCGCGCAGCACGTGCCTGTGGAAAAAGCTGCAGCCGCCACCTCGCACACGCGCGCGCTCGGGGCGGATGTCTGCGTAGCGATCGGCGGCGGCTCTGCGATCGGCCTCGCAAAGGCGGTCGCGCTCGAGACCGGCATCCCCATCATCGCCATTCCGACGACGTACTCGGGGTCGGAGATGACGTCCATCTGGGGACTCACCGCCAACGGCGTCAAGCGTACGGGCAAGGATCCGAGGGTGCAGGCGCGTGCCGTGATCTACGACTCGGAGCTGTTCACCAGCCTGCCGCCATCGGTCGCGGGTCCGAGCGGCATCAACGCGATGGCGCACGCGGTCGAAGGCCTGTACGCGGAGAACGCGAATCCCATCATGTCGTCGCTGGCGCAGGAAGGCATTGCTGCGCTCGCTCGCGCGCTGCCGGTCGTGTATCGGGATTCGAAGAATCTGGATGCGCAGGATCAGGTGCTCTATGGCGCGTGTTTGTCCGGCATCCTGTTGAACTCGGTGGGCATGTCGCTGCATCACAAGTTGTGTCACGCGCTCGGCGGCGCATTCAACACACCGCACGCCGAGACTCACGCGATAGTCTTGCCGTACGCCGCCGCGTTCAATCTCGAAGCGGCGCCGGATGCCAAGGCGCGCATGACTGCCGTGCTCGGCACGTCCAACGTCGGTGGCGCACTGTATGCGCTCGGTGCGAGCGTCGGTGCGCCGCGCTCGCTGCAAGATCTCGGCCTGAAACCACCCGATCTGGATCGCGTCGCCGAGCTCGCCACTCGCACGCCGTATCCGAACCCTCGCCCAGTGACGCGTGCAGCCGTACGCGAGCTGCTGGAGCAGGCTTATCAAGGAAAGGTACCCAACTCATGACAACGCTGCTCGATCAGGTTCTCGAGGCCTACTGCGACACCAGCGATCCGCGCTGGAATCAGATCGCCGAATCGCTGATTCGCCACCTGCACGAATTCGTCGACGAGGTGAAGCTGACGCCGCAGGAATGGATGACCGCGATTCAATTTCTTACCGAGACCGGGAAGAAGTGCGTCGGGCCGCGCCAGGAGTTCATCCTGCTTTCGGATGTGCTCGGCGTCAGCTCGGCGGTCGATGACATCAGTAACAACGGCGCTGGCGGCGTGACTGAGTCGGCACTCCTCGGGCCCTTTTATGCAGAGGGCTCCGTGCCAGTGCAGCGCGGCGCAGACATTGCGTTGGACGGCGAAGGCGAGCGACTCATCGTGCGAGGTCGCGTGCTCGACCGCCGCGGCAAGCCGATTCCCGGCGCACAGCTCGACATCTGGCATACGGCGCGCAATCAGCTCTACGCCGTGCAGGATTCGCGGCAGCCCGCGATGAATTGTCGCGGCAAGCTGCTCGCGGATGCAGACGGTCACTTTGAGTTCCGATCTCGCAAGCCGGTTGCGTATCCCGTGCCCACCGACGGCCCAGTCGGCCAGCTGCTGGGTAAGTCCGGACGCGAGCCGATGCGGCCCGCGCACATTCATTTCATCGTCAGTGCGCCCGGCTACCGCCCGGTGACGACGCAGGTCTTCACGCACGACGACAAGTACATCGATGCCGATGCCGTGTTCGGAGTCAAACCCTCGTTGATGGCCGAGTACCAGCGCAACACCGATCGCGCGTTGAATTGCGATTGGGTGCTGAACTACGACTTCGTGCTCGACCAGGAGCCAGCGTCGCGATGAGTGTGAGACCAAGTGTCCTCGCGCTTTTCGGGCTGTTCCTGATTGCCTGCTCGAACGGCGCATCGCAGCCGCCGGCCGGCCGGCCAGGAGGCGGACCCGGCAGCGGTGGACCTGACGTGGTCGCGGTCGTGACGCAAGCCGTCGCGCAACGGCAACTGCAAGTCGATATCGAAGCGGTCGGCACGGCGCGCGCCAACGAATCCGTCAGCGTTACGTCGAAGACTTCCAACACCGTGACCGCAATCCGCTTCAAGGAAGGTCAGCTGGTCCGGCGCGGCGCGGTGCTCGTCGAGTTCGACCCGGCGCAGGCGCAGGCTGATCTCGCAGCGGCCGAAGCTGCACGAATCGAGAGTCGCGCCAACTACGAGCGGAGCAGGGCGCTTGCGAATACGCAGGTGTTGTCCGCTTCGCAAATGGATCAGATCGAAGCGACGCTGAAGGCGAATGAAGCGCGTGTAGCCGCCGCACAGGCGCGGCTCAACGACACCGTGATCCGCGCTCCGTTCAGCGGTCGCACAGGACTGCGGCGCGTGAGCGTCGGCGGCCTGGTGAGCCCGGGCACGATGATCACGACGCTCGACGACACGTCGCTGATCAAGATCGAGTTCACCGTGCCTCAGGCGCATCAACACGTACTGCGCGAAGGTCTGGCAGTTTCCGCGCAGGCGTCGGGCCTGCCGGGCCGGACGTTCGAGGGCAAAGTGATCACGGTCGATTCGCGCGTCGATCCAGTCACGCGCGCGATCAGCGTATTGGCGGGCATCGGCAACGACGACGGCATTCTCAAGCCGGGCACGTTCATGGCCGTACGCATGCACAGCTCGCCGACCGCCGCACTGCTGATCCCCGAGGCCGCGATCGTACCGGAGCAAGGGCGCATGTTCGCGTTCGTGGTCGAGGACGGCGTGGCGCTCAAGCGCGAGATCACCATCGGTCGACGCCAACCGGGTGAAGTGGAGGTTGCGAGCGGCCTGGAGCAAGGGCAGCGCGTGATCGTCGAGGGTGCGTTGAAAGTGCGCCACGAAGCGCGCGTTCGCGAGGCCGCCGCGGCTACGCCGCCGTCGAGTTAGTGGCAGGAAGAAGAGATCTTTCTGGAGTAGGCCTCGTGCAGATATCGGAGTTATCGGTTAGACGGCCTGTCTTTGCCACGGTGATCAGCCTGTTGCTGATCATCTTCGGCCTCGTGTCGCTGCAGCGACTGTCGGTGCGCGAGTATCCGGACATCGAGCGCCCGGTGGTGTCGATCACCACGACTTATCGCGGCGCCTCGGCGCAAGTCGTCGAGAACAAGATCACGCAGCCGATCGAGGATCGCATCGCCGGGATCGAAGGCATTCTCAAGATCGAGTCGAGCAGCGAGGACGAGCGTTCCAGCATCAACATCGAGTTCGACATCGATCGCGATCTCGACGGCGCAGCGAACGACGTCCGCGATCGCGTAGCCCGCGTCGGCGCGGTGCTGCCGACAGAGGCGGATCCGCCGGAGATCGCCAAGGCGAACGCCGGCGGCGAAGCGGTCGCGATCCTCAACTTCAGCTCGGACTCGATGTCGCTGCTGGAGATCTCCGACTACGCCGAACGCTACATCGTCGATCGAATCGCGACAGTTCCCGGCGTCGCGCGCGCCTCATTGAGCGGCGCGAGGCGCTACGCCATGCGCATCTGGCTCGACCGCCAGGCGCTCGCGGCCCGCCGCATGACGGTTGCCGATATCGAGGGCGCCCTGCGTCGCGAGAACGTGCAGCTTCCGGCCGGCAGGCTCGAATCGACGACGCGGGAATTCTCGCTCCGCACGGAAGTCGGCCTCGACACGGAGCAGGATTTCCGCGACCTGGTGATCGGCCGCGGCGACGACGGCCATCTTGTGCGTCTCGGCGAAGTGGCCGGTGTGCAACTCGCCGCCGAAAACGAACGCACGATTGCGCGCACCAACGGCCAGCCGGGCGTCGGCGTGTTCGTCGAAGCGCAGTCGAAAGCTAACACGCTGGAAGTCGTGCGCGGCGTGCGCAAGGAAGTCGAGATCCTGCAGAGCGAAGTGCCGAAGGGCGCATCGCTGTACATCAACGTCGACAACGCATTGTCGATCGAAGCTGCGCTCCACGAAGTGATCGTGGCCGTCGCATTCGCCTTCGTGTCCGTGCTGATCGTGATCTACGGCTTCCTCGGCAATCTGCGCGCGACGCTGATTCCTGCAGTCACGATACCGGTCTCGATCATCGCGGCGTTTACGGTCATGTACGCGTTGGGATACTCGATCAACGTGCTGACGCTGCTCGGCCTGGTGCTCGCGATCGGCCTGGTCGTCGACGACGCGATCGTCGTGCTCGAGAACGTGCATCGTCGCACCGAGCTGGGCGAGGCGCCGATGGTGGCCGCAGTCACCGGCACGCGCGAGATCGGCTTTGCCGTAATCGCGACGACCATGGTGCTCGCAGCTGTGTTCGTGCCGATTTCGTTCCTGCCCGGCAACATTGGCCGCTTATTCCGCGAGTTCGGCTTCACGCTCGCTGCGGCCGTACTGTTCTCGGCCTTGGTGGCGCTGACTTTGACACCAATGCTCGCGTCGAAGCTGCCAGCGCAGGCGGCGCACACGGGGCGTTTCGCTGCGGCCATCGACTCCTTCTTCAAGCGTCTCGCCGCTAACTACGAACGTTGGCTCCGCGCACTGATGCGTCGTCCGTGGTTCGTGCTCGCCGGTGTGGCCGCGCTGACGATGGTCGGGGGACTGACGTTCACGTCCATTCCTTCCGAGTTCGCACCAGCCGCCGACGTCGGCCGACTCTTCCTGACGCTGCAAGGTCCCGAAGGCGCCAGCCTCGAATACACCGACAGCTACGCGCGACGCTTCGAGCAGATCGTTGCCGCGGAGAAGGAGAAGAAAGGCGAAATCTCGCGCATGCTGGTTCGCATCCCCGGGATGGGTGGTCCCGCGACGGGCAGCGTCGGCGACGTGAGCTCGTCACGCGCCATCATCATGCTTGAGCCGTGGAGCGAACGTGATCGCTCCGCGCAGGAAATCTCTCGCGAGCTGCTGGCGCAGGCCCGCGCACTTCCCGGCGTTCGAGTCTTCGGCGGCCAACCCGCGAGCCTCGGCCGCGGCGGCTTCGGCCCGCCGGTCCAGGCCGTCATCGGCGGACCGGACTACCAGCAACTCTCGCAGTGGTCGGACAAGCTGCTGCAGCTTGCCGAGCGCAATCCCGGCCTCACCGGCGTCGACACCGACTACCGCGAACGCAAGCCGCAGATTCGCGTGTCGATCAATCGCAACCAGGCGGCGGATCTCGGCATCTCGCTGGAGACCGTCGGCCGCACGCTCGAAACCGTGCTCGGCTCGCGCATCGTGACGACTTATCTCGACCGCGGCCGCGAGTACAACGTCATCCTGCAAGGCCGCGACGACGAGCGGCGCACCGACACCGATCTGACGAACATCTACGTTCGCTCCAATCGCAGCAACGAGCTGATCCCGCTCTCCAACGTCGTCGAGATCGAGGAAGTCGCGGGCGCGATTCGCCTCAACCGCTTCGACCGACTGCGCGCGATCGAGATCTCCGGAAACCTGGCGCCTGGCTACACGATGGGCGAGGCGGTACGCTGGTTCCGCGAGACCGTCGCCAAGGAACTGCCATCCGGCGCGAAGCTGATGTTCGACGGCGAATCGGCCGAGTACACCCGCAGTGGCGGACAGCTCTACTTCACCTTCGCCTTTGCGCTCGCGATCGTGTTCCTGGTGCTCGCGGCGCAGTTCGAGAGCTTCATCATGCCCGCCATCATCATGGTCACCGTGCCGCTCGCGCTGCTCGGTGCCGTGTTCGGGCTCAAGCTGTTCGGCGCGAGCGTCAACATCTTCAGCCAGATCGCGGTGATCATGCTGGTCGGCATTGCTGCCAAGAACGGCGTGCTGATCGTCGAGTTCGCGAATCAACTCCGCGACCGGGGAGTGGAGTATCGGGAGGCAGTGATCCAGGCGGCAGCGACCCGTTTGCGCCCGGTGCTGATGACCAGCCTCTGCACGGCCTTCGGAGCGATCCCCTTCCTGCTGGCACACGGCGCCGGGGCGGAGCAGCGCCTGCCGATCGGCATCGTCGTGTTCTGCGGCACGCTGCTATCTATGTTCCTGACGCTGCTGGCAGTTCCGGCCCTCTACTCGATGGTCGCGGCCAAGGCCCGATCGCCCCAGTACGCGAGCCGGCTGCTCGACCGCCTGATGGGGGCGCCCTCGCAGCCAACGCATTGATTTTTGTCGACAGGGGCGGCTGCGGTCCGTACTTATATATGTAATGGCCGGCAGCTACCTCAATTTGCGATTGGTCCCGAATACCGGGGCCGCCAGGGGTGCAGAACCCTCTATGTCTGCCCGGTCCGACGTGGTTGAGCGTCTGTTCACTGCGCATCGCACGGCGCTGCTGCAGTACCTGACCCGTTTGCTCCATAGCGCCGAGGACGCCGAGGAAATCGTGCAGGAGACTTACATCCGGGTGCTGAAGCTCGACGACCTCAGTCACCTGGACAGCGAGGTCCGCCGCTTCCTGTTCCGGATCGCGACCAACCTGGCGCGCGACCGGTTCCGTCAGCGCAAGGCGCGCGCGCACGACGCGCACGTGCCGTTCGATATGCTGGAGCTCGAAGGCAGCAGCGAGGCGCCGGAAGAGATCGTCGATTGGGACGCGGGCATGGTCGTGCTCAAGCAGGCCCTGCTCGATCTGCCGCCGCGCCACCGGCAGGTGTTCCTGCTGCACGTTACCGAAAACATGAGCTATCGGACGATAGCGAAGCATCTGGGGGTAAGCACGAAAACGGTCGAGCGCGACCTGGCGATGGTGCTGGAGCTCTGTCAGAGCCGGCTGCGCACTATGGAAAGCAAATGAGCGGTATACGAGCCATGAACGGTGGAGAGGACATCCGGGCGATCGAGGCTGCGGCGGCACGCTGGTTCGTGCGGCTGCACGATCATCCCGTCAGCACGCAGACCGAGGCCGAATTCGATGCCTGGCTCGACCAGTCGTCGCAGCATCGCGCGTGTTACATGCGCTGCGAAGTCACGATGGCTTTGGCGCGCGGCCTGGGCGACGAGCCGGCGCTCGAAGCAGATCTCGCGGCGGTCAAGCGCATCGCTGCAGCCGAGGCCGAGCAGGCCGATGCCCGACGCCGCTACGGCGCGGCGCGGCGGGTCTGGATCGGCGCGCTGGCCGCGACGGTGGTGGCGGCGGCCGGCGTGGGTTATTTCCTGACCGGGCGGCCGGTGCACGAGGAATATCGGACCGCGGTCGGCGAGCAGCGCTCGATCACCCTGGCCGACCATTCGATGGTGAACCTCAACACCGACACGGCTTTGGACGTAACGCTGAGCAAGGACCTGCGCCGGGTCGACCTGCACCACGGCGAGGCATTCTTTTCTGTCGCACATGAGCCCTCGCGTGCGTTTGAGGTATGGGCGGCAGGCGGAAAGGTTCGCGCCGTCGGCACGCAGTTCGGCGTCGCCGTCGACCGCGACGATGTCACCGTCTCGGTGCTGGAGGGTATTGTGGTCGTGCAACCGCTTGCCACCGGTACGGGCGCGGCACCGCAGGTCACGGCGAATCAGTCGGTTCGTTACCGCTCCGGCGGGACGATCGGCACGGTCGGCGTGGCGGACGTGAACCGGATCAACGGCTGGCGGGAAGGCAAGCTCGTGTTCGAGCGCGTCCCGTTGGCGGATGCCGTTGCCGAGTACAACCGCTACACCACGCGCAAGGTCGTGTTGCGCTCGGCTGAGATCGGACGGCAGGACGTGAGCGGCACGCTGCGGATCGGCGATGCGCAGGCGCTGATGTTCCTGCTGCGCGAGTCGGTCGGCCTGAACGTGGTGGAACAGGGCGACGTGATTTATGTAGAGGCAAGATGAGCAGCAATTTCCAGACGGTGTTCGGCTCGCTGCGTGACTACACGAAAGGCGAGCTGCAGATCATCGACGACGATCCCAAGAACTACGCGTTCTCGAACGTGTTCGACGTCGCGTCGAAGTCGAAGCCGTACGAGAAAGTCGTCGTCGCCATCAATCTCGGTTACGTGCTCGAAGCGGTGCGCGCCGAGGGCACTTCGCCGTGGTACGCGGCCTCGCACGATGAATTCGCGATCGTCATGGACGGCGACATCGAAGTCGAGCTGCTGAAGCTCGATGCGCCCGACTCGATCGCGCCTGCGAGCAAGCGCGGATCCGTGCTCGCCGGCGAGCGTCCGGCGGGCAAGAAGATGGGCACCGTGCGTTGCAAGCGCGGGCACCAGGCGCTGCTGCCGAAGGGCGCGGCGTATCGCTTCAAGGCGCTCAGCGCCGGCGTCATTCTCATGCAGACAATCGAAGGCGAGCTGTCCGTGCAGAAGTGGCGCGACATCTGCTACACCTGATTCGCCTCCTCAAGAGAAGGTCCAGACATGGTTCAGGCAGCATCTTCCGTTGCAGTGCAGGCTTCGCCTGCCAGCAATCAGACCGGCTATCGCAGCTTCCGCCTCGGCAGCTTCGGCTTCTCGCGCGACGAGTACTTCGTGCACATCGCGTGGCAGGCGAACGGTCAGAAGCTCTCGCACACGATCTCCGCCGACGCGTTTCTGCGCGCGATGATGCGCGACGTGGCGTGGGGCTTCTTCTACGGCTGGGTGAATTTCGATCCGGTCATCGGCACTCGCAACCTGTACGGCAAGGTCGAGTTCTACGCCGGCAAATACCATCCCTCGTACAAGGGCAAAGGCCTCGATCTGTGCGAGACGTTCGACTCGCGCGAGATCATGGCGACGTTCAAGGCGATTCTCGACGACTGGACCAACGAAGGCTTCGATCCGTTCGCCGCGCCGGACGAGACCGGCAAGGGCTGGCTCGGCAAGAAGAACGGCAACAATCGCGCGGCGATCGAGCGTGAGCGTCAGGCGTGCAAGCGCATGCCCGGATTGCCGGGCGATGCCGAGCTGCGCTCGGACAGCAACGGCTATCCCGTGAACCGTGCGTTCGCCGATGTCGCGCAGGATGAGCCGGAGATCAAAGCCGAGCCGGGGTTCGAGGGCCAGCTGCACGCGTTCAATCTGTTCAAGTATCTGTCGCGCTCGGACGTGACGTGGAATCCGTCGGTATCTTCGGTGCTCGAGCGCAGCCTGTGCTGCCCGACGACGGAGGAGTACATCCTGCCGATCAAGCACGGCAACGACCGCGTCGAGTGGTTCGTACAGCTCAGCGACGAGATCGAGTGGGAGATCGAGAACAAGAACACCGGCGCGCCGCGGGCGAAGGTGATCATGAAGCCGGGTGACGTCGCCGCGATGCCGGCGGACATCCGTCACCAGGGTTACTCGAAGAAGCGCTCGATGCTGCTCGTGTGGGAGAACGCGACGCCGGAGTTACCGCAGCTCTACGAGAGCGGCAAGCTGAAGCCTTATCCCGTCGAGTTCTGACATGCGTTTCCAGAACAAGCTTTTCATCGGCGGCGAGTTCGTCGATGCGCTCGATGGCGCGACCATCGAAGTCGTCAATCCGTTCGACGGCTCGATCCTGACGCGTGTAGCCGAGGCGAAGGCCGCGGATGTCGATCGCGCGGTCGACGCTGCTGCGAAGGCCTTTCCAGCCTGGCGTGCGACGCCGGCGATGCAGCGCGGACGCCTGCTCGGCAAGCTGGCGGACGCGATCGAAGCAAACGCCGAAGAACTCGCGCAGATCGAATCGCTGGATACGGGACATCCGATCCGCGATACGCGTGGGCTCGACGTGCCGCGCACTGCGGTGACGTTCCGTTACTTCGCTGGCATGGCCGACAAGGTCCAGGGCAGCGTCGTCCCGGTCGAAGCGGGCTTTCTGAATTACGTGCTGCGCGAGCCGGTCGGCGTCGTCGGGCAGATCGTGCCGTGGAATTTCCCGCTGATGTTCACCAGCTGGAAGATGGGTCCGGCACTCGCCGCGGGCAACACGGTCGTGCTGAAGCCCGCGGAGATCACGCCGCTGTCGACGCTGCGAATCGCCGAGCTGATGGCGGAGGTCGGATTTCCACCCGGCGTCGTCAACATCGTGCCGGGTTATGGGCCGACTGCCGGTCAGCATCTCGCCGAGCATCCGCGCGTGCAGAAGATCGCGTTCACTGGATCTACTGCGGTCGGTCGGCGGATCGTGCAAGCGTCGTCCGGCAACCTCAAGCGCGTGCAGCTCGAGCTTGGCGGCAAGGGCGCGAACATCGTATTCGACGATGCGAACCTCATCCCCGCGATCAACGGCAGCGCGTTCGCGATCTTCCACAATCAAGGTCAGGCGTGCATCGCAGGCTCGCGCTTGCTGCTGCAGCAGGGCATCGCAGATCGTTTCCTGGACGGTTTCCTGCAGCTCGCGCGCTCGATCCGTCTCGGCAATCCGCTCGATGCGTCGACGGAGCTCGGGCCTTTGACGTCGCAGAAGCAGCAGCAGAGCGTGCTCGCGTATTGCGACATTGCGCGCCAGCAGGGCGCTGAGATTCTTACCGGCGGCAAGCAGCCGACGACGGCGGGACTCGAGCAGGGCTTCTTCGTCGAGCCGACGGTCGTGAAAGCCAAGCCGCAGGACCGCGTGTGCCAGGAAGAAGTGTTCGGCCCGTTCGTCTCCGTCACCACGTTCAAGGACGAAGCCGAAGCGATCGAGATCGCGAACTCCACCGAGTACGGCCTCGGCGGCGGTCTGTGGACCACCAATCTGCAGCGCGGCCATCGGATCGCGAATGCGATGCGCTCGGGCATGGTCTGGATCAACACCTACAAGCGCGTCAATCCCGGCTCGCCGTTCGGCGGCGTGGGCAACTCCGGTTACGGGCGCGAGATGGGTTTCGAGGCGATGCACGATTACACCGATGCGAAGTCGGTGTGGGTGAACGTAGACGCGCAGATTCCGCCGCACTATCCGCGCTGATCGTGAGCGATCGCGTGCTGTGCCGCCTCGACGCCGTCCCGGACGGCGATTGCCTGGAGGTCATGCACGGCGGCCGGAGCATCGTCGTAATGCGCAGCGCCCAGCAGGTCTGGGCGTATGCGAACGTCTGCCCGCACTTCTCCCTGCCGCTCAACTCCCAGCCCAACGAGTTCCTGGTCATCGGTGCGCGCCAGGTGATGTGCGCTTATCATTGCGCGATCTACCGGTTCGAGGACGGCGTATGCATCGACGGGCCCGCGGTGGGATTGCGACTCGACGCGCTGCCGATCGAGGTCGTCGACGGCGAAATCAGGTTGCGTGACGCGTGAGTAGCGTCCTCCCAGTCATGTCCACACCAGACAGGGAGGTCGACGTCCGGCGGACGTTCGGCTTCGACAGTCCGTTCGCCGTGCGCGGCTACAGTCGCACGAGCGAGCACGTCCCGCAAATCGACACGGCTTATCGCTTCGATCCCGACACGACGCTGGCGATTCTCGCGGGCTTCAGCTTCGGTCGTAACGTACTGCTGCAGGGGTATCACGGCACCGGCAAGACTTCGCACATCGAGCAGGTCGCCGCGCGGCTGAATTGGCCGTGCGTACGTATCAACCTCGACGGTCACGTCAGCCGCATCGACCTGATCGGCAAGGACGCGATCGTCATCCGCGATGGCAAGCAGGTGACGGAGTTCGTCGAAGGCATGCTGCCGTGGGCGCTGACGCGCAACGTGGCGCTCGTGCTCGACGAGTACGACGCTGGTCGTCCCGATGTGATGTTCGTCTTCCAACGCGTGCTGGAGAGTGACGGCGCGCTGACGTTGATCGATCAAAGCAGAGTATTGCGGCGGCATCCCGCGTTCCGGATGTTCGCGACCGCGAATACCGTGGGCCTGGGCGATGCTACCGGTCTCTACCAGGGCACGCAGCTGCTGAACCAGGGGCAGCTCGATCGCTGGGATATCGTCGCGACCTTGAATTACCTGCAGGCGCCGACCGAAATCGCGATCGTGCTCGGCAAGGCTTCTGCCCTCGACACCGCCGACGGACGCGAGACGGTGGGCAAGATGGTTGCGCTCGCCGGGCTGACGCGCACGGCATTCATGGACGGTGAGATCTCAACTGTGATGTCGCCGCGGACCGTAATCTCCTGGGCGCAGAACGCCCGGATCTTCGGCGATGTCCGTCACGCCTTCCGCCTGACGTTCCTGAATCGCTGCGACGAGGCCGAGCGCGCGCTGGTTGCCGAGCTGTATCAGCGCATCTTCGACGAAGAGCTCAATGGCAATCCGGACTGAAAGACTTGCGACGGGTGTGCTGCATGCACTCTCGGGCAAGCGCAACGCAGTCGCGCCAAAGAACTGGGACGACGCTGAGTGGCGTGGGCGGATCGATGCGCGGGCGATGCGCGAGCGTTACAGCGATCCACGCATTCATGCAGAGCTGATCGCTCTGGCTGGCAGCAAGGGCCAGCTCTTCGAGCAGATGGAGCAGGCACGCGTCGAGACACGAGTCCCGCAGATTTGGGGCGGAGTTCGCGCCAATCTCAACGCGTTGCGGCGAGCACATCCTCTCCCGGCTTTACCCGAGTCGCTCGCAAACCTGGTCGAAGATCAGCGCGCCTTTGGCTTGGAAGCGCTGCGCCTGATCGGTGCATCTCCTGCGCCGGCGCCCATGCTGGTGCCGAAGCCGACAACGACTCAAAACCCCACGACTCACATGGACGCGCTGCGCAGCGCACGCGACGTGCCGCGAGGAACGATTGTCGGCCGCCGTAGCACCGCTCCGGCCGGTGCGCGCGCTTATCATGCGTTCACGGAGCAGTTCGATACTCAAGCCGACGCAAACTCGCTCTGTTCGCCAACCGCCCGCGACGCGCTGGCGGAGCAACTGCGTCGCTTTCGTCGCGACTCGACCGGTGACATCGCGCGTTGGGCACGGCGGCTGCAACGACACCTGCAGGTTCAGCAGACTCGCTTCTGGCAGTTCGATCGCGAGGAGGGGCTGCTCGATTGCGCGCGGCTCGCGCGAGTCATCATCGACCCGACGCAACCGCTCACCTTCAAGCAGGAGCGCTCCGCGAATTTTCCGGCCACGGCCGTTACGATCCTCGTCGATAACTCCGGCTCGATGCGCGGCCCGCCGATCGCCATGGCCGCCGCCTGTGCCGAAATCCTGGGCAGCGTGCTCGAGCGTTGCGGCGTGCAGTCGGAAATTCTCGGGTTCACGACCAGTCACTGGCGAGGCGGCAAGGCGCGCGCGCATTGGATTTCGCAGGGGCGTCCGGCCGATCCAGGTCGCGTCACCGATCTGCTGCACGTTGTGTACAAGCCTGCTGCGCGTCCGTGGCGCCGCTTTCGGGAGTCGATCGCCGTGATGCTCGACGACGCCTTGCTCAAGGAGAACGTCGACGGCGAAGCGCTGCTCTGGGCGCATGCGCGGCTGCTGCGGCGGCCCGAGCCTCGCAAGGTGCTGATGGTCATTTCGGACGGCGCGCCGTGCGACGAGGCCACCCTCGCCGAGAACGACGCCGGCTACCTCGAGCGCCACCTGCGGACCGTCATCCGCGAGATCGAGGAGCGCTCGCCTGTCGAGTTGCTTGCCATCGGCATCGGTCACGATGTCGGCGCTTACTACTCGGACGCGTTTACGATCAGCAGGCCGGAGAATCTCGGCGAAGCAATGGTCGCCGATCTCATCGCCTGCCTGGGTCGGGAGTCCAAGAAGCCGCGGCATGGGCGAGAAGAGACGGGCGATGGTGAAACACCTGGTGTTCTGGCGGCTGCGCGATTTCGAGCGGGGGCTCGGCGACATCGCCGATAAGCATCTGATCCTCGAAGCGATCGCCGCGATGCGCACGGGCATCGCGGGGTTGCGCGCGGTCGAGATCGGCATCAACAAACGCCGCGCGGGCGACGCCTCCGACCTGGCGCTCTACACCGAGTTCGAGAGCTGGAGCGCATTGCAAGCCTACGAAGTCCACCCGCTGCATGAAGAATTGAAACGGTTGATCGGGCCGCTGCGCGTCGAGCGCCGGGTCGTGGACTACGAAGTCGGTTAATTGTCGTTACCGGCGCGGCCGGTACGTTAATAACGGCGATGCGCCTCACAACCCTCCAGGCTGCGGTCGCTGAGCACGTGCGCGACGGCGACACGGTGGCGCTCGAAGGCTTTACACACCTCATTCCGTTCGCAGCCGGCCACGAGATCATCCGCCAGGGGCGGCGCGATCTCGCGCTCGTGCGCATGACGCCCGACCTGATCTACGACCAGATGATCGGCATGGGCTGCGCTCGCTCGCTCACGTTTTCGTGGGGCGGCAATCCCGGCGTCGGCTCGCTGCATCGCTTCCGCGACGCCGTCGAGAACGGCTGGCCGAATCCGCTGGTCGTCGACGAGCGCAGTCATGCAGACGTCGCGAATGCGTACGTCGCCGGCGCCTCGAATCTGCCGTTTGCAATTCTTCGCAGTTATGGCGGCTGCGATCTGCCGCGCTACAACGAGCGCATTCGCTTCATCACTTGTCCCTTCACGGGCGAACGGTTGGCTGCAACGCCCGCGATTCGACCTGACGTTACGGTCATTCACGCGCAGCGTGCAGACAAGCGCGGCAACGTGCTGCTGTGGGGCATTGTCGGCGTACAGAAGGAAGCAGCGCTTGCGGCGAAGCGCGTCATCGTGACGGTCGAGGAAGTCGTCGACAGTCTCGACGCTCCGCCGAACGCCTGCGTGCTGCCGGGCTGGACGCTCTCGGCGGTGTGCGAAGTGCCGCGCGGCGCGTGGCCGTCGTACGCGCATGGGTATTACGACCGCAGCAATTCCTTCTACAAAGAGTGGGACGGCATCGCGCGCGATCGCTCGACGTTCGTCGCGTGGATGAAGCAGCATGTCCTACACAGCTAACGACATCATGACCGTCACGGCGGCCCGTCGCTTGCGTGACGAGGCCGTGTGCTTCGTTGGCATCGGCTTGCCCTCGACCGCTGCGAATCTCGCGCGGCTGACGCATGCGCCGAACATCAATCTGATCTACGAGTCCGGCACGATCGGCACGCGACCTTCGGTATTGCCGCTGTCGATCGGCGACGGCGAACTCGCAACCACTGCCGAGACCGTCGTATCGACGCCGGAAATCTTCCGTTACTGGCTGCAAGGCGGCCGGGTCGACGTCGGCTTTCTCGGTGCCGCACAGATCGATCGTTACGCGAACATCAACACGACGGTGATCGGTTCCTACGCGTCGCCGAAGACGCGACTGCCCGGCGCCGGCGGCGCGCCCGACATTGCGGCGCTCGCGAAGGAAGTGTTCATCATCATCCGGCAGAGCCGCCGCGCGTTCGTCGAGAAGCTCGACTTCATCACGTCGGCGGGACATCTCGAAGGCGGCGACAGCCGCAAGCGCGCGGGACTGCCGGGCAAAGGCCCGACTGCCGTGATTACTGACCTGTGCGTGCTCGAGCCCGATCCGGTCTCGCGCGAGCTCACGGTGACCTCGATTCATCCAGGCGTCGATCGCGCGCAGATCGATGCAGCGACCGGCTGGCGCGTGCGCTATGCCGAGCAAGTCGCAACGACTCCAATACCAGCCGACGCGACCCTGCAGGTCCTGCGCGATTTGATCGAGCGGACCGCAAAGGCGCACGGCGGAACAACGAACGCGGAATAGCAAACGACGAGGGGGATGCATGAAGGCACGATTCTTGGTCACGGCGGTTGGTCTGGTCATCGCAGGATGGGCCTCGACCGGCCTCGCACAGGGCAGCGGCTCGAAGCCTGCGATCCTCAATGAGACGGCTACCGCGCTGGGCGGTGCGGAGCGCATTCGCGCGGTCAAGAACATCACGCTGGTCGGCTATGCTCACTACGCGTATCAGTTCGGCGGCGGCAACATCGACGCCTCACCGGACGCGCCGCAGAAGTACCAGGCCGCGAACGATCTCAAGCGCGTCTACGACCTGGAAAACAACCGCTTCCAGCAGACCGAGCGCCGCAATTTCCTGTTCCCGTTCGCCGCGGTGTTCGGCCACGCGTACATGCCGGTCAACCTGATTCTCGACGGCGACCTCGCCTACAACATCGCGCCCGACGGCAAGATGGCCCGGGTCCCGCGCTGGGATGACGGCGTGTTGCAGCTCGATGGCCCGCACATGCGGCGCGCGTGGATGAACAACAATCCTGTCGTCGCCGTGCGTACTGCGCTCGATCCGGCGACGAAGGTCAGCGCGCCGCGCCGCGAAGGCAAACTAGCGATCGTCGATATGACTTTGAAGGAAGGCGACAAGCTGTCGCTCGCGATCGATACGACATCGAAGCTGCCGGCGTGGCTGCGCTGGAGCAATCCGCAGAGCGATCTCGGCCAGGTGACGCTGACTACCCACTACTCGGGGTACGCAGCGTATGGCGGCCTGCTCTTGCCGCTGGGTTACAAGACGAACCTCGACTGGCGCAACATCGATTACATGAAGATGTGGGTCGACACGTATGAGGTCGACCAGCAGATTGCCGATCTGGCTGCGCCGGCCGAAGTGCGCGCCGCGCCCGAACCGGACCTGCCGCCGATCGAAGTGAAGCCGACACAGGTCGCGCCGCACGTCTGGCGGCTCACTCCGTACGGCAGCCACGTGTTCGAGTTCGCGGATCATCTCGCAATCTTCGAGCTCGGCGGCAGTCAGCGCGTCGCGCAGGCGACGATCGATGCGGCCCGGCAGCTCGTGCCCGGCAAGCCGCTGACGCAGTACATCCCGTCGCATCATCACTTCGATCACACGGCGGGATTCCGCGTCGGCGTCGCCGAGGGCCTCACGGTGATCTCGCGTCCGGCCAACGAGCAGATCTTTCGCGAGATGGCGGAGCATCGGGCGCCGGACTATCCGGATGCACTGGAGAAGAATCGCAAGCCGCTCAAGTTCCAGGCGATGGGCGAACATTTGCGGCTCTCCGACTCGATGCTCACCGTCGACCTGTACTGGGCGCGTAACAACACGCACATGGCGGATGCAGTGTTCGCGTACATCCCCTCCGCGAAGGTGATGGTGGAAGGCGACATTGCCACGGCCGCGCGTGACTACCAGTTCTGGCCCGACAACTACATGGACAACATCGAGTACTACAAGCTCGACGTCGCAACTCTCTCGTCCGTGCACATGGGCATCATGAAGCAGGACGAAGTGATCGAGCTGATCAAGTTCGGCGTGAAGGGCGCGCGCGAGCGCTGCGCGTCGGAGCTTGCGAAGGGCAACTACTTCCCGGGCTGCCCGATCCAGACCAAGCGATATTGAGGAGACCGCGATCATGAGCGCCTGCGAACAGTGGGTCATCGAGCTGCCGGACGAACTCGTCAGCGAAGCAGCACGGTTGCGTGCGAGCGGAGCGCTCGGCAAGCCGGGGCCGTTGTCGCGGCTGTTCGAGTTCCTGTTGGGACGCAGCGGCGGCAGCACGCCGAAGGAGATCGAGATCGCGGTCGCGGTGTTCAACAAGAAATCGGATTTCGATATCGGGCAGGACGCGTTGGTGCGCGTGTATGTGCACAAGTTGCGGAAGAGGTTGGAGGAGTATTACCTGAGGAATCCGGGGGCAAGGAGGATGGTGATTCCGAAGGGGGAATATCGGCTGGTGGTGGAGGCGGTGCCGGGGGCGGTCGTTGAGGTCGTGCAGGAGAGAGTCGGGCTGAAGCCCGACCTACAGCCCGACAACAAGCGTCAGTCGCATGCAGCAGTGATTCTGGCGTTTGTGTTGGGGGTGGTGCTGGCGGTGGGCGCAGCACTGGTCGTGAACATGCAGCGCGCCAAGCCGCAGGCGGCCAGCGCGAGTCCGATCTGGTCGAGTCTGCTCGCGGACGATCTGCCGGTGACGATCGTCGTCGGCGACTATTACCTGCTCGGCGAAGTGGACCAGTCCGGCGACGTGAAGCGCCTGGTGCGCGAGTTCAACATCAACTCCGAAGCGGAGTTCATCGACTACCTGGAGCTGCATCCCAGCTCGGCGCAGCAGTATCGCAATCTTCGTCTCACGTATCTGCCGACAGGCACCGCCGTCGCGCTCGCGGATGTTTCAGCGCTGCTCGCCGGTCGCAAGCAAGTGCGGATCAAGCTGATGTCGGAGCTGGATGGCGAGACGCTGCGCACTTCGCACGTCGTCTACATCGGTTACCTGAGCGGGCTCGGCATGCTCGGCGACTTTGTGTTCGGCGCCTCGCGCCTGCGCCTGCAGGGGACCTACGACCAGCTGGTCGACTCGACCACCGAGCGCTCCTATACCGCGCGCATGCCGCAGACGCCCGAGCGTTCATTCGTCGACTACGGCTACTTCGCCACCATGCAGGGCCCGGCGGGCAATCGAATCATCGTCGTGGCCGGCACGCGCGACAACGGCGTGATGCAAAGCGCTGCCGCGGCGACAGATCCGAAATCCCTCGCCGCCTGGGTCGCAGAGTCGGGCCACTCGCAGGGCTTCGAGTCTCTGACCGAGGTCCAGGGCGTGGATCGGACCAACCTCAGCACCAACCGCATCTTCGTCGCGCCGCTGGACTAGTGGGCGGGGTGGGTGGTTGTGGGTCAGGCTTTAGCCTGACAAGAATTTCTCGCCAAGGCGCGAAGGCGCCAAGGGCGCCAAGGGCGCCAAGGTTCGCGATTCTGAAAATTTCAGAATTTTTCTTGGCGCTCTTTGCGCCTTGGCGTCTTGGCGAGAGTCCGGTTCCGCCTCCCGCACAGAGTCAGGCTAAAGCCTGACCCACAAGGCCCTCCTCAGATGACCAATTGTCGACAGGGGTCACAGCGATCCGTTTAGGCAGACACGACAGCGCAAAGCTGCAGAGGCGCCGAATGCGGATGACGAGGCCAGGGGGAATGCTTGGGGGATGGTTGGTGGCGGCGGTCCTCTCCGCGGCCAGCCCGGCGGTGCTGGCGCAGGACCTGGTCGGAGTCGACCTCTCCGGAACCTGGGGCCAGCTCATGCACGAGGACCGTGCCGAGCGCGGCGCGGGTCCCGATTTCGCCGACTACACCGGCCTGCCGATCAACGATGCAGCGCGGCTGCGTGCCGAATCCTGGGACGCCGCCAAGTGGACGGTGCCCGAACACCAGTGCGAGCCGCATCCGGCTGACTACGCACCGCACGGTCCCGCGAACCTGCGCATGTGGAGCGACGTCGACGTCGCCTCCCAGCAAGTCGTCGCGTGGCACATGACGCATTCCTGGATGGTCACGACGCGCACGATCTGGATGGATGGCCGGCCGCATCCGCCACCGGAAGCGCGCCACACCTGGATGGGCTTCTCCACCGGCCATTGGGAAGGCGACACGCTGGTCGTCAAGACGACGCACCTGAAAGAAGGCTGGATCCGCCGCAACGGCGTGCCGCGCTCCGATCGCGCCACGCTCACCGAATACTTCATTCGTCATGGGGACTACCTCACGCTCGTCTCGGTCGTCGAAGATCCCGCCTACCTGACCGAGCCGCTGATGCGCACGTGGAACTGGGTGCTCAACCTCGGCTATCAGATGGCGCCGTATCCATGCTCCGCGCGCGTCGAGACCGAGCGGCCGAAGGGCTTCGTCGCGCACTGGCTGCCGGGCACGAATCCGCAGCTCAAGGAGTTCGCGAGCAAGCGCAAGCTACCGGCTGATGCATCGCGCGGCGGCGCCGCGACGATGTACCCGGACTACGAGCTCGAGTTGCAGAAGGCGGGAGCAAAACAATGAGCGCCTTCTTTGCAGTCATCGCGCTTGCAGCCGCAGCTTCGAAAGCTGCACCTCCGCCGGCGCCCCCGAAGATCGACATCATCCCGGTGCAGGGGCGCGTCTATCTGCTGGCCGGCGGGTCACGCAACGTCGCCGTGCAGATCGGCGATGACGGCGTGGTCTACGTGGATTCGTCCACGGCAGACATGGCTGACCAGATCCTCAAGGCGACGCGCACGCTGTCGCAGCGGCCGATCCGCTACGTGCTCAACACGCACGCGCACCTGGAGAACATCGGCGGCAACCAGGCGCTGTCGCGGCAGGGCATTTCGTTCGGCGGCGGCAATACCAAGGACCAGCAGTTCGCATTGATCCTCGCGCACGAGAACGTGCTCAACGCGCTGAGCGCGCCGACCGGTCAGAAGGCGGCGGAGCCGAGCGACTTCTGGCCGACCGACACGTACTTCACCGACTCGATGGAGCTGCATTTCAACGGCGAGCCGATCGAGCTGATCAGCCTGCCGGCGGCGCACACCGATGGCGACAGCCTGATCCTGTTCCGCGGCTCCGATGTGATCGTCGCCGGCGACGTGTTCCTCACGACCGGCTATCCGATCATCGACGTCGAGCACGGCGGCACGATCAACGGCGTCATCGCGGCGCTCAACCGCATCATCGACCTCGCGGTTCCCGGCGACAACGAAGAGGACGGCACGCTGATCGTGTCCGGCCAGGGTCGCATCGGCGACGAGTACGACGTGGTCGTGTATCGCGACATGGTCACGATCATCCGCGACCGCGTGCAGGACCTGATGAAGAAAGGCATGACGCTGCAGCAGATCCAGGCTGCCAAGCCGAGCCGCGACTACGACGTGCTGTACACCAATGGTTCCGGCCACGCCACGCCGGAGCAGTTCATCGAGACCGTCTACAAGACGTTGCAGGGCAACGCGGCAGGCGGCGAGTGAGGAGTCCCATGAAATCGATCGTTCATTTCTGTGCAGCGGCTGCGACGGCGATGCTGCTCAGTGTCGCGCCCGCACACGCGCATCACTCTTTCCCGGCGACCTACCAGATCGACCAGACGGTCAAGATCAAGGGCAAGGTCGTGCAGTTCATGTTCCGCAATCCGCACTCCGTCATCCACGTGCTCGCGCCGGACGAGAACGGCCAGGAAGTGCGCTGGGCGGTGGAGTGGGCTGCCGCCGGCGCGCTGCAACGCGACGGCGTCGCAACGCGCGAGATCCTGCGTCCGGGCGACATCGTGCTCATCGAAGGCGCGCCGGGACGCAATCCCGCCGATCACAAGATCCGCCTGAACCACATCGAGCGTCCGTCGGACGGCTGGAAGTGGGGCGGCTCGTTCGACTGACGGGGCACCAACCTGTGATGAAGCTCGCTCGTTTCTTCCTGCTGCTGTTATTCGTGAGCCCGCTCGCGCTTGCCCAATTCGGCCCTCCGGCGGAGCCGAAAGGACCGGCGTCGCCAAAACTCGCCGCGCAGATCGACATCACCGGTCAGTGGGTTGCGATCGTCAGCGAGGACTGGGTGTATCGCATGGTCGTCGCGCCGAAGGGCGACACGGGCAGCATCCCGATCAACGAAGCCGGCAAGAAGGCTGCGCAGGATTGGGATCCCGCGAAGGATGGGCACTCCTGCAAGGCCTACGGCGCCGCAGGAATCATTCGTCAACCGGGCCGCATTCGCATCGGCTGGCAGGACGATCGCACGCTGAAGATGGAATTCGACGCGGGCACGCAGACGCGCCTGCTGCATTTCTCGACTGAGCTGCCGACGCTCGGCTATCTGTCTTCGGAGCCACCGCAGGCCTTTCGTGCGCCGGCGGATGTGGGTCCGCGCAGCCTCGCGGGGTATTCGGTCGCGGCGTGGCACAAGCAAGCTCAATCGCGCGGCCTCGGTTTCGGCGGTCCGCCGGTGCAGCCGGGACAACGCGGTACGCTCGCAGTGCTGACGACGAACATGCTGCCGGGCTATCTGCAATCGAACGGCGTCCCGTACAGCGATGATGCAACGCTGCGCGAGTTCTACGACCTGGTCACGCTGCCGGACAAGACGCAGTGGCTGATCGTCACCAGCATCGTCGAGGACCCGAAATTCCTCGTCCAGCCGTTCGTGACCAGCACGCAGTTCAAGCGCGAAGTCGGCGCCGAGCGCAAGTGGCGCCCGACGACGTGTACGTGAGGCAGAGAAGAGTTCTCGCCAAGGCGCAAAGACGCCAAGGACGCCAAGCAGAATTTTGAAATTTCTTGATTCCGGACTTTGCGCCTTGGCGCCTTGGCGAGAGTCATGTCCGGCGGAGGGGGAACTATGACTGATACGCACGATAAGAAATACGAACTCAACGTTGTCATCCTGCTGACTCTCGGCTTCGGCCTGGTGGGGCTCGATCGCTGGATCATCGCGCCGTTGTTCCCGGCGATGATGAAGGACCTCGGGCTCAACTATCAGGACCTCGGCAATCTGATCGGCGCACTCGGCCTTGCGTGGGGCGTGTTCGCTGTCGTCGCGGGTGGCTTGTCGGATCGCCTCGGCCGTCGCAAGGTGCTCGTGCCGGCGATCATCGGTTTCTCGATACTGTCGGGCCTCGCTGGTATCGCGCAGAGCCTCACGATGCTGATCGTGTTGCGCGCGCTGATGGGCGTGACCGAAGGCTCGTTCTGTCCGACCAGCTTCGCGGCCACAGCCGAAGCGTCGAAGCCGTCGCGTCGCGGCTTCAATCTCGGCGTGCAGCAGAGCGCATTCCCGCTGTTTGGCCTGGCGCTCGGTCCGATCATCGCGACCCAGCTGCTGCGCTTCTTCGAATGGCGCTGGGTGTTCATCGTCGTCGCGATTCCGGGATTGATCATCGGCTTCCTGATCTGGCGCGTCATTCGCGAGCCCGCGACCGTCGGAGCTCACGCGCACGTCGCGCGCGCGCCGGTGAGCGAGATCATCAAGCACAAGAACGTGCCGCTGAGCATGGTCGGGCTGATGTGCGCGATGAGCGGCATCTTCGTGCTGAGCGCGATGGCGCCGAACTACCTCGTCGACTATCTCAAGCTCGACCTGCAGCAGATGGGCTTCGTCACCTCGGCGATCGGCTTCGGCGGATTTCTTGGGCAGCTCGCGCTGCCAGGCCTGTCGGATCTCGTTGGCCGCAAGCTGATGGCAGTCCTCGGATTCGTCGTCGGAGCCTTGTTCCTCTATGCGTTCATGCAGACGGGCGGCTCGCCCGGCACGCTGTTCGTTCTGCTTTTTGCCGCGTGCTTCTGCTGCTTCGGCCTGCTTGGGCTCATCACCGGCCCGATCGCTGCCGAAGCGGCACCGCGCGGTCTCGTATCGTCGACCGCGGGAGTCATCATCGGTTCGGGTGAGATATTCGGAGGCGGCGTTGCACCCTCGCTGGCGGGGGCTGTCGCACAGCACTTCGGTCTGCAGCACACGCTCACCATGGCACTTACCGGCCTGAGCATCGGGATCGTCGTCTGCCTGTTGCTGCGCGAAACCGCGCCCCGGAAAATGACGAGGGCGGCCCCTGGATGAGAGCACTCGTTCTCCTGGCGATGGCCCTGTCCTTTGTCAGCCGCGCACAAG
>DATJIP010000203.1:0-2836 GCA_035493235.1 Steroidobacteraceae bacterium
TGCGTATTCCAGCCAAACCGAACGCTCATTCCACGCTAAAGCGAACGCTGATTCCACGGTTATCCGAACGCGCATTCCACGCGCAAGCGAACGGCGCGGACGTGGCGATGCGGGCCTGAGCGTTTTTACTCCGACACCTCCTTGCTGGTCAAACCATTTCGGCGCTTGCGCATCGACTCGCCCGCGAGCGTGACGCGATGGGCGTTGTGAACGAGCCGGTCGAGGATCGCGTCGGCGAGCGTCGGGTCGCCGATGGCAGCGTGCCAGTTCTCGATCGGGACCTGGCTGGTGACGATTGTCGAGTGCGAGCCGTGCCGGTCATCAAGCACCTCAAGCAGATCACGCCGTGCCTGATCGGACATCGGCGCCATCGCGAGATCATCGAGCACCAGGATGTCAGTTCGCGCCCACTGCGCGAGCAGCCGGGTATAACGACCACTGCCGTGCGCGATTGCCATCTCCTCGCTGAACTTCGGCATGCGCAGATAGCCAGCCGAGTAGCCCTGCCTGCAGGCCTGGTTCACCAGGGCGCAAGCCAACCAGCTCTTGCCGAGCCCGGTCGGCGCGACCAGGATTATGTTCTGCCGCTCGCGAATCCACTCGCCTGTCAGCAGCCGGGCGAGCAGCGTGCGATCCAGGCCACGCGACGAACGGTAATCGATGTCTTCAGGCACGGCGTCGGGGAAGCGCAGCCTGGCGCGGCGCAGCCGCGCGGTGAGCAGGCGCGAATCGCGCTCGCTGGCCTCGCGCTCGACGAGCAGCCCGAGACGCTCCTCGAAACCGAGCTGATCGATGCTGGCCTGCGATTGCTGCTCGGCCAGTGCCGCAGCCATGCCGAACAGGCGCAGCGCGTGGAGCTTCTCGACGGTTGGATGATGCAACATGATGACGATCTCCAGTTAGTGATAGTAGGACGGCCCGCGCACGTTCGCGTGCAGGAGCGGCAACTCGGCCTGGGCGGCAGCCGTCTCGGCCTTGTTTTCCAGTCCGTTCTTCAGCGTCGACGCGATGAAGCGGTAATTCGACGCTTTCAGATCAATGGCGCGGCTACAGGCGGCCTCCAGTCGCGCGGCCCCGTAGTCCTTGCCCAGCCGCAGTACGCCCCGGCAGGCGCGATAAGCTTGCTCCGGGTGTTGGCGGCCACCGAGCAGGTGTTCGACGACGGCGGCCGTGTGCGGACCGATACTGGCCGCCCACTTGAGCAGGCGTTGCGGGTTCCACTCAGTGGTGGCCGCCCGGTGGTTCGGCGGCATATGTGTGGCAATCGTGCTGTGATGACCGCGCCGCTCGCTACGGGTATGCGCGGCAATGCGCTGGCCGCGGTGGAATATCTCGACGCTCGTCCGGGTGTAGCGCACGTCGACCTGTTCGCGCGCGTAGCGGTATGGCACGGAGTAGAAGTGCTCGACGACTTCGACGTGATAGTCGATCGCGACGCGTGCGAGCTTCCACTGGGCGAACTGATACGGCCGCTCGGGCAGCGGTCGCAGCGCCGGGCGATCGAGTTCCTCGAAGGCACTACGACGACAGCCGGGCAGCTTCTTGAACGGCTTGTTGTTCAAGCCGACGAGCAGTGCCGCGATCGTGCGGTTCGCTTCATCGAGACTGAACAGGCGCTGGTGGCGCAGCCGCGCCAGAATCCAGCGCTGAACGAGGAGCACCGATTGCTCGACTTTCGCCTTGTCCCGCGGGCGCCGGCTGCGTGCCGGGATGATCGCCACGCCGTAGTGCGCGGCCATCTCGCCGTAAGTGCGATTCAGAATCGGATCGTAGAAGTCCGGCTTATGCACGCCGGACTTCAGATTGTCCGGCACGACAATCTCCACACACCCGTCAAGGAACGTGAAGGCGCGCACGTGCGAGCCGATCCAGTCCTCGAGTTGCTGGGTCCACGTCGCCTCCGCATATGTGTAGTTCGACGCGCCGAGTGTGGCAACAAACAGCTCTGCTTCACGGATCTCGCCGGAGTGCGGATCAACGATGCCCAGCTTGTTGCCCGAGTAGTCGACGAACAACTTCTCGCCGGGGGCATGGGTTTGGCGCAGCGTCACCGGCAAAGTGGCCGCCCAACGCTCGTAATGCTCGCAGAACCAGCTATAGCCGTAGCCCTCGGGCTGCTGGGCCTTGTACTCGTTCCACAGCAGATCGAGCGTGACGCCCTTCTTGCCCAACTCGCGATGCACCTTCGGCCAGGCGGGCTTCGGGCGCTCGCGGTTCGACGGCGGTGCAGGCGGGAACAGCAGTGCCTCGAGCGCCGCGTCGTCCATCGACGTGGCCCGTTCGTAGCTCAGCTGCGCCCGTCTGACGCGATCCAGGTACTCCCAGACCGTCGCCTTGGACGCGCCGATGGTGCGCGCGATTTCGCTTTGGCTACGCTCGCAGACAAACCGCAGGCGCAGCACCTCTTTGATTTGACGCATGGATAACCTTGTTCTTGCCATTCGAGGCACCCCGGACCAAATCGTCCAGCGTGCCATGGTTATCCCGCATCGCCGCCGTCCTTCCTATCGTTCGCTTACGCGTGGAATGTGCGTTCGTTTTGCCATGGAATCAGCGTTCGCTTTGCCGTGGAAACTGCGTTCGCTTTGCTCTGGAATCCGCGTTCGCTTTGGCCTGGAATACGCAGCTGCGGCAAAGCGCATGCCCGTAGACCCGCCTATAGACCCGCGTACACCATCTTCGTGAACTGATCGCCATTGAACACGAAATTGCCCCATTTGGCATCGAAGGCGGCGGTAGGTTTGGCAGCGACGATTTCGTCGAGCTGTTTTCCCTGTTGTTTCAGCGCGGCCACGTTGTTGCGGACGGTAACCAGCATGTCGCGGAATTCGATCAG
>DATJIP010000204.1:0-48938 GCA_035493235.1 Steroidobacteraceae bacterium
GTGTGTCAACTAACGCTCAGCCCAAAGTGTGCGGTTTTGCAGCGTCACTCTTGAAGCTGCTGTTGTGCGGCTCTCCTGGATCGTGAATCAACGTGACCGGCGACTGAGGCAGTGGCGCCGGCGGTTCGGGCGCCTCGAGATCGAAGCGTGGCTTGCTACTCGTTTCGGTAGCAACTATTGCGGCACATGTGATTGCCAGAACCAGGAAGACCAACGATGCGCCACCAAACATCAGGCGATGTGTTCCTGTGAGAATGACGGCGACTATTGCCAAGACGACACATGCGACCGTCGCGACAGCAACGAGCAACCAAGCGCGCTTCGTTGAGGTGTCACCACTTGATACGGCTTTCGGCACCGATCGATCATCAGTAGGCATGGCCACCGCTTTCACGAAGAAGTGAAGGGAACTACGATCGACTCTTCGAGTCGCTCGAGCCGCCAATGACTGGGGCCGTTCGCAATGCCGGTTACTCGGATCGGGCCACCTTCTTCGTTATGCCAATGCGCTGCAACCTCAACTGCGATGTCTTCCCCATTTACGTTCACGGAGTGCACGCTAGCGGGTCTACCAACTTTGGCAGCCAGGTCCTGCTTGGGCAGCAACCTCCAACGCTCAAGTTCGCGCGCCAGCGCCTCATACGCGGCGGCCTTACGCATTCACTTTCCCTTGCACTCCAAGCCGCCGTGCCATGGCGTTTGCTTCCGAGCGTGTTTTCGATGAGCTGAAGCCAGCCTCTGAGTAGGCAATGGTAACAACCGTCTGCTGCGGTCCTTCGCCCGCGCGAGATGCAATTGCCACCACGAGAAGACACAAGCCAACTGGCCTAACGCAACTCACATACTCCTCCTCGGTGGCTTCAGCACCCCAAGCCCATCGTCTTGTTAGGTAACAACTCGCGCCTGACCATTGTCAACCTGAGCAGCAACATGATTGGAGGAATCACGTAGACGAACGCCGTGACCAAGACCACCAGCACAGTGCCCGGCGAATCCGTGAAGCGAGGATCATCGATCCGGCTCACTTGCCACAAGTTGAACCCAACATTTGGGCCGTACAAAACAAGCGATCCGATCGGTGGTATGAAACTACACCACCACGCCCAGCGCACTCGGTCCAGGAGGACAACGCTTACGAACAGGTAGACGACACAGACAACTACGATGAGTCCGCTGACGAGACCGCGCCCGAAAAAAAACTGAAAGCCCGCAAAAGGCAATACGACCAGCGCCCACGCAATTTGCATTGTCACAAGCAATTTCATTTGTTGGCTAACTCATGCAAATCCACTGTCTGAATTGAGGATAATCCTGGCGCTCACTTCTGCTACTAACGCCTTCTCCGAGCATGCAAGACGAGAACGTAGACGCTGACCGCGACGAGCGGTAGCAACCAGCCAATGAGCAATGCTACGGCAACAGTGTTGTTGTCGTAGCGCATCTCGGGACTATCTATACCGCGTTCAGTGGCCGCGGCAATGCCAGCTGGATTGTAGGCAACGATGGCGTAGGTCACTGCGACCAGCCACCCAAGTGCTACTCCGAAAGCTGCGCGCCAAAGTCGATTCTCAGGCCAGCGGAGAAAATGCAGAGGCAGTAGAGCAACCACACAGGGCAATGCCGCACGGCCGACACTTACCAGCGTAAAGATGTGGTTTGCT
Source organism: Steroidobacteraceae bacterium (assembly GCA_035493235.1). GTDB lineage: Bacteria > Pseudomonadota > Gammaproteobacteria > Steroidobacterales > Steroidobacteraceae > Steroidobacter. Next base: position 1,662 of record DATJIP010000204.1, read on the forward strand.
GTGTTGCTTGCATGGACGCTGAACAGCCCTGATAACCCGAGGCTGAGTACTGCACCAACTGCAACCCAAGCGCTGATGCGTGCCACCTTCATCGCTCGGTGGGCAAGCACTGAAATGCCAGAGACGTGGGGTGGATTAACCCACGGTAGAAAGAACTTGAGCCTGAGCGAGCGCACTCCTGCGTAGGGGGAGACGGAACCATTTGTCAGTAAGACATGCGCTGCGGTCGGATGCTCGCGAAGTGAACGCCGCAGCACGCCGGAGCTCACGACACAAACGAGCACCGCTCCCAAGACAAGCAGTAGATGAAATCGGATCAGCACGTCCATGTTCAGGCATCACGGCACAGCCGTGCCGTGACCGGCCTCACTTCCGCTTACTACTCGACTTGTCGCGCAGCCCCTTGAACTCACTGCCGGCTTTCCATTCCGGCCACTTTCCCGAGGTCGCAAGCGTGCGCCCGACGTCGTAGATCAGTGCGACGTCCTTCGCGGTACCGGTGAAGTCCAGGTCCTCGCTCCATTCATCCTTCGGCTGGTGATACTTCTTCGCCGTAAACTCCTCGCGCAGCGCGCGGCCCTTTTCCTTGCCGCCATTCACCAGGTCCTCGCCCGAACCGAATGAAACGGCTGGTACGCCCGCCTTCGAGAACGGGAAGTGATCGGAGCGGAAGAACCCGCCGGCTTCGGGCCGCGGATCCGGAGCGAGCGTGCGGCCCTGCTTCTGAGCCGCTGTCACGAACTCATCAACGAGAGTGTTCGCGCCGATGGTGCCGAAGTCGCGCGTGGGTCCGCGTGTGCCGAGCGAGTCCATGTTGATGTCGGCGACTGTCGTCTCCAGCGGATAGAGCGGCTTGCTGGCGTAGTACTCGCTGCCAAGCAATCCCTTCTCTTCAGCTGTCACTGCGAGGAACAGCACGGAGCGCTCCGGCTTTGGCGCAGCGCTGAAAAGACGCGCGAGCTCGAGCAACGCAGCGCAGCCGGTCGCATTGTCGACGGCGCCGTTGAAAATGCGATCGCCCGTGGCGTCCGGCTTACCGATGCCGAGGTGATCCCAGTGCGCGCTGTACACGACCGTTTCGTTCGCGCGCGTCGTCCCGGGCAACAGGCCCGCGACGTTCTTCGAAATCACCGTCTCGTGCGCGACCTTGTAGTTGGCGGACATCGTCACGCCCTTGAGCGGCACGGCGCGGAACGATTTCGATTGCGCCTGCTTCTTGAGCGCCTCGAAATCGACACCTGCCTGTTTGAACAATTCCACTGCGATGTCGCGCTGGATCCACGCCTCGACATCGACGTGCTCGTCGCGCGGATTCGCGCGCAGAATGTCGAAGATCGTATTCGTGTTGGAGTTCTCGACCGTCGCCCAGCCATACGACGCGGGCTTGGTCTCGTGAACGATGATGATGCCGAGCGCGCCGTGCCGCGCGCCCTCTTCATATTTATATGTCCAGCGGCCGTAGTACGTCATTGCACGCCCGCCGAACTCGCCCGACTCCGTTTCGAAGTCCGGATCGTTCACCAGCACGACGCCGACCTTGCCCTTCATGTCGACGCCTTTGTAGTCATCCCAATTCCGCTCCGGCGCCGTCACGCCGTAGCCGAGGAACACCACGGGCGCATCGTTGAACTGCACTCGATCGATGTTGGTGGCGGCCGCGCGGATCGCGATGTCCTTGCCTTGCGCCAGCGGCCGGCGCTGCCCGCCTGCCGTGACGCTCGCATCCACTGGCCCGCTGATGTTGAACTGCGCGAGCGGCACGTCCTGCGTCCAAGCCCGCTTGCCGTCCTTCAAATCGCCGCCCGGCTGCAGTCCAGCCGCCTTCATCTGCTCGGTGAGGTAAGCCACCGTTTTTTGCTCGCCCGGCGTGGCCGGCCCGCGACCTTCGAACGCATCGGAAGACAAAGTCTTCACGTGCTGCGAGAGACGTGCCGGATCGACCGTGGCATCGGCACTGGCTATGGAAGAAAAATGCCCTGCGAGGACCAAGGCGAGTGCGGAGAGGACAGTAGAGGTATGCATGGTTGGATTGCGACGCGTAGTTTTCGTCCGTGCATTCTACAAGCCCTTCGGTCGCGGCACGACCTGGAGAGTTGCATTCAGAACCTTTCGATCCGCATCAGCCAGAGATTCCGTCAAGCGCACAGCCTCCCGATAGTGCTCGCTGTGTACCTTGGCATCGTTGTTTGCGGCGGCAACGTTGGCGGCCACGGCATGCGCCATCGCCTGCTCCCAGGCCTGCGCCCCCTCTCCGAGCAACATCGGTTGCGACTTTGCCTGAAAGTACTTGGCCGGCTCTGCCTGACCCAGCAGCGCGTACACGTGCGCAACGAGCTGCGCGGCGTGCGCTTGATTCCTGGAATTGCCGACGATCTTCCAGAAGTACATGGCCGCGTGAGCAGCCTGCAGCATCTCTTCATCTTCATCAGGCGTGCGCGACAGTGACTCGGCCAGCGTCCAGGCCCGATTGTTCGCCTGGCTTGCCAGGCGCCGCCGCCAGAGCGCGGCTTCCTCGGGTGATGGCTTCTCGCTCATGCGGATGCATGGTATATCCACGGCACCGCGAGGCACACCAACAATGACCAATCCAGCGCGTTTCGCTCTCCTATTCAGTTGCCTGCTCGCCTTCGGCAGCACTGCCAGCTTCGCGGCTTGCGAAAGCCATGACGTGACCATCACGCGAGACGACTGGGGCATCGCGCACGTGCGCGGCCGCACCGACGCCGACGCGGTCTTCGGCATGATGTACGCGCAGGCCGAGGACGACTTCAATCGCATCGAGACCAACTACCTCGTGAGCCTCGGCCGGCTCGCCGAGGCCGAAGGCGAAAGCGCGCTCTGGCAGGATCTGCGTCAACGGCTGTTCATCGACAGCGACACTCTGCAAGCCGACTTCAACAAGAGCCCGGACTGGCTCAAGACGCTGATGCGCGCCTGGGCGGCCGGCCTCAATTGCTATCTCGAGACGCACGCGCAGGTCCACCCGCGCGTCATCACGCGCTTCGAGCCGTGGATGGCGCTGAGCTTCAGCGAAGGAAGCATCGGCGGTGACATCGAGCGCGTGCCGCTCAGCCAGCTCGAAGCGTTCTACGGCGGCAAGCGGCTGGCGATGACGGCCGGCGAACGTGGCTTGTTGTTTCGCGAGCCGCAAGGGTCGAATGGCTTCGCCATCGCGCCCTCGCACACGAAGAATGGCCATGCGCTGCTGCTCATCAATCCACACACCAGCTTCTTCTTCCGCTCCGAGCTGCAGGTCACGAGCAGCGAAGGGCTGAACGTTTACGGCGCGGCCACCTGGGGGCAGTTCTTCATCTACCAGGGATTCAACGAGCATGCCGGATGGATGCATACCTCGAGCGGCACAGACAACGTCGACGAATTCGCTGAGACCGTCGTCGCCGATGCGGGCGGCAAACACTCCTATCGTTATGGCAAGGAATTGCGGCCCGTCGCGACCAAGGTCGTGACGCTCTCTTACAAGGCCGCCGACGGCACGCTCGCGCGACGCAGCTTCACCACGTACTCCACGCATCACGGCCCGGTCGTGCGCGAGGCGAACGGGAAATGGATCGCCTTCGCACTGATGAACAAGCCGGTGGCAGCACTGCAGCAGTCGTTTCTGCGTACCAAGAGCCGCGACTACGCAAGTTTTCTCGAAGTCGCACAGCTCAAGGCCAATTCCTCGAACAACACGCTGTTCGCAGATTCAAAAGGCACCGTCGCCTATCTGCATCCGCAGTTCATGCCGATCCGCGACGACCGGTACGACTATCGCAAACCGGTCGATGGCAGCGATCCCGCGACGGACTGGCACGGTCTGCACGATCTGGACAGCCTGCCGCACGTCGTGACCCCAGCGAACGGCTGGGTGATGAACACCAACAACTGGCCGTGGTCGGCCGCCGGCGCAGACAGCCCGAAGGCCGCGAATTTCCCGCGCTATATGGACCAGGCCGGCGAGACTCCGCGCGGCGAACACGCGCAACGAGTGCTCGCAGGAAAGAAAGACTTCACTTTGCAAACGCTGATCGCAGCCGCCTTCGATCCTTACCTGACTGCTTTTGCGCGGCTCATTCCCTCGGTGTTGACGGCGTACGATGGCTTGCCGCAAGACGATCCCGCGCGAGCGAAGCTCGCAGCTCCTGTCGCTGCGCTGCGCGGCTGGGACTATCGCTGGTCGCTCGATTCGAAACCGACGTCGTTGGCCGTGTTCTTCGGCGAGGCGCTGTGGTCGATCGCAGCTGCTCCTGCGGAGGAAGAAGGACTGACGACGTGGAACTACGTCATCGATCGCACGACGCCCGCGCAGAAGCTCGCCGCGCTCACGCAAGCGGCGGATCGACTGACGCAGGATTTCGGCAGCTGGCAGGTGCCGTGGGGCGAGATCAACCGCTTTCAGCGCAACGATGGCGCCATCGTGCAGCACTACGACGATGCGAAACCGAGCACCGCCGTGCCGTTCGCCTCGGGTCAATGGGGCTCGCTCGCCTCCTTCGGCGCCAAGCGTTATCCGGGAACCAAGCGCTACTACGGAACGAGTGGCAACAGTTTCGTCGCCGTAGTCGAGTTCGGCCCGAGCGTGCGTGCGTTGGCGGTCAGCATCGGCGGCGCCAGCGGACATCCTGATTCGAAACACTTCGTCGACCAGGTGCAGCGCTACGCGGACGGCGATCTGCGCCCGGTGTACTTCTATCCGAAGGACCTCGAGGGTCACATCGAGCGCAGCTACAAGCCGTAGCCCGCTGCGTTACCGCGCCAGAGCGGCAACTCGCGCGAGTCCCGCCTGATACTCGTTCGCGAGAGAGTCGACGACTGCGCTCATCGGCTCGATGGCGCGAATCGCGCCGATGCCCTGCCCCGCCGACCACAAATCCCTCCAGCGCTTTGCCTCAACCTGTTGCTGCTGACTGCTGTCGTAGTTGCGCTCCGGCTTCTCTGGCATGTGCTCGGGATCGTAGCCGGCACGCCGCAAACTAGGCTTCAGCCACGTCGCAGGCGTTCCGGTGATCGAGGCACTGACGAGCAGATCGTCGAGCGTCGATTCCACGACCATGCGCTTGTAGTCATCGGTGGCGAGGCTTTCGTGCGTGGCGATGAACCGGGTGCCCATGTAGACGAGATCCGCGCCCGCTGCAATCGCACCGGCCACGCCGTAGCCGTCGGCGATCCCGCCGCCGACGATCAGCAATCCATCGGTTAGCCGGCGCACGGCTGAGATGAAGGCGAAAGGCGAGATGAATCCTGTGTGTCCGCCGGCGCCCGCCGATACGCAGGCCAAGCCGTCGGCGCCCGCATCGATCGCCTTCTTCGCCAGCGTCAGGTTGACGACGTCCGCGATCACGATGCCGCCATACGAATGCACCAGCTCGATTGCCGGTTTCGGGCTGCCAAGCGCCGTGATGACTAGCGGCGGCCGATAGCGGGCAACGAGTTCGAGATCGTGCGGCAGGCGCTGGTTGGTCGAATGCGTGATGACGTTGGTCGCCCACGGCGCGACCGGTTTGCCGGTTTCGGCGAGCGCCGCCGCAATGCGCAGCATCCATGCATCCAGCTCTTGCGTGGTGCGTGCGTTGGTCGTCGGGAATGCACCGATGATGCCGCTGCGGCACGCCGCGATGACCAGGTCCGGCCCGGATATGAGAAACATCGGTGCGGCCACGACCGGCAGACGCATGTTCAAGTTCGTAGTCACTTGCTAAACTGTACTGACTCTGACGTGCGAGTCAAATCGGACCCGTTCCATGCAAGCGTCCGCGCGAACCCTGCCTCCTCTGGATTTCGACGGCTTGCGTCCGCCGTCGCCGTTCCTGTCCGACCAGCACGCCCTTTGGTGCGCCCGGGTCCGCGACTTCGTCACTCGCGAAATTGAACCTAACCTCTCCTCGTGGGAGGCGTCCGGGACCTTTCCGGATTCGCTGTACGAGACCGCTGCGCGGGCGGGGCTGCTGGGCGTTGGCTTTCCCGAGGCAGTGGGCGGCAACACCGAGAATGCCGACCCCTACTATCGCGTGCTCTTCGCCGAAGAAATGCACCGGCCCGGCGCCGGCGTCGTGTTCGCGGACCTGGCGACGCACTGGATCGGCCTGCCGCCGGTCGTACAGTTCGGCGGGCCGGAGCTTCTCGACTCGATCGCACGACCGGTGCTCGCCGGCAAGCGTCGCATCGCGTTCGCCGTAACCGAGCCGAGCGGCGGTTCCGATGCCGGAGCTCTGCGCACGACCGCGGAGCGACGCGACGATCATTGGCTCGTGAACGGCTCGAAGACTCTCATCTCCGGCGCACTGCGAGCCGACTACATTCTTACGGCTGTGCGCACCGGCGCTGCCGGGGCCGGCGGGATTTCGCTGCTGTTGATCGATGCTGCGAGCGCGGGCATCGCGCGGCGCGTCGTTCCGGGTCTGCGCTGGTACAACGCGAGCATCGGCACGATCGAGTTTCGCGACGTGCGCGTACCGCGTAATCGCCTGATCGGGCCGGAGAACAAAGGTTTCGCCGGCCTCGCGAAGCAGTTCAACATCGAGCGCTTGAGCGGCATCGCCGCGACGCTCGCCATGTCGCGCACGGCGTTGGCCGAGGCAATCGCCTGGGCGCAAACGCGCGAGGCGTTCGGCAAGAGACTCGTAGAGCATCAGGCGTTGCGTCACAAGCTCGTAGACGCTGTGCGCGCGATCCGCGCTGCGTATGCCTATCTCGACCAGTGCATCTGGCGCCTGCAACGAGGCGAAAACGTCGTCGCCGATATCGCCATGCTGAAAGTACAGGCGACCCGCACGCTCGAGCGGGTCGGTCGCGAGGCCATGCACGTACTCGGCCAGCACGCCTACGACGGCTCCAACCGCGTCGAGCGCATCTACCGCGAGGCACGCATCTTCGCGATCGGCGGCGGCACCGAGGAGATTCTGGACGACCTGGCCGCGCGCCAGCTCGGCATCTTCTGACATTCCTGAGTGAGGATTCGCGATGAGTCAGTACGCACAGACTTTGCAGGCCATCATGGCCGCAGCCCTGAAGCCGGACGTCGAGCGCTTCGTCGACTTCCTGGCGGATGACGTCGAGTACCACTTCCACGTCAGCACTCCGCCCGTACGCGGCAAGGACGGCGTGCGCCGCTTCATGGCGAAGTACGGCACCATCGCCGGCGATCCGCTGTGGCGTGTCGATCGCGTCGCCGAGGCCGGCAATTGCCTGTTCGTCGAGGGCTACGAGGAATACACCGACAAGCGCACCGGCGAGCGCATCGCACATCCGTACATGGGGATCATGGAATTTCGGGCCGACGGCAAGATCACGAAGTGGCGCGACTACTTCGAGATGAACCAGAAGAAAAAGGCAGATTGACGGTTACAGCTTCGTCCGGCGCACTTCTATGCCGGCAGCGATGCGGTCCCAGCATCCGTCAGTGACCCCTTGCTGGCGGATCTCGACCTTGCGCACCTTGTTGGTCGGCGTTTTCGGCAGCGAGTCCATGACGCGCACGTAGCGCGGCACCATGTAGTGCGGCATGCGCGGCACGAGAAATCGCACCAGCGCCGCAGGATCCAGCGTCGCACCGGGCGTCGGCGCGACTGCGACCAGCACTTCCTCTTCACCGTCGGGACTCGGCACGCCGACGGCGGCCACTTCACCGACGCCGGGAAATGCCAGCACGTCGGACTCGACTTCCATCGAAGAAATGTTCTCGCCGCGGCGGCGAATTGCATCCTTCAGCCGATCTACGAAGAAGAAGTCGCCCTGCTCGTTCCGGTAAAGCAGGTCGCCCGTGTGGAACCAGCCATTGCGCCACGCACGCGCGTTCGCTTCCGGCTGGTTGATGTAGCCCTGCGACGTGGTCCACGGCAGATCGTTGCGCACGATCAGCTCGCCCGTCACGCCGGGCGGACACTCGATATCGTTGGCATCGACGATGCGACATTCGCAGCCGGTGCGCGGGCGCCCGCAGCTGCCGGGCTCGGTCACGTCGACATCCGTCACGAGTGGCACCGACAGCTCCGTCATGTTGAAGCCGGAGCAATAGTGGAAATCGTGGCGCTGCGCGACCTCCATCGCCTGGCGCGACAGTGGCATCACCGCAAAACGCAGCGAGTTGTTCTTGTCGTCAGGCGACGGCGGCAGCTTGGCGAGGAATGCCGGCATCGCGCCGATCAGTCCGCTGGTCGTCGTTGCGCCGTATTGATGGACGCGCGACCAGAAGCGCTCGGTACTGAAGCTCTCGCAAAGCACGGCACGACAGCCGGCGATCAACGCGCCGCTGATCGAGCCGACGCCGCCGATATGAAACATCGGCAGCTCGATGAGCATGCAATCGTCCGCCTTCATATAGCCGTACTGCACGCGGGCTGCGGTGTTGATCTGCAGGTAAGTGCACAGCACGCCCTTCGACGGGCCCGTGGTGCCGGACGTGAAGATGAGCATCTGCGCGTCCCAACGCTCGACCTGCGCATCGGCCACGCCGTCGTCGGCCCCATCAAGCACTTCCGGGCCGAAGACTGCACCCGACCACTGCATGTTCGCCGGCCTCTCGCCGAGAACGATCAGCGTCTTGAGCTGCTTGATGTCGATACCTTGCAGGCGCTCGATCAGCCCGGCGTGCAACACCATGACTGTCGCACCGGACTGCTCGATCGCGTGCTCGAGCAATCGGCCTCGATAAGCGATATTGAGTGGCGCAAAGCACGCGCCGACCAGATTGGCTCCGAACCACGCGCGGACTGCGTCGGGTCCATTGGGCAGCCACACGAGCACCTTGTCGCCCTTCTGCACGCCGCAGCGACGAAGTCCGGTAGCCGCACGACGCGCCAACGCGTAGGTGTGGCCGTAGCTCCAACGCTTACCGTCTTCGTACAGCAGAAAATCACGATCAGGCGTCGCCGCAGCACGCGCCGCCAGCAGCGCAGGCAGGACGCACTGCTCGCGACTCGGCATCGCCGGGTCGAACCATTGCGGGTGTTGCGCTTCAGCGGCCACGTGAAGGTCTTCGCTGCTCGACATCACGAGGCTGCAGCTCTTCGCGACAGTGGTTGCAGACGACAGCGCCGTCTGCGGTATTGCCGCACGATCGATGGCTAAGTTGCAGCGGCGCCGTGCGACCGCGCAGCAGCCAGCGGTCGGCCCATTGGTGCAGCGTAAACGCCGGCAGGTACAGCTCGCGACCCCGCTCGGTCAGTCGATACTCGTAACGCGGTGGACGATCCTGATATTGAAAACGCTCGAAGACGCGCGCCTGGACCAGCATGCGCAAGCGGTCGGCGAGTGTATTGGTCGACACGCACAGCGCCGCCTGGATATCTGCGAAGCGATGCAGCCCGAAGTAGCTGGACGCCTGCACCAGCGCAGCCCAGCGATCGCCGATGACGTCGATGACATGCACCGTGCCCTCCTCGATCTCACGCCAGGAGTTGGCGCCGACGTGCAGGCAGTGCTTGGGGAGGCTCACCTGCCGCTCGTCCGGATCCGCGACGATCTCGACCTTGATGCTGCGAATGTCGATGGGCTCGCGGCAGGCGCGGCACATGAGCAGCGGCATCGTCTTCTTGCCGCAGGTCCGATGCACCAGATCCCGCGGCACGTCGGACTGGCTGCCGCCGTAGCGACGTTCCCATAGCCAGTACATCAGCGCTGTCGGGTAGAGATCGGCACCCATGCGCGTCAGACGGTATTCGTAACGCGTCGGCCGCACCTGGTAGGGATGACGATGCAGAATGCCTTCGTCGACGAGCGTGCGCAGACGAGAGGTCAGCGTCGCACGATTGGCGCCGGTCGCCGCCACCAGCTCCTCGAAGCGGCGTGCGCCGAGAAAGATCTCGCGCAACATGAGTGCGGACCAGCGATCGCCGAGCGCCTCGAACGCCATCGCGACCTGACTGCTGCGCAGGATTGCACCGGCGCGCTCCGGCCCGACTCGCGCGGCGATGCCGGCGATACCTTCGGTTGCCTTCGGCTGGTTGACTGCCTGCTGCTTCATCCGTGGCGCACTATAGCGGGAAATGGGGACTGTCCCCGTTTCCGCCGCAGAAATGGGGACTGTCCCCATTTCTCACTTGGCCGGCACGCGCGCGCTGTTCTCGTTGATGACGAGCCAGGCGCCGCCGATTTTGCGAAACACCTGGCTCGTGCAGCCGGCGACATTCTCGCGCGGCGTGTTGTGGGTCCACGTGTACAGCGCGATGCCGAGATCCTCGGCGAGCATCTGCACTTCGATGTCGAACAGCGCCGTGATGCCCATGGCGCCCTGCGGATAGTCGGCGCCGTAGATCTCGTTCATCGACGACCAGCCCTTGTACCAGACACCCTTCATCGACCAGCGCATGTCGTCGCTGTTCCAGTAGTGCTGCATGTAGCTTTTCTGGTCTTCGCGATTCCATTGGTCGAACATCGTCGCGAGCGTCTGGCGGATCTCCTGCTGCGCGCTCATGCGTTGCCTCAGAACGAGTAAGTGAAGTCGACGCCGTAAGTGCGCGGCGGCCCCCACACTTCGACCAGGTCGCCGAGGAACGGCAGGCCGAGCTGCGAGTACAGCTCGTCCGTGATGTTCTTGCCCCACAGCGTCACGGCCCAGTTCTGCGACGGCCCGTTCAGACGCACCGACGCGTCCAGCAAGCCGTAAGCTGGCTCGAAACTGATGTTGTCCGGCGCCCAATACATCTTGCTCTGGTGCGTGTAGTTGACGCGTGCTTCCAGCGCGTTCGCCCAGCTGCCCAGATCTGAGTTGTACGCGAAACCGACGTTGTACTTGAACTTCGGCGTGCGCTGCATCGTCTTGCCGTCGTAGATGTGGCCGGCATTGTCGTTGTAGTCCTCGTACACCGGATCGAGCGACGTGAGCGCAGCGTTGATCGTCAGACCGTCGGTCGCTGCCGCTTCGACTTCGAGCTCGACGCCGCGGATGCGTGCGCTGCCGGCGTTCGACGTGATCAAGCACAGACACGTGAGATCGGTACGCTGCGCCTGCAGATCCTTGTAGTCCATCTCGAACACCGCGGTGTTCACACGCAGCCGTCGGTCGAACAGATCCGACTTGAGACCGACCTCGTAGTTCGTGACCTTCTCCGGATCGAACGAGATCTGCGCCGCTTCCGGTGTCGGCGGAATGAAGTCCCAGCCGCCGCCCTTGAAGCCCTGCGCGATGCTCGCGTAGGCCAGCGCCGAGTCGTTGAACCGGTACTCGACGTTGCCCTGGCCGGTGACCGCGTCCCACGATTTACCGTAGCTGACGTTCCAGTGCGTGCCCACCGGGCCGCGCAACGGCGTCACGCAGGCACCGTCGCCGCCGTCGTCGAGACAGGTGACGTCCTTCGTGCCGGACTTGTCGTCGTTGAGATAGCGCACGCCGCCCGTCACTTTCCAGCCGTTCTTGAAGTCGTAGCCGAGCTGGCCGAACGCCGCCGCCGTCTCGATCTTCGCCGACGCGTTGTAGAAGCTGTGACCGCTGAAAACAGCCAGCGCAGTCGCGTGCGCGTCGTGCTGATACGGACGGTCGATATCGTCGTGCTGGTAGTACGCACCCACCAGCCACTCGAGCGGCGAATCCGAGTTGGACGCGAGCCGCAGTTCCTGGCTGAAAGTCTGCGGCGTCTCGGTCTGGAACACGAACGTATCGACGATCGACGGCGGATTGTCGAAGCCGATCTGGTTGTAGCCCCACTCGGCCTTTGAATCGCGGTAGGCGCTGATCGACGTCAACGTCGCGTTGCTGATGCCGTCCCAGTCGATACGGAAGCTCGCGCCGATGGAATGGCGCTTGACGTACTCCGCCTCCGGGCTCATGTCCTCGCGATCACCCAGGCCGTTGGCAGCGCGGAAGGCGCCCAAGCTGCCGATGCCAGCGACCGCCGGGTCGTCGATGGCAGCGCGAATCGTGCCGTTGCTCTCGTCCTTGCCGTACTCGACCGACAGCAGTGCGCGCAACTCATCGTCGGGATGACCGAACTGCAACTGCGCACGCGCCTGGTAGGAACTCAGGTCGTCGAGGTCGCGGTTCAGCAACACGTTGCGGTTGTAACCGGAGCGATCGCGCACCTGGAATGCGAAGCGCGCGGCGACGTTCTCGGTCAGACCGCCGGTCAGGTGGCCATTCGTCATGAAGCTGTCGTAGTTGCCGTAGGAAACCGTGGCCGCGCCGCCCGGCGTGAAGCTCGGCTTGGCGGTGACGACGCTCAGCGCGCCGCCGACGACGCTCTTGCCGAACAGTACGCCCTGCGGGCCGCGGATGACTTCGATGCGATCGAGATCGAAGAAGTCCGTGAACGCCGAGCCCATGCGCGAGACGTACACCTCGTCGACGAACAGACCGACCGACGGCTCTGCCGACGCATCGTTGAGCTTCACGCTGACGATGCCGCGGATATTGAGCTGTTGCGAGACCGCCGAGTCCTGCGTCATGTTGACCCACGGCACGCTCGCCGCGAGCGTGTAGAGATCGGTGACGCGATTGGCTTCGAGCGCGTCGGCGCCGACGGCGCTGATCGCGACCGGCACGTCCTGCAGACGCTCCTCGCGCTTCTGCGCGGTAACGACGACTTCTTCGAGCGAGGGCCCGGTCGCGGCGGCGTCGCCGCCCTCGGCGCCCAGCGCAGGCGTGATTGACGCGGTCGTGATCGATAAGCCGATGAGACTTGCCCAGGCGACGGCGCCGGGCTTGCGGTCCAGGACGGACATAGAAATCCCCCGTAACGATGCGAACAAACCGGCTTCCGCTTACGCGGAACAGCTGGCCGCTCCTTTGCCGTCGCGGAAGCCACCTAAAGTCGGCACTGTTGTAACTTGCGAAACTAGACTCGTCAAGTGAAGGATGTCGCGCGCGGTGCGAGCTGCACTATCTGCAGGCTTATTCTCCCGATCTCCGCGGCTGCTTATATACTTGCCAGAACGAACTTTGGGGGACCGCGCATGGCCGTGAACCACGAACGTCTGCTGGCGCTGCAGCTGCCCGACCACGAGTGCGCGTGGACGCAGCGCGATTGCCAGCTGTATGCGCTGGCGACCGGCTTCGGTCAGGATCCGCTCGACGAGCGCGAGCTGCGCTATGTGCTGGAAGGCCCGGGATTTCTGGTCAGCCCGACCAACGCCATCACCCTCTACTACGACGACCGCTGGATGCAGGAAAGCGGCGTCAACCTTGCGATGTCGCTGCACGGCGAGCAGCGCAACGTCTTCCACCGGCCGATACCGCCCGAGGGGCGCGGCCGGGTGTCTTCGCGCATCACGGGCATCTACGACAAAGGGCCTGGTCGCGGCTTGCTCGTCGTGTGCGAGCAAGTCTTACGCGATGCCACGTCCGGCGAGCCGATCGCAACCAACATCATCACCAATTTTGCGCGCGCGGACGGCGGCATCGGCTTCTCGACCGGCAGCGCACCGACGCCGCACACGATGCCGACCCGCGCGGCCGATACGGTCGTCGAAGGAGTCACGCGGCCGGAGCAAGCCCTCGCCTATCGACTGTGCGGGGACCGCAACCCCCTGCACGCCGATCCGACGACCGCGCGAGCCGCTGGCTTCTCGCGGCCCATCCTGCACGGCATGTGCACTTACGGCTTCGCTGCGCGAGCTGTCCTGCAGGGCGCCTGCGGCTACGACCCACGACGCCTGCGGACCTTCGGTGCACGCATCAGCTCGCCCGTTTATCCCGGCGACATCCTGCGCACCGAGATCTGGCAGGATGGCGCCGTGGTGTCGTTTCGAACGAGCGTGCCTGCGCGTGACAACGTCGTCGTGATCAACAACGGACGCGCCGATGTCGTCGCCGGCAGTTGAACGCGTTGCGACCGGGTTCAACCCGGTCTACGCGTGGTTCGTGGTCATCGTGCTCACGCTCGCGTACACCTGCTCGTTCGTCGATCGGCAGATCCTGACGCTGCTGATCGAGCCGATTCGCCGCGATCTGCACATCAGCGATACGCAGGTGAGCCTGCTCGGCGGCCTCGCCTTCTCGATCTTCTACACGACGCTTGGTATTCCGATCGCGCGGCTCGCAGACCAGACGCATCGTCGCAACCTGATGGCGGCGGGCCTCGCGTTCTGGAGTCTCATGACCGCTGCCTGTGGATTGGCGCGAAGCTTCTGGGGCTTGTTCGCGGCACGAGTCGGCGTCGGTGTCGGCGAAGCGGCGCTCTCCCCCGCCGCGTTTTCATTGCTCGCCGACTACTTCCCGCCGCGCAAGGTCGCGCTCGCAGTCAGCGTGTACTCGATGGGCCTGTACTTCGGCGCGGGTCTCGCGCTGATGATCGGCGGCTCCGTCGTCAAGGCCGTCTCGAGCGCGCCCATGCACGACTTGCCTGTCGTCGGCGAGGTATTTTCCTGGCAGCTCACGTTCTTCATTGTCGCCGCATTGAGTCTGCCGGTACTGCTGCTGATGTCGCTGATCCGCGAGCCGATGCGACGTGCGCACGGCCGCCGCGCTGCTACGACGGATGAAGCGCCGAGCAGCTGGCGTGCGCTGCGCGCCTTCATGCGTGAAAACGCGCGGACGCTGGTCTGCCACATCTCGGCGTTCACCCTGTTCGGCGTCGGCATCAACTGCTACCTGTTCTGGGGTCCGTCGATGATGATGCGCACGCACGGCTGGGATGCGCCGCACGCGGGCTTCGTGATCGGCTCGATGCTGTTCGTGCTCGGCACTGCCGGCGTGTACTGCGGCGGATGGGTCGCAGACCGACTGGCGGCAACCGGTCGGCGCGATGCAATTCTGCGCGCTGCCTTGATCGGCATCCTGTGCGGCGTGCCGTTTCTGCTAATCACCCCGCTGCTACATGACGCGAGGTTGGCGACGCTCACGCTCGGTGCCGCTGTGTTCTTCATGGCCTATCCGCAAGGACTGCCGGCCGCGGCGCTCCAGGTGATCACACCGAATCCGCTGCGCGCGCAGATGACGGCAATCTATTTCTTCGTCGGCAATCTGATAGCAAGCGGCCTCGGCCCGACCATCCCGGCGCTGCTGAACGACTACGTTTTCCGCGACCCCGCGCAATTGCGCTATGCGCTGTTCAGTGTCGAGGCAGTGGTGTTGCCCGCGAGCGTGCTGTTCCTATACTTCGGCCTGCGCCCATACGGCGCCAGCGTCGAGCGAGCGGAATGACCCGCGCCTTCAGCTTCGTCCCACCGAAAAATCCCCAGCCACTGGGTCAGATGCTCGATGTGCAGGCGGCTCGCGACCCGCAGCGCCCGGCGCTGACTTGCGGATCCACGACGCTCACGCGCGGCGAGTTGGCATTGCGTGCCCGTGCACGCGCCCTTGCTCTGCAAAAGCTCGGCGTGCAGGAAGGCGACTTCGTTGCGCTCGCGCTGCCGAACGGGACTGCAGTGCTGGAGCTGGCATTCGGTTGCTGGATGCTCGGCGCTACGCCGACACCTTTGTCGCATCGTCTGCCTGCGCTCGAACTGCAGGCGATGATCGATGTCCTGCAGCCACGAATCGCAGTCGTCGATGAGCGATCAGTATTCGACGACGCGAACGCGAATTCGCCGCTGCCGGCGCGCATCTCCCCACACGTCAAGGCGATCGCCAGCGGCGGCAGCACCGGCCGACCGAAGATCATCGTCGATCACACGCGGGCGGTGCTCGATCCGGATGCGCCTTCAGTCGGCATGCGCGCAACCGACACGGTGATCATCCCAGGCCCGATGTATCACTCGGCGCCGTTCGGACTCGCGTACCAGGCGCTCGGGTGGGGCTGTCACGTCGTCATCATGCCGCGGTTCGACGCCGCGGAAACGCTGCGTCTGGTCCAGGCGCATCGCGCCGAGTGGCTGTACCAGGTGCCGACGATGATGCATCGGATCTGGCGTCTCGATTCAGCGCGAGCAGACTACGACGTGTCTTCACTGGAGCTCGTCTGCCACATCGCAGCGGCGTGTCCTGCGTGGCTCAAGGAAAAGTGGATCGAGTGGCTCGGACCCGATCGCGTCTGGGAGGTCTATTCCGGCACGGAAGCGCTCGGCGCGACGGTCATCGGCGGTCGCGACTGGCTCGAGCATCGCGGCTCCGTCGGGCGCCTGGCGCCAGGCGCGAGCGTACGAATTCTCGATGAAGCGGGCGACGACGTGACGCCGGGCGAGATCGGCGAAATTTATTTCCGACCGGCCGGCGGCCGCGGCTCGACCTACCATTACCTCGGCGCGCAACCGCGTGCGCGCGGCGAATGGGAAACCTTCGGGGATCTCGGCCGCATCGATGCCGAGGGCTACCTGTACCTCGCCGACCGACGCACCGATCTCATCATCAGCGGCGGCGCGAATATCTACCCGGCGGAGATCGAAGCAGCGATCGACGCATTTCCTGGCGTGCTCGCGAGCGTAGCGATCGGCTTGCCCGACGAGGACCTGGGCCAGCGCGTGCACGCGATCATCGAAGTGCGTCGGGACGCGTCACTCGACCTGGACGCCCTGCGCGATTTCCTCACGCAGCGATTGGTCACCTACAAACTGCCGCGCAGCTTCGAAACGACGTTCGAACGACTGCGCGACGATTCCGGCAAGGTCCGCCGCAACGCGCTGCGCGACGCTAGACGTCCGCAGTGACGACCAGCTTGCCGAGCGCACGTCGCGCCGCGACCTCGGCAATCGCGCGGCCGCCCTCGGACAACGGATAGCGCGCGGAAACATACGGCTGAATCGCACCACGCGCGTACAGATCGAACAACTCACGCGTCTCTTCCTGCACGGCCTGCGGATCGCGCTGCGCATGAGCGCCGAACAACGCACCCTGGATGTCGCATTGTTTCAGCAGCGGCAGATTCAACGGAATCTTCGGAATCGCGCCGGCAGCGAAGCCGATGACGAGATAGCGCCCGCCCCAGGCAATCGAGCGCAATGCCGGCTCGGCGTACACGTCGCCGACCGGATCGAGAATCACGTCGACACCCTGCGGACCGATCTGCTCCTTGAAAAACTGCGACAACGCCTTGCCGTCGCGTGCAGCCTCGCCGGTCGGATACACGAAACCGGAAGCAGCGCCGCGGGCGAGAGCGAGATCGAGCTTCTCCTGGGTCGACACCGCCGCGATCACGCGCGCACCAGTTGCACGGCCCAGCTCCACGCCTGCCAGTCCGATGCCACCCGCCGCGCCCAACACCAGCAGCGACTCACCCGACTTCAGCCGCGCGCGACGGCTCAACGCATAGTGAACGGTCCCGTACGTCGCCATCAGCGTGGCGGCATGCTCGAAGCTCATCGAATCCGGGAGCTTCGTGCAGGCAGTCGCCGCAACTCTGACTAGCTGCGCCATGCCGTTCCATCCCGGCATCGCCAGCACGCGATCGCCTGTCTGCAGTCCGCGCACGCCTTCGCCGACTGCGCTGACAATGCCCGCAATCTCGCCGCCCGGCGCGAACGGACGCGGCGGACGCAGCTGATACTGATCGGCAATCAGCAGCGCATCCGGAAAATTCACGCCGCAAGCGCGCATCGACACGACCACTTCGCCGGCGCCCGGCGACGGATCGGGCGCGTCTTGCAGCGCGAGCGTTTCCGGACCACCGGGCCGCGTGCTGAGCAATGCCTTCATGTCGAACTGCCGGGCGCTATGCCCGCCTCCGCTGCCGCCATCTGCAGAAAGCGTAAGCCGGGGCCGCCGGGCTGTTCGCTGTGAATTGCGCCGCTGAGATCGGCGATGTCGCCGAACCTCGCGGCGATCGCTTCGGGCGTGCGCTCGCCTTCGGGCAAGTACACACCACGCGTTTCCTGGATGACGATGCGCGAATAGCCGCCGGCAATCGCTGCGAGGATCGTGCGACGTGGCGCAGCGTCGCTGACGAGAAATACCGCCGCCGCGCTCACCGATTCCGGTGTCATCAGTGCCAGCGCCGCTTCAGGCATCAGACCTTGCGTCATGCGAGTCGCGGCCGAAGGACACAGCGCGTTGACGCGGATGCCATACTTTTCGCCCTCGATCTGCAACACGTTCATCAGGCCGATCAGCCCGGTCTTAGCGGCGCCGTAGTTCGCCTGTCCGAAGTTGCCGTAGATGCCGGAGGTCGAAGTCGTCATGAGGATGCGCCCGTAGTTCGCCGCTCGCATGTGCGGCCACACGGCATGACTGCACACCGCCGAGCCGAACAGGTGGACGTCGAGCACCTTGTGAAAGTCAGCCAGCGTGACCTTGGCAAAACTTGCATCGCGCAGGATGCCGGCGTTGTTGACGAGGATGTCGATCCGGCCCCAGCGTTCCATGGTGCGAGCGACCATGTCCGCCACTTGCGCGACGTTGCAAACGTCGGCGCCGTGCGCGAGTGCCTGGCCGCCGGCCGCTACGATCTCGTCCACGACGCGCTGCGCCGGCTCGGACGAGCCGCCCGTACCGTGCACGTCACCGCCGAAGTCGTTGACCACGACCCGGGCGCCCCGCGCCGCTAGCGCCAGCGCGTGCGCTCGACCCAGGCCGGCGCCCGCACCGGTAACGATGGCGACGCGATCGTCGAAACGTATACTCATGGCCGTGACCGCGTTGTCAGTCTCATATCGCAAGTAACTAACTCAGGAGGCACTCGATGTCAACGTGGGAGCAAGCATCGTCATGAGCTGGGAACGGGAACTCGAAGAGCTGCGCCAGCGCCAAGCCCTCGCGCAGCACATGGGCGGCGCGGAAAAAGTCGCACGCCAACGCGCGGCAGGTCGGCTCACGGTGCGCGAGCGCATCGCGGCGCTGCTCGACGCGGGCACGTTCCACGAGATCGGCTCGATCACCGGAGTCACGACGCAGGACGAAGCGGGTGCGATCGCCGGACTCATGCCGACGAACTTCGTGTTCGGCCGCGGCTGCATCGACAGCCGTCGCGTCGTGGTCGCGGGCGACGACTTCACCGTGCGCGGCGGCGCATCGGACGCGTCGATCATCGAGAAACAGGTCGCGGCCGAGCAAATGGCCAACGAGCTGCGCATGCCGATCGTGCGACTGATCGAAGGCAGCGGCGGCGGCGGCTCGGTCAAATCGCTGGAAGCGCTCGGCTACACGTATGTGCCCTACCTGCCGGGCTGGGAGCACATGGTGCGCAATCTCGCGACGGTGCCGGTGGTGAGCCTGGGCCTCGGCCCGATCGCTGGCTTCGGCGCAGCGAAAGTCGCACAAAGCCACTACTCGCTGCTGGTGCGCGGACTCGCACAGATGTTCGTCGCCGGACCTCCTGTCGTCGCGGCGGTGGGACAGAAAGTGTCGAAGGAAGAGCTCGGCAGCA
This sequence comes from Steroidobacteraceae bacterium, assembly GCA_035493235.1. Lineage (GTDB taxonomy): Bacteria > Pseudomonadota > Gammaproteobacteria > Steroidobacterales > Steroidobacteraceae > Steroidobacter. Next base: position 20,828 of record DATJIP010000204.1, read on the forward strand.
GTCGCATTCATGCATCGAACGGCGCGATCGACGACGAAGTCGCGAGCGAGCAGGAAGCATTCGAGCGCACGCGGCGTTTTCTGTCGTACCTGCCCTCCTCTGTCCATGAGTTGCCGCCGCGCGCGCCAAGCACTGACGACCCGGCGCGACGCGAGGAATTCCTGCTATCGGCGGTGCCGCGCGATCGACGCGAGGTCTACCGCATGCGTCCGATTCTCGAAGCTGTCGTCGACGCCGGCTCGTTCTTCGAGATCGGCGCCCGCCATGGTCGTTCGATCATCACCGGTCTGGCGCGGCTGGACGGCTGGCCCGTTGCCGTCATCGCGAGCGATCCGTTCGTCATCGGCGGCCTGTGGACTGCCGCCAGCTCCGCCAAGCTCGAGCGCTTCGTCTCGTTTGCGGAGACGTTCCACTTGCCGGTCGTGCACTTCGTCGACAACCCGGGCTTCATGATCGGCAAGCAGGCCGAGCAGGAAGGCACGATTCGCGCGGGCGTGCGCGCACTGACGGCCGTCTACCAGGCAAAGGTCCCGTGGTGCACGGTCATCATCCGCAAAGTCTTCGGCGTGGCCGGCGCGGGACATCAGAATCACACGCGCTTCCACTATCGCTATGCATGGCCCTCGGCGGATTGGGGCTCGCTGCCGATCGAAGGCGGCGTCGAGGCCGCGTACAAGGCCGAGCTGGACGCGGCTGAAAATCGCGAGGAGCTGCTGGTCGAGATCACTGCGCGACTGAATCAAATGCGTTCGCCGTTCCGCTCTGCTGAACGCTTTCAGATCGAGGAGATCATCGATCCGCGCGACACGCGCCGCTTGCTGTGCGAGTTCGCGTCGATCGCCGCGCCGCTGCGCACGCCGGGACCGGTGGCGTTTGCTTATCGTCCTTGATGGCTGCTACGAGTCGGAGTCAGTCGCGCGCACCGAAGTGCTCGACCGCCAGTTGCCACGCATAGTCCGCAGTCGGCTCGGCCATTCCGCCGAACACCTCCGCATCGCGATTCACCGCAGTGCCCGCCGCGGCGCGCGCGCCGACGCCATGATTGATCACAGCTGTGCGATAGCAGTTGAAGATGATCAAGGACGTGAGCAGCGCGCCGGATGGCGCGGGGCGTCCTGACGCTTCCGAGTACAACTCGAGCATCTCTGTCATCGACGGAATACCGAGCGCAGCCAGATCGCGGCTAGGGAAATCGCCTTGCGGATTCTGCGGCATCGCCGGCAGATACCAGGGCTGCACGAGGTACACGGCGTCGGCGACCGGATTGCCGAGCGTCGACAACTCCCAGTCCAGCACGGCCACGATCCGCGACTCACGCGGATGGAGAATGGAGTTGCCGACGCGAAAGTCGCCGTGCACGAGGCAGGTGTCGTCGGGAACGTCGAGATGCGTGGGCAGCCAGTTCGCGAGTCGTTCGAGCGAGCGGACGCGGCACCACGTTGTCTGCTGCGCGTAGACCTTCGCCATCGTCGAGAGCTGACGCTGCACGAACGAGCCAGCGCGGCCGTACGTGGCCAATCCGACTGCACGCCAATCGACGCGGTGCAGCTTGCCGCAGGTGCGTGCGAGATCGACGAACGCCTCACGCCGCTGTGCAGGCGTCATTCCCACGCACTCCGCGTTCTCGTAGACACGGCCTTCGACGAAATCCATCACGTAGAAGATGCCGCCGATGATCGCGGGGTCGTCGCACAGCAAGTGCACGTGAGGTGCCGGCACATCGGTCTTCTGCAACGCATGCAGCACCTGGAACTCGCGGTCGATCGGAAACAGATAGGCGGGCCAGTCGCCGGGCGGTCGGCGTCGCAGTACCCAGCGACGCGTGCCCGATTCCAGCAGATACGTGGGCGTCGATTGCCCGCCGGAGATCAGCGTCAGCTGCGGCTCGCCCTCATACCCCGTGAGACGGCCGCGCAGCCAGCGGTCGAGCGCAGGGAGGTCGAGACGGGAATAGTCGATAGATGCTTGCGTATTGAGACTCACGCGGTGATGCTAGTCGCGGTCGCCCCACGCGCGCAACCCGGAAGACTCCAATGGCCGTCGTCGACTTCGTCGTCCGCGATTTCATCGCAACGATCACCATCAACCGTCCCGAGGCGCGCAACGCCATGAGCCCGGAGGTCATGGTCCGGCTCGACGACGCCTGGCGCGAAGTGCGCGACTCTGCCGCCATTCGTGCAGCCATCCTGACCGGCACCGGATCGCAAGCGTTCTGCGCCGGCGCCGATCTCGGCCTGACAGCGCCGCTGGTCACCGGCGGGAGGCAGCCGGAAAACGAATGGGACACGCGCTTCCTGAAGCTGATTCGCGGCAGCGAAGGCTTGTTTCTCATCTCGCGCGACACCGTCAAGCCCGTGATCGCGGCGATCAACGGTCATGCGATTGCGGGCGGCATGGAGCTGGTCATGGGCACCGATATTCGCGTCGCAGTGCCGGGCGCGAAGTTCGGATTGCAGGAGGTGAAGTGGGCGCTCTTCCCCGCCGGCGCTTCGACCGTGCGGTTGCCGCGGCAGATGCCGCGGGCCAAGGCAATCGAGCTGTTGTTGACCGGCGATCTGATCGAGGCGGAGGAAGCGCTGCGGCTCGGCTTCCTCAACTACGTCGTGCCGCCCGAGCAGCTGCTCGATCGCTGCCGGGAGATTGCCGGCAAGATCGTCGCGAATGGACCCATCGCAGTCAGCCGCATCCGCCGCTCGGTCATCGAGTGCGACGGACATCCCGAAGCCGAGGCGCTCGCGATCGAGAAGGCCCACGCCGCGGCGGTCGTCGCAACCGAAGACGCCGTCGAAGGGCCGCGTGCGTTCATGGAAAAGCGCAAGCCCATCTTCAAGGGACGCTAGCCGCCTCCGGTATGGACGCTAGCGTTGCGCCGTCAGCGGCTGTGTATGCGTGAGGTCGAGATACTCTCTGAGCGAAGTCACGCGCCCGCCCTCCACCCTGCAGATGACGCACGCCGGCATCGCGAAGTCTTCGCCTGAAGGCAGCTTGCCGCGCAGGACGTGCTCCTGCAGATAGCCGTCCGGCAGCTCCACGAGATTCACGACGTCGTACTGAATGCCACTCAGCCGTTTGTGGATCCAGTACATGCCGCGCATGTTCTCATCGATCGTCTGATACTTGCCGTCGAAGTTGTGCCAGATGCGCGCGTCCGGCGCGTAGATCTGGCGGATCGCGGCTTCGTCTTTCTGATTCAGCGCGCTCACGAAGCGGCGCGCGAGCTCGATCGTGCCCGAGTTCGACATCGAAATTCCTCTAGCCGGTTTGCAACTTGCCCCGACGCACGGTCACACCATGCGCCTCCCGATCCCACGTGTCTGCTGTGACACCTTCGCTGCGTAAGCGGTGTTTCTCGACCTTCGCCGTCGGCGTCTTCGGCAACTGGTCGAGCTGCCGGACGTAGCGCGGCAACATGTATGCGGCCATCCGCGGCTCCAGAAAGCGCAGCAGAGCGAGCGGATCGACGTCGCGCCCCGCAACGGGCACGACGACCAGCATGACTTCGTCCTCGCCCACCTCACTCGGCACCGGAATCGCCGCGCACTCGCGCACGTCCGGATGCGCGCTCGCCTCCGACTCGACTTCGAACGACGAGATGTTCTCGCCGCGTCGCCGGATCGCATCCTTCATGCGATCGACGAAAAAGAAGTTGCCGTCCGCGTCGCGACGGAAGCCATCGCCGGTATGGAACCAGCCGTTGCGCCACACCCGTGCGGTCGCTTCCGGGTTCTTGTAGTAGCCCTGCGTTATTTCCCAGGGACGCGAGGTGCGCACGATCAACTCGCCAACCGTGCCTGTCGGCACTTCCATGTCGTTCTCGTCGACGACGCGACACTCCACGCCGGGACGCGCCTGTCCGCACGTTCCAAGCACGGGTGGATTCGCCTGCGAGCGAATAGGCGTCGCCAGCTCGGTCATGTTGAACGCCGTGTGCATGTCGATACCGAATCGCCTGGCGACTGCGAGCGAGTCCTGAGTCCACGGCACGGTGATCGCTGCGCGCAACGGATGATCGCGATCGCGACTGCTCGGCGGTTGATTGAGCAGGAACCGTGTCATCGCACCGACCAGGCAGCAGCCGGTGATGTCGAAGCGACGCACTGTGTCCCAGAACGACTCCGGCTTGAAGCCGTCGTAGAGCACGCACGTGCCTCCCTTGGTGAGCCGATCCATGACCGCACCGGCGCCGCTGACGTGAAACAGCGGCAAGTTGGCCAGCAGCCGGTCGTCCGGGCCGAAATAGTCCATCGCCATCGCACCGCCGACCCACGTCTGGATGTACGTGCACACGACTGCCTTGGAGGGACCGGTCGTACCCGAGGTGAGGATGATGTAGTTCGCATCCCACGGCTGCACCGGTTGCTCTGCCTCCGCCGAGCCCGCCTGCTCCAACAAATCGAAAGTGTGGACGCGCGGACCAGCGAGCGGCGGCGGCGAACCGCCCGCGCACACGATGTGCTCCAGCGCTGCGGCAGACTCCGGCTCGAGTCTCGGCAACAGGCTCGCATGAGCGATCATCACTTTCGCGTCGGCGAGCTGGATTGCATGACGCAGGATGGCGCCGCGATATGCGGTATTCAGCGGCACGTACACGGCGCCGAGCAGATTCGCGCCGAACCAGCCGAGAATCGCTTCGCGCTCGTTCGGCATCCACGAAAGAACGTGTGAGCCGCGCACGACGCCGAGGCTGCGCAGCGCCGCGGCCGCGCGCCGCGCGCGGGTCTGCGTCTCGGCGAAAGTCCAGGCCGAACCGTCGTTGAATTCCAGGAAATTACGCTGCGGCCGTTCGCGCGCCCAGCGATCGAGCAAGGGCCCGACCACGCATTCGTCACTCGCGGGAATTCCCGGGTGCACCGTCATTGCGAGCTCTAACCTGCCGGGAGCGGCAAGCTACGATTTCATAGCGGGTCTCACAATGCAAGTCAGCGGCGAGTCGCGCCGCTCACGTAGCGAGTTGCTCTCCGATCGGCAGCTGACGGATGCGCTTGTTGGTCGCCGCGTAGATCGCGTTGCACAGGGCCGGCGCGATCGGCGGCAGTCCGGGCTCGCCGACGCCGCCGAGCGGCATCGACCAGTCCGTCGCCGGCAGCAAGTGCACTCGGATGTCGCGCGGTGCTTCCGCCATGCGCGTGACTTGATACGTGTTGAAGTTGTCCTGTTGCGAGCGACCGTTCTTGAACGTGATCTCGCCGAGCGTGGCCAGGCTCACGCCCATGATCACCGCCCCTTCGAGCTGCGAGCGGATGCGATCGGGGTACACCTGCGGACCGCAGTCGAACGCGATGTCGACGCGCGGAATGACGATCTTCCCGTCCGCGCTCACTTCGACCGCGACGACCGCCGCAACGTAGCTGACGAAGCTGTAGTGCGCGGCCAGCCCGAGCCCCTGCCCCTTCGGCAGCTTGCGCCCCCACCCTGCTTCGCGTGTCACGGTCTCGATCACGCGCCGCAGCCTGCCGGTATCGACCGGATAGCGCAGTGGCGACTCCCCGTGATTCCACGAATCCTTGAGCGCGCTTGGATCGATGCGTCGCGGCGGACCGATGAGGTCCAGCAGAAAGTCACGGTGATCGCGTCCTGCAGCAGCAGCCAGCTCGGCGACGAAGCTCTGCACGGCAAAAGCGTGCGGCACGTTCGACACGGAGCGGAACCAGCCGATGCGCGTATGCGCCACAGCAGCGGGATTCTCGATGCGCATATTCGGAACGTTGAACGGCACGTTGATCAGACCCATGCCGGCCTCGAACGGCGCCTCGTGCTGGGGATCAGGCGCGAAAGTCGACACGATCGTGGGAGCCACGCTTCGATGCAGCCATGCGGTGGTCTTGCCCTGCGCATCGAGGCCTGCCTGCAGGTGCTCCACAGATACCGTGTGGAAGTAGTCGTGATGCAGATCGTCATCGCGCGTCCAAACGACTTTCACCGGCCGTCCGCCCATCTGCTGCGACAGGAACGCCGCTTCAGTGGCGAAGTCCGGCTTGGACTTGCGACCGAAACCGCCGCCCAGCAACGTGACGTGTACGGTGACCTTGTCGACTGGCAGGCCCAGTCGCTTCGCGACATTCTCGCGTGTCGCCTGCGGCGCCTGCGTCGGTGCCCACACTTCGCAGTTGCCGTCGACGATCCGCGCCGCTGCACTGGGCGGCTCCATGGTCGCGTGCGCGAGGTGCGGCAGGTAGTACTCGGCTTCCACCTTGCGCGCTGCTTTCGACATCGTGGCATCGACATCGCCCGCTTCGCGCAGCACCTTGCCCGGCTTGCGCGCAGCCTCTTCGAGCTCAGTGCGATACGCGGCTGAGTCGTAGGTGCCGTGCGGGCCATCGTTCCATTCGATTTGCAACGCCTGGCGCGCCTTCATTGCAATCCAGGTGTCTTCAGCGACGATCGCGACGCCATTCAGCGGCGCAAACAGCGCGGGCCCCGGCGTGCCGGGAATCTCGAGCACTTTCACGACACCGGGAATCGCTTGCGCAGCGGCGGCATCGAAGCGCGCAACCTTGCCGCCGAACACCGGCGAACGTGCGACTACGGCGTACAACATTCCATCCACGCGCGTATCGATGCCGTACTGCGCGCGCCCGTGGTAGATGTCGTCGCCATCGAGCAAGGGAATGTTCTCCTTGCCGATGTAACGGAACTGCGCAGGATTCTTCAGGCGGAGCGACTCGCGCGCCGGCACCGGCAGCTTCGCGGCGGCCCGCGCGAGAGCGCCGTAGCCAAGTCGACGACCGCTCTGCTCGTGAATGATTTCGTGATTGACAGCGCGCACGGAGGTGACTGGCACACCCCAGCTAGCTGCTGCCGCCTCCTCCAGCATCGTGCGTGCGGCCGCGCCGACACGTCGCATCGGATCGAAGTGATGCCGCATGCTGCGTGAGCCGTCGGTGTCCTGATTGCCGAACTTCTCTTCGTCGCCGGGCGCCTGTGTTACGCGCACTTTGCTCCAATCGGCCTCGAGCTCGTCGGCGATGACGATCGGCAGACCGGTGCGGATACCCTGCCCCATTTCGGATCGATGGACCACGACGGTGACGAGGCCGTCTTCGCCGATCGCAACGAACGTGAGTGGATCGTCGCGCCAGCCGTGCGGCATACCGTCAGCGCCGTACTTTGCAGCATCGGCGGCTTTGGCGATGCGTGAGACGCTGGCCACGAGGACCAGTCCGCTGAGCCCCGCAAGGAACGTGCGGCGCTGGATCATTTGCGCGCTCATGCCTTCTTCTCCAGTCCCGCAGCAGCCTGCTTGATCGCTGCGCGGATTCGCGGATACGTGCCGCAGCGGCAGATGTTGCCTGTCATCGCAGAGTCGATGTCGGAGTCGCTTGGCTTCGGTGTCTTCGCCAGCAGTGCCGCCGCCGACATGATCTGCCCGGACTGGCAGTAGCCGCATTGGGCAACGTTCACTTTCGACCAGGCCGTTTGCAGCGCCTTGCCCTGCGGCGTTGCGCCGATCCCTTCGATCGTGACGATCTTTTTCCCGGCGAGCACGGAGATCGGCGTAATGCAGGCGCGCGTCGCCACGCCATCGACGTGAACCGTGCATGCGCCGCAGAGCGCCATGCCGCAACCGAACTTCGTTCCAGTCATGCCGAGGCGATCACGCAGTACCCACAGCAACGGCGTGTCATCGGTGGCAGCCACGTCGATCCGGGCGCCATTGATAGTGAGCTGCATTGCGATCTCCCCGCGGTCAGTTCATTGCTTGAAGATACTCTTCGGCAGCCGCACGTGTACGCCGTGATTCGGCTTGTCGACGAGCTGCGTCACCGCGACGTTCCCGGCGATGCTCACCAGCTGATAGGCCTGATGCTGGGTGAGATGCTTCTCGGCGACGAGAAAATCGATCATCTCCTGAATCGCGCCGCGCGTCGCAACCGTCAGGTCCGGGTCCGTCGCCATGCTGATGTAGTCAGTTGGCGTCTCCGCGCGCGGCCATGCAACCTTCATGTCTTTGCGGACCGTCAGACGCAGGCGCCCACGCAGCGAGGTCTCGATTGCAGTTTGATCGACCTCGCCATCGCCCTGCGCAGCGTGACCGTCGCCAATCTCGAACAGCGCGCCAGGCACGAACACCGGGATGTAGAGCGTGCTGCCAGCCACCAGCTCGCGATTGTCGAGATTGCCAGCGTGGCGGCCTGGCGGATTGCTGCTGACGCGACCGGCGTCAGCCGCCGGCGCAACGCCCATGCTGCCGAAGAACGGCCGCAGCGGGATCACGATGCCGGGCAGGAACTCGGCCGTCATCTTCTTGCGATCGAGGTGAATGAGCTTCGCCGGCAGCGACTTGTCGCAGTTGTCCGGCAGAAATCCATTGCAACCGTTGTAGCCGTAGTCGAGCGCGAGATCGATCGACAGCACATTCACTTCCAGCACGTCGCCTGGCTGTGCGCCCTCGACATAGATCGGGCCAGTGAGGATGTGGCCGCCCGGGCCCTTCCTCTCGCCAGTCACCTCGTCGACCACGGCACGCAGCGATGGCTGGATTTTTTCTTCGGGAACACCGGCGCGCTGCAATCCCTGCGGCGTATTCGTCAACAACGTATCGACGTCGACGATGTCACCGGACGCAATACGCAGCACCGGCTGCGCCTCGGACCAGTAGTAGCCGTACGCAACCGTGCTGGGCGTAACTTCGAGCCGATGCGTCTTGGACGCTGCTTGCAGCGAATGTGCTGCAAGCAGCGCGATACTGCCGACGAGAAGCGCGCGCCTCATGCGCTACTGCTATGACTTCGTCTTCAACTGTTGCACGGTTTCGAGCGCCTTCATCACGTTTTCGGTCGGTGTCACGCCGCCGATCGTCGCAGCGATCTTGCCGTCCGACGTCACGACGAACGTCGTGCGCTCGGCGAACCCGTGATCCACTTCGTTGCCTTTCGTGTCCTTGATGCCGGGGACGTTCTTGACGCTCAGGTCATAGGACTTGGCGATGCTGCCGCTCGCATCCGAGGCGACCGGGAACTTGCCGGCGCAATACTCGGGATCCGCGGAGAACTGATTCAAGCGCTGGATGCTGTCCAGCGAGACGCCGATGATGCTCGCGCCGGCGGCCGCGAACTTCTCTTGATTCACCGAGAACGTGTGCGCCTGCACGTTGCAGCCCTGGGTATAGGCCGAAGGATAGAAATAGACCACGACCGGCCCTTTCTTCAGCGAATCCTTCAGCGAGAATTTGAACTCCTTACCGGCCAGCGACGCCTGCGCGGTGAAGTCGGGCGCCTTGTCGCCGTCTTTCAAGGCAGCCAGGGCCGGCAAGCAGATTGCGGTCGAAATGAGGCAAGTCAGCAATAAGCGCTTCATGGTCGTACTCCTTCGGAGCTTGGAAGAGTCAGTATCCCCAGACGCGCTAGTTTAGACCGCTGCCTGCCGACAGCAACAAGACGCGACCGGTGCTGGAACCCGGCGGCTTCGCTTGCAATTCTTAACTCGCGCACCTGTAATCGACGAGCCTATGAACGAGTGGCTGCTCTATGTGATGGGTTGGGCCTCCCAACTGTCGGGGTATCCGTTCCCGGACAAGGTGCCGGAGGTGAAGTGGGAATCGGAAGCCTGGTTCAGCCATCGGGTGTGCGAGGACCACCTTCCCTGTCCGATCTTCGGTTTATATGAAGACGCCGACGTCGTCTTCCTCAGGGAGGATTTGACCGATTCCGCCAAGGACCACGTTGCAGTCCACGAGCTCGTTCACTATCTGCAGCACCAGAGCGGCAAGTTCGATCTGCGGAGTTGCCTGGATTCCGATAAGCGGGAGCAGGAAGCCTTCCGCGTGCAGAGCCGCTTCGTCGCGGAGGTTCAGAACGGGTTCACCAAGTTCCTGCCGAATCACCTGGATTGCAAGCCGCAACTCCAGTCCCGCTAGACGCCCCACACTCCGACAGTTGCGTCGTAGCAGGGAACCCAGAGTCGTCCGTCGTTCACGATCGGCGGATTGAACTTCGCGAAGACGTGCGGCGGATCGCTCATCCACAAGCGCTGGATCTGCGTGTCGCCATCCGGCATGGGCTCGCCGAAATCCGCCGCGTCGAAAGCGAACACGCGGCCGAAGGTCTGTGCCCGGTTGGCGTCCTTGTCGGGCATGCACCCCCAGATCACGCCGTCGTGCTCGCCATTGCGCGACAGGCACATCATGCCGCCAGGCATACCGCCCGGCGGCACCGGGCTGTAAGGGCTGGCCACTTCTTCCGAGCGGGCAAGGAACTTCCATTTGCCGTCCGGCTGCACTTCGCCGACGCGCAGATTGCCGTTCTCGCACCACGTGTACATGAGCTTCTTCTCTGGCCAGTAGATCGGACTGCCGTGCTGGTGGTGCGTCTTGTTGAAGAACAGCTTGTTCAACTGCTTCGGATCGTTCGGTGCGGCGGACACACCGAAGCCCGGGAAGAAACCGAACCAGATGGGCTCGGTCTTGAGCCTGGCGTAGTTGCCGGCCGGATCGTTCTGCAAGTCGGCGCGGCTCGGCTTGCCCATCTTGCGCCAGTCGAGACTGTACAGAATCGAGTCCTTGCCGGCGCCGAGCACCAGACCGAGCTCGGGGATGACGATCGGGCCGGCGGAAGCGAGATCCATGTCGTCCCAGCCATTGCCGCCGCGTGCGTCGTCGAGCCACGGCGACCACCAGTCGACGATGGCGAACGTGCCGTCGAAGCGTGCTTTGACGAAGCACTCGGCGAAATTGCCCTTTGCTGGCTCGAAGTTGCCGTTGCCCGTCATCAAGACGAGATAAGTGATCTGTCGCCCGCTCGCATCCGGCTCGACGAGTACCGTCGGTGCCTGGCCCGCCATCCACACGCCCGCACCCGAACCGTCCTTCGTGAGATTCAGCTCGTCGCTGACAGTGAACGAGTCGATGTCGACGGCGGTGATGAAACCGTGCGCGTTGGCCGCGGTTTCCTGAATGGTGCCGAACGGTACGAACAGCGTGCGCTTGCCGTTCGTCTTGGATGACGCCAGCGATGCGCGCTGCTTGCGTTGCACCGTCGTGCTCGCGCCGGGCAGCTTCAGCTTGCGCAACACCTTGCCGTCGCTCAGTCGGAGCTCGTGGAGAAAGTGCGCGGCCTTCTCGCGAGTCGCATCGGGGCTGATCCACGCGACGACGTACAACTTGTCGTCCACGATCTCGGGCGTGCTCATGATGCCGAAGTGCTGATTCGTACCCCAGAAGTCGATCTTGTTGGTGCTCAACACCGACTTGCCGACGTCCGTCATCCATACCTGTTTATAGGTCGCGCAATCGAAAGCATGAATTCGATTGGCAAGCGTCGCGCACAGGATCAGATCCTTGCGATGACCGTTGATGCTGACTCCTGCAGCGAAGAGCGGCTGCGCATCCATTCCGTGCGCATCGCCCGGCAGTTTCAATTCCGCGAGCTTGCGCAGGCCGCCGCGCACCACTGCCGGTGTGAGTCGCGTCTCGTGATAGGCGCCGTGACGCAAATTCGAGCCCGAACGTGTTGCGATGAGCTGCACGCCAGCCGCAGGTGGGGCTGCTACGTGCTCCGCCTCCACATGCTCGGTGACCGCATTCACACCAGCCGGCCGATCGTGATGCGCCCGATCATCGTTGACGGCCGGATGCTCCTGCTCGGCCGGCTGCGCCAACAATCGCGAGGACGCGAAGAGCGAGAGTGCGGAAACGAAGTGACGACGATTCATGACTGTATCGCGCAGTAGAGCGGCACTGCGCAGGGAATATCAATTGGCGCAAAGTCACAGCAGCTCGCACGTTCGACGATTACAATTCGCTCATGCACACCCGACCCCAACGCTACTTTGTCGGCATCGTTCTGACACTCATTGCTTTCTGCGCCACGGCCGCGAGCAATGCGATCGACGACGCATCGCCATTCATCGCGAAGGCCAACAAGGAATGGGAGGCGGCGATTCAGACGGGCGACGCGGATGCGCTCAGCCGCCCCTATCAGGAAGACGGAGTGTTCGTCGGTCCTGACGGCAACGCCGTGCGCGGCCGCGCGGCGATACGCGCCATGTATGCCGGCCGCGCCGCATCGAAAACACGAATCGTCGCTGCGACTATTCAGAGCGAAGGTCGCGTCGCAACGGGCCCCGATGAAGTCTATGAGTGGGGCTCAGGCTGGATGACCGTTCAATCTGCGGACGGCACCCGAGCGCAGCGCGGCGGCCGCTATCTGACGGTGTGGCACCGCCAACCCGACGGGACGTGGTTGATTACTCGTAACCTGGCGCTTTGAGCGAACTGGCGCCAAAGACGTTGCCTTCCGGGTCATAGCCCAGGAAGAAATTGGCGTTGCGGTCCGCCCATTCCGGCGGAGCATCGTCGAGTTCGCCACCTAGCGACCGCGCCGCTCTGCGGCTGTCTTCGATGCTTGGAACCGGGAAGTTCAGCCGGATGGCACCCCAGACGCGGCGCTCCGGTGGGTGTTGAATCGTGACCTTGTCCGCGATGTGCGGTGGAATCTGGTGCACGATGAGATGGAACCCGTACCCATCCAGCGCCCAGTGATGTTCGTCGCTGGCGGTGCAGGTCATGCCGAGCGCCTGCGAATAGAACGCAGCGACTCGCCTCAGGTTCTTCGCGAACAGCACTGCGCTGACGTTCGAAGATTCCATGTCGCTCTCCTCATTCACGATAACCGACCTTACGTTGCAAGACGGCTCGTCGCGTAATCAACGCCATGATCCGCTCCTGCCTATCAGCATGCCGCGGGTGATCATCAACTGCGCGAGCGCGTACGTGATCCACACCAGCGGTCCGACCCACGGAGCTTGCCACAAGAACTTCCCGAGCGAGATCAGGCTGTCGGATGCCATGAACAGCACTGCGCCGACTGGCACCTCGATCGCGCGAACGCGCAACGACAGCATCGCCATCACGACGATCGCGGCGATGTAGAGGATGACCGGGATCGCCAACTCGCCAAGGTGCGGCCAGAGGACGGCGCCGTACACGACCGCGAACGTCGGGATGACGGCGAGCATAGCCTTGCGCGCAGCAGTCATCGGCCTCGGTGTGCCCTTCGTTGCAAGCACGAAGACGACCGCATAAAGGATGTGCGTGACGAGAAAGCTCGCGAGGCCCGGGACAAACAATCGTTGGCCGTCGTAGGCGAGGAACGCGTCACCTGCAGCCGAGAACAGCAATGCCAGTGCGAAGAGTTTCAGCCCACCGCGAAACGCAACGATCGCGAGCAGCACGCACATCGACGTCTTGAGCGCAACGTCGCCTGGATACGGACGCGGCAGCAACAGGTACGCAAGCGCCACGGCCGCTGCGATCCAGAGGATCCAGGCCTCAACAGAGCTGCTTCTCGTGCTTATCGACGCAGCCATTTCAACGCGGCGTCCTCGTCGTGGAATATCGCGTCCTTGCTGTACATCTCGGCGAACGATTGATACTGGCGCGACACACCGAAGTGCACCGAGCCTCCGACCAGCAACGCGGAGCGCCAATCCCTGCCGTTGAGGGCCGGCTCGACCAGGGTTCGGACCAGGTTGAACAGCTGTTCACCGGAAAATGCCAGCTCGCAATTGCGCAGATCCACCAGCGTCCTGCGAATTGCGAGCGCGTCCGGGTCGACAAGCAGGCGCTTCCAGTGGTCGGCGAGATCCGTCGCGGAAACCTCCCCGGTCCAGACTTCCGTAATGATCCCGTGGCGCTCGTCGATTGAATAAGTGATCGGCATCGCTCAGCCATCGCTGTCGTACCAACACAAGGAAACGATGCGCCACTTACCGCCTATGTTGGCGAGCTGAAACAGCTTGGTGCCTTGGCCCTCGTACGGCATCGAATCCAGGACTCCCGATTTCGAATATTGCGAAGCTCGAACCGCAAAGTTACCGAACGTCTGCGTGGTGCTGGTCGTCTCCCATTCGGAGAATTCCCGGAGTCTCCCGGACGTGAGCAGCGCCACTCTCGGTTCTATGAACTCGGCAACCGTCAGAACGACGGTCTCGTTCCCCGCGCTACGAACAATGACGGCGTTCTCCACAAACAGGGCAGCGATCTCCGCAGGCGTCGGAACTCGCCCGCTTCGATTGTCGAAGGCTCCAAAGAAGTGTGCAACGAAGCTGTCGAGGCTGGTGCTGTGGATTGCCGTAGTCACCTGCGCAAGGGTATACCTGCGCGCCATGTCACAGGAAATTGCATGCATCGTCGGGCTGGTCGTCCTGTTCGTCGTCGGCACCGTGTTGCCCGTCAACATGGGAGCGCTGGCGTTCGTGATGGCCTTTATCGTCGGCGGTCTGTACGTCGACATGACGGCTGCCAACGTCCTGGCCGGCTTTCCGGGCGATCTGTTCGTCACGCTGGTCGGCATCACGTACCTGTTTGCGATTGCGCAGAACAACGGCACGATCGACTGGCTGGTCCGCCTCGCTGTCCGCTCGGTGCGCGGCCACGTGGCGGCTATTCCATGGATGATGTTCCTCGTGACAGGGCTGCTGACCAGCGTCGGCGCAGTGAGTCCCGGCGCAGTCGCGATCATCGCCCCGGTTGCCCTGCGGTTCGCGCAGCAGTACCGCATCAATCCGCTGCTGATGGGACTCATGGTCATTCACGGTGCGCAAGGCGGCGGCTTCTCTCCCATGAGCGTCTACGGGAGCATCACGAACGACGTCGTACAACGAGCGCACCTGGCCGGCAGCGAGCTGCATCTGTTCGTTGCGAGCCTGGTCTTCAATCTGCTCGTGGCCGTCGTCATCTTCTTTCTGTTTGGCGGCCGCAGCCTGTTTGCACAACCAGCTGCGCGCATCGAGGCCGAGCAAGCAGCCGACGCTGCGAGCGGTCAGCGACTCAGCTATCAGCGGGGACTGACGCTGCTGGGGCTGATCGCGCTCGGCGTAGGCGCGCTGGTGTTCGACCTCAACGTCGGGCTCGTCGCCATCACGATCGCAGTCGTGCTGACGATTCTGTTTCCGAAGGACCAGGCGCGCGCGGTCGATCAGGTCCATTGGTCGACGGTGCTGCTGATCTGTGGCGTCGTTACATACATCTCGGTGCTGCAGAAGGGTGGCGCTGTCACGTACGTCGGAGATTCGGTATCGCATGCAGCCGCACCGCTTCTGGGCGCGCTGCTGCTCTGCTATGTGGGCGGAGTCGTTTCGGCATTCGCGTCGACGGTCGGGGTTCTGGGCGCCATCATCCCGCTGGCAGTGCCCCTGCTCTTGCTCGGAAAGATCGACACCGCAGGCGTCGTTGCCGCGCTGGCGATCTCCTCTTCCATCGTGGACGTTAGCCCGTTCTCCACGAACGGCGCTCTAGTGGTTGCGAGCGCGCACGGCATCGATCGGGTTTCGCTGTATCGCCAGCTGTTGGCCTACAGCGCCGTGGTGGTGGGGTTCGCTCCCCTGCTTGCGTGGGCGGTGCTCGTGTTGCCGGGCCCTTGAGAGCGCAGGCGCTTGCAAGCATTCCCATCGCCATGAAGCGAGTGATGGCGGCAGCGAACAAGATTCCAACAACAAGCACTACCCAACGGACTCTGAGCCACAGCTCACGAAACGACGACAACAGCCATGAGGCGAACTCCCTGACCTCCTGACGGCGCGGATAACCTAGCAGAGGTCCGTTCCTGATCCAAACGTGTCGCATCCACGGACGGTCTGCGACTTAGCATCCGGGTAGATCCGGAGGCCCTCTCATCATGCCGACCAGCACGACTGGTATCCGCGGCGCACTGACGCTTGTGCTTGCGTGCGCATTGACTCCAAGTGCAGCCATTTCCGCGGCGACGACGGAACCGCAGCCGGGAGATGACTTCTTCGCCTACGCCAACAGCGCCTGGCTGCAAGCTACGAAGATTCCGGACGGCGCCCCACGCTGGACCGCGCGCAGCGAGATCAACGATCTCACGCGTCGACAACTCGACAAGCTGGTCGACGACACGGCGGGCGCGCCCGCGGACTCAAACGCGCGCAAGGTCGCGAACTTCCGCGCGGCCTATCTGGACGACGAAGCGATCGAGAGCGACGGGGTCACACCCCTTGCGCCCACGCTGGGGCGCATCAACGCCATCAGCGACCGAACGGCATTGACGCGATTCCTCGGCAGCGAACTGCGTGCCGACGTCGACCCGTTGAATCTCGGCATCTACGATTCCACGCACTTGCTCGGCCTGTCGGTTGAGCCTGGCTTGCACGGCGAAGCCAACAATGTCGCGCTCCTTCTGCAAGGAGGTCTCGGCCTCGGCGATCGCGATCGCTACTTGAGCACTGCGGCCGACGACCAATCCCAGCGCACCCGATACGAGCGATACATCGGACGCATGCTGGCGCTCGCCGGATTTGATCAGGCTGAACAACGAGCCGCAGGTGTAATGGCGCTCGAAATAGCGATCGCACGAACTCATGCGACAAGCGCCGCATCTGCTGACGAGGCCAACGCCAGCAATCTCTGGACGCGCGCCGACTTCGCGCGCCAAGCGCCTGGAATGGACTGGAGCGCATTCTTCGCCGCGGCGAAGCTGTCGAAACAACAGTCGTTCGTCGTCTGGCAACCTGGCGCAGTAACAGGAGCTGCTGCACTGGTCGCTTCACAGCCCCTCGCCGCCTGGCTCGACTACCTTCGCTTTCACGTCATTCACGCGCATGTCGATGTGTTACCGCACGCCTTTGCCGACGAAGCCCTGAACCAAAGCGGTCCTCGCGAACAACGAGCGCTGACAACAACTCAACAAGCCATGAGCGGCATCCTCGGGCAGCTCTACGCCGAACGACACTTCCCGCCGCAGCAGAAGGCCCGGGTGCAAGCCATCGCGGCGAACGTGATCGCGGCCTTCCGCCAGCGTGTCGCGGCGGTGACGTGGCTCTCGCCCGCCAGCAAGAAGCAGGCGCTGGCGAAGCTAAAGACCGTCTACTTCGGCATGGGCTATCCAGAGAAGTGGCAGGACTACAGCGACCTCAAGATCGACGCTGCCGATCCGATCGGCAACCAGCAGCGGCTGGTCGACTGGAACTACGAGCGCGCACTCGCGCGCGTCGGCAAACCAGTCGATCTCACGCAATGGTGGATATCGCCGCAAACCGCGGGCGCCGTGCTGCTGTTCCAGCAGAATGCGTACAACTTTTCTGCGGCGTTGCTGCAGGCACCGAAGTTCGACGCAACTGCTTCGGACGCGATGAACTATGGCGCGATCGGCGCAATCATCGGTCACGAGGCCAGCCACTTCGTCGATACGCTCGGCGCCGATTACGACGCCTCACGACGCAAACTTCATTGGTGGACGGCCGAAGACATGGCGGGCTACGAAGCCGCTACGCGACCGCTCGTGGAGCAGTTCTCAAGCTATCGCCCGCTCCCCGACATGACGATCGACGGCAAACGAACGTTGGTCGAGAACGTTGCCGATCTCGGCGGTCTCGCCGCAGCGTTCGACGCTTACCGGCACACGCTCGGCAGTAAAGCCAGCGACAAGCAGTACGTGAAGCAGCTCGACCGCGAATTCTTCATCGGCTTCGCGCGCGCATGGCGTAGCAAGACGCGGCAGGAGGCGCTACGCGAGCAGCTCACCACGGACAGTCACGCTCCGGAAACCTTTCGGATTGCGACCGTTCGCAACCTCGACGCATGGTACGAGGCATTCGATGTGAAACCGGGTCAGACTCTATATCTCGAGCCGGAGGCTCGCGTGCGGATCTGGTGAGACTACTCACCACCACTTCAGCACCCCCATCAGCTTTATCCAGAACCGGTCTCCGCATCGAAACGCAAGGAAAGCGCATACGATGACGGCGAGCCCAACGAACGCCCAGAGCGCTCCAGCCCGCAGGCCGAGTCCCAGGACACCGACGCTCGCTCCGACCGCCAGACCTGCCAACGCGCCACAGCCAATTCTAATCTTCTTCTCGAGCGCATCCGGTTCAACCTCGTTCATGGAGTAACCTAGCACGACAACGAATGACTTGCCGGAGCAACACGATGACCGAGCTCACTCGACGTTCACTGCTTGCAGCCTCTTTCGGCGCCAGTCTCGTCGTTCCATCTATCGCGAGCGCCATAGAAGGATGCGGCGAGCAGCCCAACACCGCGCCGGCGCTGCAACCGCCGCGTCTGCTGACAGATTGGGCCTGGCTCGACAAGTATCGTCAGGCCAACGCAGAGCTCATATCCCGTGGCGCAAAGGTCGACGTGGTGTTCCTGGGCGACTCCATCACCGAAGGATGGGCCAGTACCGATCCCGGTTTTTTGTCAGGCGCCAACGTCGGCCGCGGCATCAGTGCGCAGACGACTCCCCAGCTCCTCGTGCGCATGCACGCCGACGTCGTTGCACTGAAGCCGCGCGTGGTGCACATCATGGCCGGCACTAACGACATTGCGCAGAACACCGGACCGATGTCGCCCGAGGACTCGAAGAACAACCTCATGGCGATGTGCGAGATCGCACGCGCTCACAAGATTCACGTCGTACTCGGTTCCGTACCGCCGGCATCGAAGTATTGGTGGCGACCGGACCTCCAGCCGAAGCCGGTAGCGATCGCACTGAATGAATGGATGCGCAGCTATGCAAAACAGATCGGCGCGGCGTACGCCGACTACGCCGCCGCGCTGTCGGACGCGGCCGGAAACGTGAAGCTCAATCTCGCAAAGGACGAAGTCCACCCGACGCCTGAAGGTTACGCCGCGATGCGGCCGATCGCCGCAGCAGCAATCCACAAAAAGCGCTGACGGCTAGACCTGATCAAACCCTTGTGCACTGTGAGCTTTCGCTCTGACGTAGCGATACTCCTGCCACGTCAGGGCAATCACGACCAGGTCGACCAGCGTGATCAGAATCAGCCACAGCGAGTGGCTCAGATTGAATCGATAGAGCTGGTAGACGACGAACATGCCGAAGACCGCGATCGCCAGCGGGTAATACCCGTGCTTGTTTCTGAGCAAACCCACGATCAGCCAAAGCTTGATGACGCCGTGACTCAAGAGATACGCGGCCGTGAAGTTCCGCGTGCTCAGTGAGAAGTGCTGCGCGGACGTATAGAGGTAGTTTGCGATCGGATCGTGCGGATGTTGCAGCAACTCCGCGCGCGTCAAGCGATCGACGACTCCGAACACGAGCTCCTGCGTCACGAAATACGCGCCGATCCCGGCAAGGATCTCCGCGACAGCGAACACAGCTTTGCACAGAAGGCTCAGCTGAAAGAGAACGTGTGTGGTTCTCTCATTCAAGCGCATCGCTGGCATCGGGATTGATCACATCGAAGTGCGCAGGAATCTGCGCGTAGAACAGTCGCACCTTCTCGCGGCGGATGAGATCGAGCAGGTCCTCACCTTCTTTATCGGTGACGATGAACTCCACCTCGATCGGCTGCAGGCCGGCGAGCTCGATGAAATGAGCCTCGTGCATCGTGTGATGCCTGCCGAAACCCGCGATGGCGCGGAACGCGGATCCGCCGCGAATCCCCATCGTGTTGGCGCGCTCGAGCAGCCACTCCCATACCGGCCGATGATGAATGTGCTGCTTCTCGAGGACATAGAATCTAAGGAACGACCCGTTCATGGCGTTGCCTCCGTCTACGGCGCAAGTGCCTCCAACCACTCGTGGATGCTGTGCTTGCCCACGACCCCGTTGATCACGAATGGATCGCCGGCAACAAACTCCTCGGCAGCTGCGCGTGAGGTGAACACTCCCAGAGCACCTCTCGGCGGAGAGCCATAGGGTCCCGCCATGAGCAAAGTGCCCTTCTGATGAAACTCCTTGAGTCGAGCTTGATGCGCAGGAAGATTCGCCTGCGCTTTCGGCAACCCGTCTGCGGCCATCTCGTAGAACATCAGATACTTCATGGCGCCTCGCTCGACCTGCCCTGCCTGGTCAACCCGTTGCCGATGAACTTCACGATTCTCTGCCGTGCGTCGAAGCCGTGCCAGGGTTCCTGCGTCGGAAATCCTTGCATGCCCCGCGACAGACTGCGGTGCCCCTCGCGTGGATACACCATCATTTCTACATGCACGCCTTCCTGGCGCAGCGCCCGATACATCTCCTGACTCTGACCCAGTGGATCCGTGACGTCAGTGTCGCCCTGAATCAGCAGGAACGGCGTCTTGACGTTGGCCGCATAGGCGAGCGGGCTCTGGCGCCAGGCAGCTTCGAAGTTGACCCAGGGCTTGCCATACCACCAGCGGTCGTACCACGAATTGTCCTCGGTGCCGTATTCGCTGAGCTGATTGATCACCGGCGCGCCGCTGATGATGGCCTTGAAGCGGTTGGTCTTGCCGGCAACGAACCCCGCCATCTCGCCGCCGTAGCTGTACCCCATGAGCACGAGCTTGTCGGGATCGACAGGCTGCGACGCGATCACGGCATCGACGCCCGTCATGATGTCGCGGTAATCGCCGCCGCCGAGATCGTTCTTGTTGGCCGCAGCGAATGCCACGCCGTAACCGGTACTGCCGCGAGGATTGGGATGAAACACGGCCCAGCCGTGTCCGACGAGAAACGGCACGATTGGCTCGAACCCTTGCAGCCACGCACCGGTTGGACCGCCGTGAACGTCGACAATGAGCGGCACCTTGCCGACAGCGTTCGGCGGTAGAAACAGCAGTCCTTCGAGGTTGAAACCGTCATTGCTCCACTGCACCACCTTGGCCTCGAGTGCCGGCCATGCACTCGGCAGCAAGTCAGGCGTGTTGAGTCGCTTGGCACCGTGCCCGGGGCTGCTCGAGAAATACAGCGACGTCGGTTGACTGCTGCTCTGTCCCACCCACACGCAGTTGCGATGCTTGGCATCGCAATCGAGCCCCGAGATGTTGGGCAAGTCGAAGGCTATCGGCCGCAGCGTGTCTGCCTGCAGCCGCATGTACGTTCGATGAGTGCCGACCTGCGTGCTCAACCAGATCTCACGGCCTACGAATATCGGGACGCCGGTGAGCGTCCCGGCAAACTCCTTGGCCGCGGACTTCACCGTGCCGTCGGCAAGAGTGAGCACATACAGATCGGTAATGCCGGGCGGAGCATCCTTCGCCGCTTGCGCCAGAAAGTACAGCCGCGCGCCGTCTTCGCTGAATGTTGCGCCGGCCACGGTCCGTGGTACTTGCTCGAGTCGTGTGGGCTGGGCGGGCGCATCCACTTTGACGAGCCATGCGACGCTAGCGGGCCCGAGATCCGAGGCGCTGTTCATCCCTTCGGCGAGTGCGACCAACGCGTCGCCTCTGCTATTCCAGACGACACGCGAGACATCCGGCGGTACGGCGACAACAGTGAGTTTTCCGGATTTGGGATCGAACAAATAGAGACGCTTGCCGTGCAGGTCGTGGTCGACCCGGATTGCGTCCGCCTTCTCTTCTCTCTGTTTCTTCTCGCCAGGCGTCTCAGGGTCGCGGGCAAGAATTGCAATGTAGCGCGCATCCGGCGCGACTTCGAAGTTGTCGACGCCCAGAGGCAGCGGTCCCACCGGCGCCTCGGCCGCATCAGCCTTGGGGGGCGGAATTGCGTCGGGCTCTTTCGCGGCGTCCACCGGCGGCAGCACCGCTGGAGCGAAGGCTTGAGCTTCACCGCCCGTCAGCGACAACTGAAACAATTCCGTGCGCTCACCGCGCTTCGCGAGAAACACGATGGTCTCATCATTCAGCCAGCGCGCCTCATGCTCACCTTCCTGGTCCGAGGGCGGCGAATACGTGAGCTGACGTGCCTGGTTGGATGCGACGTCGATCAGCCACACGTGCGAGCGTCCGCCATCGGCCGTGGCCTCGGCGATATGGACCAGAACTCGCGCACCGCTGGGCGACACGCGGGGATCGTCGAGCCGACGTACGTGACGCAGATCCTCGTTGCCCGGAAAGGCTTCGGCAGCGATCAGCCTGGAGGCAATGCAGAGAGCACCGACTCCGAGCGCCAGCTTGTGAGCCATCGACATGGACGTTACCGCCTTGTTGCTCGTTATCGCAGCAGGGTATCGCTTGGGGCGCAGATCGTCTAACGTCCGCGCAGTGAACTGGCTGGCACATGTCTTCCTGTCGGAGCCGAACGTCGAGTTCCAGCTGGGCAATCTGCTGGCTGACGTCGTCCGAGGCGAGCAGCGCGAGGCGATGAGCGCTGACTTCGTTCGCGGCGCGGCCTGTCACAAGGCAATCGACGCGTTTACGGACGCCCATCCGGTGGTCAAACGCAGCCGCGCACGTATCGGGAGCGCGCATCGACGGTTCAGTGGAGTGCTGGTCGACGTCTTCTACGATTATTGCTTGGCGCGCAACTGGGAGCGCTACTCAACTGTCGCACTCGGTGCTTTTACAGCCGCGTTCTACAGCGACGTCAAGGCAAGCGGCATCGAGCTTCCGGACGGCGCGCGAACGATGCTCGAACGCATCATTCGCCATGATCTGCTCGGCTCTTACGCCCGCGTGGAAGGAGTCGAGCGCGCGTTGTCCCGGATCTCGACCTATCTCGAAGCACGCTGGCACAAGCAATTCGCGCTCGACCAGGGCGTGCGTGATCTCCTCGACCAGGAAGCGGCATTCATGAGCGACTTCCACGAGTTCTTCCCGGCGTTGCAGAGCCACGTCATCGCATATAATTCGGCGCGATGAAACTCGACTTCGAACACTCCGCAGACTTCCCCGGTCTGTCGCCCATCCTCCGCGTCCTGCTCGTCACCGACGGCACCGTCACGAAAACATTGGAGGCTTACTTCGGCGAAGCCATCGAGGTGGACGTGCTCGAACACGCCGAAAGAACCAGCGACGCGCCCTATCCGCAGATCGACGTCGCCGTGGGCGATCACATCCTGCACCGCTACGTCAGGCTGATCGGCAGAGCAACGCGCACGGTCTATGCGGTGGCGGAAAGCGTCGCGGTGCTGGAGCACATCTCACAGCACATGCGCCGCCAATTGCTCGAGGAGCACAAGGGCATCGGGGAACTGTTGCGCGAAGGTCGGCTCGAGACCTATCGCGAGCTGCTGACGGCGAACAGGACTGCTGCGAGTCGGTGGGCGGAACCTCTGCAGGTTGCGGCCACAGCAAGTGTCGTGACTCGCGATTATCGGATCTACCAGGGCGGACGCGCGGTGCTGCTGATTCGGGAGATATTTCCGGAGTCGCTCAACTAGCGTGTCGCCAGTACGCGGGGAGCTCTTGCATGTTCATCGGTCACTACGGCGCAGCCTACGCTGCGAAGACAGTCGCTCCGAAGGCGCCGCTCGCTGCGTACTTCCTCGCGGTGCAGGCACTCGATGTGCTCTTCAGCGTGTTCGTGCTCAGCGGCGTCGAGCACATGGAGATCGTTCACAAGTACACGAGCTACAACCCTTATCGGTTGTACGACATGCCGATCACGCACAGTCTGGTCGGGTCGCTCGGCTGGGCTGTCGCGGTCGCCATCCTCGCCGCGATCGTTCGCTTGCCGCGACGCGAATCGTTGTGGCTCGGGCTCGCGGTGTTCTCGCACTTCATACTCGATCTGCCGGTGCACACACCCGACCTGACGATCGCGGGCAACGACACCGCACGGCTCGGGCTGGGACTGTGGAACAACGTCCCGCTCGTGCTTGCACTCGAGCTGGCGATGCTCCTCGGTGGCTGGCTGCTGTTCAGTCGATCGAAGCGATCCGACGCCACATTTCCAAAGCAGCGCAACCGGATCTTCCTCGGCGTCCTGGTGCTACTGACGATTGTCACGCCCTTCACGCCCGACCCGCCGAGTCCGGCGGCGTTCGCAGTCCAGGCGCTCGTGATGTATTTCGCGCTCGCCTGGGCAAGCGCCTGGAGTGTCGGCGAGCGGCTGCGCTCAAAGACCTAACGCAGTAAGCCCGGGGTGGTCGTCCGGTCGCCGGCCCAGTGGCCAATGGTATTTGCGTTCGCTGGCCGCAATCGGCAGATCGTTGATGCTCGCGATGCGACGCTGCATGAAGCCGCGATCGTCGAACTCCCAGTTCTCGTTGCCGTATGAGCGATACCAGTTGCCCGAATCGTCATGCCACTCGTAAGCGAAGCGCACAGCGATGCGATTGCCGTGACAGGCCCAGAGTTCTTTGATCAGCCGATAGTCCAGCTCCTTCGCCCATTTGCGCGTGAGGAACTGCTGAATCGCTTCGCGTCCCGCCAGAAACTCCGCTCGGTTGCGCCACACGCTGTCGGGCGTATAGGCCAGCGCCACTCGCTGCGGATCGCGCGTATTCCACGCGTCCTCCGCCATCCGCACCTTCTGAGTCGCAGTGTCGGTGTTGAACGGCGGAAATGGCGGACGCGGCTGTTCGACGGCTGACATGCGGCTTCCTCACCCCTTCGGCTTCTTCATGTGCGCAGTGTACTCACGCATCGTGAGATAACCATCACCGTCGGCATCGAGATACGCAAAAGTCCTCGCCAGCGATTTATCGCTCGCTGCCTCCGTTTTACTCAGACGCTGATCGGAATTCTTGTCGAGCGACTTGAACGTTTCTTCCGCACCGGACACGGTTTTGTCCGGCTCAGCCGCCCGCGCGGCAGTCACCGACAAAGCGGTCAGGACGAGCACCTGCAGCAACCTGTTGGTCGTGATCATGACGGATCTCCATGTGAACAGGTGCCCACTCAACGGGACGTGTCTGCTGATGGTTCCGGCACCGGCAAGAGCGCGCGCGCGATCTGCGGCGTCAGTCGTCGTGCCAGTCGGGGGCCAGCAGGCGACGCTTGCCGTCGCTCGCAAGCCGCACGCCGGGTTCGTCCAGCGCCTCGCGATCCCATAACTCGCACGTGACTTCGCGGTGCCGCTGATCGAGGGCCTCGCAATAGTTGGTGTACAGGCACGTGCGGACCTGAGCGCCGTGGCCGGAGCGTACTTTGCGAAACCAATCCGGGTCGGCGAGCGCCTGCCGCGCGAAACCCACGATGTCACACCGTTCCTCGCGCAGCGCCGCTTCTGCCTGCTCGAAGCTGTGGATGCCGCCGCTCGCGACGATCGGTGTCGTAAGCCCCGCGCTCCTCACGGCTGCGCGGACGGCAGCAGTGGGACCGAGATTGCGTCCGAACGGCCCCCGCTCATCCGAATAGTAAGACGGCATGCATTCATACCCGCTAGGTCCGGTGTACGGATACGCTGCCTCACCGACCTTGGGCTGCTTCGCGTCGTCGAATTTGCCGCCGCGCGATAGCGAGATGAAGTCCATGCCACCGCGCGCGAGAGCACATGCGTAGAAGCAGGCATCGTCTACACCGTAGCCTCCCGGGATTGCTTCTTCCGCAAGCATCCGGCACCCGACAGCGTAGTCGGCGCCGACCTCGGCGCGGACGCGCTGGAAGACTTCGAGCGGCAATCGCACACGCGCCGGCGCAGATCCACCGTAGCCGTCGTCGCGCGTGTTCGATCCTGACAGGAACGAAGCCATGGTGTACGCGTGAGCGTAGTGCAACTCGACGCCGTCGAATCCTGCTGCACGCGCACGCCGGGCTGCACCGGCAAACTGCTCCGGCAACTGCCGCGGCAGCTCGCGAATCGCATCCACTTCCAGATCAGTCACGCGCTCGCGTGCGCCGAAGCGCAGCGCTTCGATCTCGGCCGCAGTCAACACGCTATCCAGAGCTCGATCGTCGAGTGTGGCGAGCGCACGCCGCACTTCATCGTCGCTCGCATCGTTCAGGCCGAGCACCTGGCGATGCCGATCGCCGACCTGCAGGATGCGCTCGAAGAACTTGCCGGGATCCGGGCGACGCCGGATGCGCAGGAAATCGATGAGTTGAATGAGCAGGCGGGTCTCGCCGTCGCTCGCCCGTCGCACGATCTCGACCAGCTGCCGCAGCCCCGGCAGAAAACGATCGTCACCGATGCGCAGCAGCGGGCCGCTGGGAATGTCGCGGATTCCGGTCGCCTCGACCACGATGACCGCAGGCCGGCCACGCGCGAAGCGTTCGTACCAGGCAAGGACGTTGTCGCTCGCGAAACCGTCTTCGGTTGCACGCCACGGGACCATTGCCGGCACCCAGGTTCGCGCCCGCAGCGCGAGCG
Organism: Steroidobacteraceae bacterium; assembly: GCA_035493235.1. Lineage (GTDB taxonomy): Bacteria > Pseudomonadota > Gammaproteobacteria > Steroidobacterales > Steroidobacteraceae > Steroidobacter. The sequence continues at coordinate 46,708 of DATJIP010000204.1, forward strand.
GACCGATCTGCGTCGGGCTGAACAAGCGAGCGGACTGTGCCTGCTCCGCCGTCGGCCAGCGACCGGGCTGCGGCGTATGGCGGATGCGCTGCGGCGGGCGCCACATCGCCATGCCTTACTCCTTCAGCAGCTCGCGACCGATGATCAGCTGCTGCACTTCCGTCGCTCCTTCGTAGATGCGCAAGGCGCGGATCTCGCGATACAGGCGTTCGACCACTTCGCCACGGCGCACGCCGCGCCCACCGAACATCTGAACCGCGCGATCGATCACTCGTTGCGCACCTTCTGTTGCGACCAGCTTGGCCATCGCTGCCTCCTTGGTGACGACCTTGCCATGATCGCGCAACCACGCGGCTCGATAGATCAGCAGAGCCGCTGCATCGACCTCGGTCGCCATGTCGGCCAATGCTGCTTGCGTCAGCTGCAGGTCGGCCAGCGTCTTGCCGAACATCGCGCGCTGACGCGCGTGGGCCAGCCCTTCACGCAGCGCTCTGCGCGCGAATCCCAACGCAGCGGCAGCTACGGATGTGCGGAAGACATCCAGCGTGCGCATCGCGATCTTGAATCCTTCCCCTTCGCCGCCGATGCGTTGCGCCTCGGACACGCGACAATTGCGGAAGCGCAAGGTCGCGAGTGGATGCGGCGCAATGACGTCGATGCGCTGCTCGATCTCAAAACCTTGCGCGTCGGCGTCGACTACGAACGCTGTGATGCCTTGCGCACCGGTCGTTCCGTCTGCGCGTCTCTGCCCCGCCGTGGTTCGCGCGAACACGCAGTAGAAATCGGCGATGCCGCCGTTCGAGATCCAGGTCTTGGCACCATCCAGAACGTAGTGATCGCCATTTCGTCGCGCGGAGCACTGCATGGCTGCAACATCCGAACCCGCCTCAGGCTCCGAGAGCGCGAAAGCGGCAATGGCGCGACCGGACGCAACCTTCGGCAAGTAGCGCGCCTTGAGCTCGTCCGATCCGGCAATCGAGATCGAGCCGCTGCCGAGGCCTTGCATGGCAAATGCGAAGTCGGCCAGTCCGTCGTATTCCGCGAGTGTTTCGCGCACCAGGCAGATCGCGCGCGCATCGAAGTCGTCGGACGTTCCACCATAAGCGCGAGGCACACAGTGACGTGTGAATCCGGCAGCGCCGAGGTCGGCAACCATTTGCCGGCAGGCCGCATCGGTTCCTTCACGCGATTCGTCGTGGTCGCCGTGCAGAGATTGTTCTGCCCAGCTGCGGATTGCGGGCGCGAGGCTGCGGTGACTGTCGTCGAAAAAAGGCCAGGCAAGATGCTGCATGAGTGATGTCCGACGGCTGATTCAAGTCTCAGACGGTTGTAGCTCGTTCAATACGCTGCGCAGCTGCTTGCCCTCCTCGTCCGCGAGCGCGGCTGTCCGCAGGCGCTTGATGATGGCAGCGAGGTCCGGGCGGTCGACCATGCGTTGCACAGCGTCGCTGACGATACCGTAATTCCGCAGTCCGCGTGCGTGCGTGTCACTGTAGCCCTTGACCAGACGCTGACACTCGGCCAGTTCGACCGCGGCGTCGTAGCCGCCAGGTTTCGCTGCCAGTGACTTGATGTGCTCCAGCCATGCGCCGATCCGTTGCTGTTCGAGTCGATAGCGCAGCGTGCCGCGACGCCAGCGCCGCAGACCCGCAACGAAGTACAGAAGCAGGAATCCACTGAGGTGCGCAGTCTGGACATGCCTGCCCTTGCGGAACAGCGGTGCGAACCAGCGACGCGCAGTGCTGCTCGCGTGCAGCCGTGCGCCGAGTCCTGCCGGCAAAGTCTCGCAGACTTCTTCGAAGCGAGGATGCATGAACTCCGTGACGTACACGATCTGCTCTGCCTGCGCGCGCACCTCCTCGCGCACGCGGTTGAAGCGCGTGCCACGAGTCTTGAGATCAGCGACGCGGATGACATCCTCGTAGGTCATCCACAGCGCCAGGTGGCGAGCGATCGCGGCGGTCAGGGCATAACCGCCGTTGTCGCGGATCTCCTGCACGCGGTCGAGATAGAGCTTTGCGTAGTCGGCGTCCTGATAATCCATCGCGCGCTTGACGCCTTCCTGCAGCAGCCCGTGCAGGTGCGCCGGGAACTGTGCCTTGATGCGATCGTCGAGCTTTCTGCCAGCTTCAGTGGTAGGGCCAGCGCTCGGCGGCACGAGGGCCGTCATGGGCGACCGAGTCAGCGCACGCTCGAAGCCCGCCGCGAACCCCGCAAGATTGGTTTTCACC
>DATJIP010000205.1:0-36491 GCA_035493235.1 Steroidobacteraceae bacterium
TCATGGACTCAAAAGTAACGCGCTGACCTTGTCCGCCGGCTGAACGCGCCGGCGCCAAGCGTGACGCCGATCACACTTTTCACGCGCGCCGTCCGCCCACGCCCGACAGACGTACGACTTCGCCGTAGTGCCGGATGCGGCTCTCGGCGATCTCGATCCGCAGCGCAAATGCGCTGGCCTCGACGCAGGCTGCAGCGATCGCCAGCGCGTATCTCGACGAGGCGCTGTCGAAGGCGTATCAGGATCCGGATGGCGTGGTCGAAGTCGGCCGCGCCAACTTCGACGACGTGCGCGACTACAACTTCATCGACAACGGCGCGCGCGACGCCGCCGGCAATCTCGTCCCCGGTCTCGGCCAATACACGGTGCAGATCAGCGCAGCTCTCGCCGCGCTCGGCGCAGTGCCCGATGCGATTCAAGTCGACGTGCGCGTGACGGCGCCGAACGGCGCGGTCTCGATGCTCACGGGATTCAGGACGAACTACGGCGGCCAGGTGGTGCGCCAATGAGCACGCGCCAGGGCGGCTTCACACTCATCGAGCTCGTCGTCGCGCTCATGATCTCCGTCGTGGTCGTTGGCTTCATCGCGACTTTCATCGCGGTGCCGGTGCAGTCACACATGGCACAGGTGCGTCGCTCGGATCTCGCTGCTTCTGCCGAGGCTGTTTCATATTGGATGTCGCAGGACGTGCGCGGCGCGCTGCCGAACAGCCTGCGCGCAGGCGCCGTGGGCGGCCGGCCCGTCGTGGAGATGATCGATGTCGCAGCGGTGACGATCTACCGCGACGCGGGCACTGAGGGCGACACGCTCGATTTCGCTGCGCCCGACAACCGGTTCGACATTCTCGGCTTGCCGGCGGCAGTCGCGACGCATGTCGTCGTCGACAACCGCGGCACGCCGGGCCGGAATGCATATCAACTCGCGAATGTCATCGCGCCGGCCGGCGTCAATGTGGCCTCGTCGACCATCACGCTGACGCCAGCTTTCCGCTTCGTCGGCCCTTCGACGCATCGACGAGCGTTCCTGGTATCTCCAGCGACCGCGGTCGTTCGGTACGAGTGCGATCTCGCGGCGCGCACACTGCGGCGGTACGACGGCCAGCCGATGACGGCAGCCATTGCCGCTCTGCCAGCGGGAACGCCTTCGCGGTTGATTGCGCGTGATGTCACTGGCTGCACGTTCACGACGCGAGCCGGCAACACCGACCATGGCGGGCTGCTGCTCATCCGCGTCACGATTTCGCGCGTCACGAATGGCGCCACCGATACGCTGCGTGTGATGAAGCAGCTCAAAGTGGAGGATGCGGCATGAACGCGGCGTCCCACGGACAGCGCGGCCTCGCACTGATCGGTGCGCTGTTCGTCTTGGTCGTGGTCGCTGCGTTAGGTGCCTTCGCCGTTCGCATCAACATGACGCAGCAGCACGATGCAGACCTCGACCTGCAGCAGCTGCGTGCCGAAGCGGGATTGAATTCCGGTGTCGAATACGCCGCCACGCGATTGCTCGCCCCCGGCGCGAACTGCGGCAATCTCGCGAATCTCAATGTCGGTGGTTACGCGGTGACGTTCAACGCCTGCGCGCGCGTGCAGTACGTCGTGAACAGCGCGACCGTGAACGTCTACACAGTGACGCTCACGTCATCGCGCGGGGTGTACGGCACTCCGGAATTCGTCGCGCGCACCGCGACGGTAAGGGTCAGCTCCCAGTAGGCCGGGCTGCGGCCTGACGCGGTTGCGCGTCCGCTTCGACCAGCCGTTTGCCGACGAACTGCCAGTTCGCGATCTTCTCGAGCACTGCCTTCACGAACGTGGCACGTTCCTGCTGGTAGTCGAGGTAGTAGGCGTGCTCCCACAGATCGCAGGTCCACAGCGCGTGCTGACCCGAGGTCAGCGGATTGTCTGCATCGTGAGTGGTGACGATCTCGATCTTGCCGTCGTTGGCGACCAGCCAGGCCCAGCCGCTGCCGAATTGATCGACGGCGGCCTGCACGAAGCGGTCGCGGAAAGTGTCCAGCGAGCCGAAGCTGTCGTTGATGCGCTTCAGGACCGGATCGGGCGGCGTGCCGCCGCCGTTCGGCGCGATCGATTCCCAGAAGAAATCGTGATTCCAGACCTGCGCCGCGTTGTTGAAGATCTTCTTGTTCTTGTCCTTTTCCTGGCCCTGCCCGCGCGCAGTCGCACGGATGATCGCTTCCAGGTCGGTGGAGTTTTCGAACTTCGTGCCGCGGATCAGCTCGTTGAGCTGCTTCACGTAGGCAGCGTGGTGCTTTTCATGATGATGCTCGAGCGTGCTCGTCGACATCGTCGGACCGAGGGATTCTTTCGGGAAGGGCAAAGGCTTGAGTTCGAATGCCATGGTGGCGCTCCGCTGGAGGTCGACGGGGATGTAGCGGCAACGCCTGCGCGCCAACGGAAGTTCCGAGAGGGCGCTGTAGGTCGGGCTTTAGCCCGACTCTGATAACGCCGCACGGATTGTCGGGCTAAAGCCCGACCTACAGCGCGCTACTCGCCTTGGCTGCCAACTCGTCGAACGTGCGTCCTGCCCGCTCATCCTGTCCGCGCGCGTCGAGCAGCGAACCTGCCCACGCCGTCAGCAGCGCGAGCGGCATCGCGATCAGCGTCGGATAGTTCGAGCCGAATAACGGCTGCTGATAGCGGAGCACGTCGACCCAGATCGCGGGGCCGGCGATCAACATGCCGGTCGAGCTGATGAGACCGACTGCGCCGCCGATCAACGCGCCTCGCTTCGTGAGGCCGCGCCAGTACAGCGCCAGCATCAACACGGGAAAGTTCGCGCTCGCGGCCACGCTGAATGCGAGGCTGACGAGGAACGAGATGTTCGTGCCTTTGAACGCAACGCCAAGTAACGCAGCGACGACCGTGACCGCCAGCGTCGCGAGCCGAAACACCCGCAATTCCTGCTCCTCGGTCGCAGCGCCACGCCGCAGCACCTGCGCATAAAGATCGTGAGCGAGCGCGCCGGCGCTGGCCATCGTGAGACCGGCAACGACTGCGAGAATCGTCGCGAACGTCACGGCCGATACGATGCCCATCAGCACATCGCCGCCGAGCAGACGCGACAGATGCACGACGGCCATGTTGGCGCCACCGCGCAAGACGCCTGCGTCATCGAAGAATTCCGGTTTGCCGTACAGGAAAGCAATGGCGGCGTACGCGAGCACGAACAAGATGATCAGGAACACGACCGCGATGAGCACCATCGCGACCACGATCGAGCGACGTGCCTGCCGCGCATCGGGCACGGTGAAGAATCGCATCAAGACGTGCGGCAGGCCGCACACGCCGAGCGACAGCGCCAGGCCGAGCGAGATCGTCGAGTACAGCGAGTTCAGCGCTCCGGTTCGATTGCTGGTGAACACGAGCTCCATCTGCGCGCGCGCCGTCGAATACAGCGAGCCGATGTCGTAGTCGACGCGGCTCAACGTCAGCACAGTCATCAGCAACACGCCGACGATCAGCACGACCGCCTTGGTGATCTGCACCCAAGTGGTCGCGAGCATGCCGCCGAACGCGACGTAGAGCATCATCAATGTCGCGACGACCACGACCGCCAGCCAGTACGGAACGCCGAGCAGGATCTCGATCAGCGCTCCTGCTCCGACCATCTGCGCAATCAAATAGAAGATGGTGACCACCAATGACGCGGCGGCGGTGAACGCACGCACGCCGCGCCCGGTGAAGCGCAGCGCCACTACCTCGGGCACGGTGTAACGGCCGAGATTGCGCAGCGGCTCGGCGATGAACAACAGCATGACGGTGAAGCCGAGCAGCGGCGCCACGATGTACAGCACTGCGTCGGAGTTCCCGCTGAACGCGAGACCGGCAACACCGAGGATCGTCGACGCAGACATGAAGTCACCGGCGATCGCCAAGCCATTCTGCGTGCCGGTGATGGAGCTGCCTGCCGCATAGAACTCAGAGCGCGAGCGCGTGCGGCGCGCGGCCCAGCGAGTGATGAGCAGCGTGCTGATGATGACGATCAGAAACAGCGCGATGGCTATCGGGCTGCGCATGCTTCAGCGCCCTGCCCGCGCCCGCTCGACGCGCCGCCAGTAACCGAAGGCCGCGACGCTGCACAGTGCCAGCGCGAAGTTGATGCCGACGCCGATCACGCTGAAGCGCACATCGCGCAATGGCGCCAGCGGATCCTGCTGTACGGCGCGATTGAGCAGCACCAGGAAGAATAGGAAGACCGCGCACGAGACGCCGGCCAGCAGCAGAGACAGACGCGCGCGCATCCGCGCCCGTCGCACAACTACGTTTGATTCATCTGCCATGCACGAGGTTCTCCCCATTGCGCCGGCCGCGATCCGGATCAGTATTTTTGCAGGGTTTATCTCAGCCGGCGACGCTCGCACCATCGTGCGACGGTACGCCGTCATGCATCTGCATCCCCATCAGGACACCCGCGCCGAATCCGCGATCTACTGGTCCGCCGTCAGCCTGATCGTGTGCGAAGGATTATCGGTGGCGGCAGCGGCCGAACGATTAGGCATTGAAAACGTCCGCCTGCGCAACATCCTGCGGCACCGGCGGCGGCGCTTTGCAGACCTCTCGGGTGTCACCAATCCCCGACACTCTTCGCTTCCGTGAAGTAGAGCCCGTTGTACTGCAGCCGCATTGGCATAATCGGCGCGCCACAAGGACGCCCGAAATGCCCAACAGCCGACTGCTTCTAGTCATTCCGCTCCTCGCGCTCGCGCCGGCGCTGGCAGGCGCTGCGGAAGCCACCACGACCGCCCAGGCAACCACGACCCAGGCACCGGCCACACTGCCGGATTGGGCACCGAAGCCGAAACCGAACGTCGTCGAGGACCGGCTGCGTCTGGAGATCAACCTGCTCTGGGCCAGTCCCTCGACCAAGCTGCGAGTCGACGAGTCGCCCACGCAGCCCGGCACCGAGATCAACGCCGAGGACGATCTCGGTCTCGACGACTCCCAGCTGTTGCCGCAGGTCGAGCTCACGCTGCTGCCCGGCGAGCGTCATTTGATTCGCCTGAGCCGGTTCGCCATCGACCGCTCGGCGGCCAAGCACCTCGAAAAGAACATCTCGTTCGACGATCAGGACTACCTGGTCGGCGAGCGGGTCGACAGCATCCTGAACCTGACAATGTTCGGCCTGACTTACGGCTACCGCTTCATCCGCACGCAGCAGGCCGAGATCAGCGCCAGCTTCGGCGTTCAGATCGCGGATGTCGAAACGAATGCCGTGGTCCGCAATCGCGTGGTGCGCGAGAGCGAGAACGGCGTGGCGCCGCTGCCGTTGCTGGGTATCGAAGGTCGCTACGACTTCTCGCCGCGCTGGTCGGCGGAAGCACGCGTGCAGTATCTGACGGTCAACGAAACCGACGTCGACGGTTCGATTCTCGATGCGCGCCTGGGCGTGACGTGGCGCATGAATCCGTATCTGCTGTTCGGACTCGGCTATCGCACGTTCCAGATCGATATCGATTCCGCCGACGAGGACACGTCGGGCTTCGTCGACCTGACGGTCGCCGGGCCGCTACTGTTCGTTCGAGCCAGTATGTAGCGGCGTTGCCGCTGCGGTCGCCGAGCGCGGCACGGCATACACCAGATCGTCCGTGAACTTGCGGACCGCGTAGCCCAACCACGAAGTGTCGTCCGCGTGCTCGCTGCTCCCAGCAGGTGTGCGCAGAGTCTGTGACGGCGACTCGCCAAACAGCCGTTTGTAGTTGCGCGCGAACAGGCTGAAATCCCACACGCCGAAGCGGCCCGCGATGCTGGCCACCGTCTCGTGTGCAGGATCGGCGGTGAGCAGCGCTGCGCGGATCTCGCGCAGTTGCCGCATCTTCAGCAGTCGGATCGGCCCGACGCCGAAGTATTCGTTGAACGTGTTGCGCAGTGTGCGTTCGCTGACGCCGGCCGCGCGACACAAATCGCTCGTGAACAGCGGCTGACCGTCGTGCGCGCGAATCAATTCCAGTGCCCGCGCGATGACACGTTCGCGCGACAGATGTGGCCGACCGATCGGCCGCAGCTGCAACCGCAGGCTGCGTTCGAGCGCGCGCACCGTGACCGCACTGATTTCCTGCTCGGCCATCTTCGCTGCTGCCGGATCCGACAGGTCGATGGTCGGATTGCCGCAGCAGATGCGGCCGATGAGCCAGCGCAATTGCTCCAGACGCAGCGGATCGGTGCGCGTGCACGCGCCATCGCTCGCGTGCAGCTTTTCGAGCAGCTCGGGGCTGAGCGACGGGTGATCCACCGGCAGCGTGACGCCGGCCCAGCGCACCACGTCCTGGCCCGCGAACGTGAACGGCTGATCCTGTTTCAGCATGATGAAAGAGTTCGCATCGAGGCGTTGGCCGTCGATGCGGATGGACTGCGCCCGCGTCATCGGAATGCCGAGGGTGAAGCAGCCGCTCTGCCCGTCACCGGCAAACGTGGACGAGCCGCCGATCTGTAGCTGCTGCAGCGAGAGTGCGCCGGCGGGGACGAGATCGATCCACCATTCGGTGCTCGAGCGTGCGGTGGGAACGAAACGGCCAGCGACGCCAGCTATCGAGTCGGCGAATTCATCGAAATCGCGAAACACGAGTCGCGACATTGTGTGGTGCCCCCCTGGCTCCGGCCGCGGCAGGACCGCAACTGTGGACGGCGTCCCGATAGGCGGCAATACGCATTGTTGCCGTTCAGGTTCGAGCCGACCTCTTATGTCTGGTCGAAAAACCTACTAGTGCGTGGCGGGCGGTTCGGTCGGTGCCGTGACATCGGGCGGCTTCTGAGCAGACCCGTCGAAGGATTCCAGCATCACGACGCCAGGTTGCGACTGCGATGGTTCATCGCTCGGCGCGGCCTGCTGTTGTTCCTTCGCTGGCGGCTCTGCACTGTAGATAGCCGCGACTTTGTGGAAGACGCGCAGGAAGCCGTCCACGGCAACGACGGTCCCCAGTACCGGGATGCACGCGAGCGCAAAGATCGTCAGCCACTTCAGCGGCTGCGGCCGACGCTTCTCTCGCTCGAGCTCGGCATCGCGATCCAGTGCGTCTTGCGCACGCTGCTGAATGGCCCGCTGCAGCTCCGACTGCGGACGTTCGAAGGGCAGGATGCGCGCGCCAGTGCGCCCCGACGGCGCGCCCTCGGTCTCGGGCAGGCGTTCTTCGGAGTGTTGAGTCATTGAGTTAAGTGCTTCGCCGGGTCGAGGATCGAAGGAATGGATCGCAGTGTAACCCGACGTGCTGGGTGATAGGACCAGAAGACCCATCACGCGCGGCGCAGTTCCCGACGGGCGGCTCACACAGCGCTAAGTTGCTGAAAATAAAGCTTGACGCTCTTGGGGTCGCTGGCCAGAGTGCGGCCATGAACGTCAGAAATCTCCTGTACGTCCTCGCGATCCTGTTCGCAACGACTGCGATTTCTGCCGACAACAAAAGCGCCGCGAGCGGCGCCGCGAAGGAGCAGCCGCCGCCGCACGCGACCTGCCTGAATCAGTGCGCCGCGAACGAGCAACGCTGCTCGCGCGATGTGCGGCATGCGCGCACCCAATGCCAGAAGGTCGCAGCCAACGGCGGTCGCGACGTGTTCACCGGTCGTCCGGCCACGACTAGCAACGGCAGCGGCAGTCGTTACGAATCCGACAACGGCATCGACTACGGAGCGTTCTGCTACTACTTCGCGAATCCAAACAGCAGCTGCGGCTCGGGTTACTACAGCAGCGCCTGTCAGCAGCGGCTGGCGTATCGCCACGGCATTTGTCTGGACCGGATGAGCAACGTCGCGCAGCTTCGCTACGACTGTTATCGCACCGAGCGCGACGCCAACACTCAGTGCCGCGACGATCTGCGCGATTGCAAACTTGCCTGCGAGTGAAGCGTCAGACGCGCTCGATCACCATCGCGATGCCCTGGCCGACGCCGATGCACATGGTGCACAGCGCGTAGCGCCCGCGAGTCTTCTCCAACTGATTGAGCGCGGTCGTTGCGAGCCGCGCGCCGCTCGCGCCGAGCGGATGGCCGATTGCGATGGCGCCGCCGTTCGGATTCACGTGCTCGGCGTCGTCGGGCAGCCCGAGCTGACGCGTCACTGCCAACCCCTGCGCGGCGAACGCTTCGTTGAGCTCGATGACGTCCATTTGCTCCAGCGACATCTTCGCCAGCGCGAGCACCTTGCGAGTCGCGGGCACGGGTCCGATGCCCATGATCCGCGGCGGCACGCCAGCCGTCGCCGTCGCAATCACGCGAGCACGCAGGCGCAGCCCATACTTCGCAGCCGCCTCTTCGCTCGCGAGCAACAGAGCACAGCTGCCGTCGTTGACTCCCGAAGCATTGCCCGCGGTCACGCTGCCATCCGGCCGCACGACGCCTTTGAGCTTGCTCAGTGCCTCGAGACTCGTGTCCGCACGCGGATGCTCGTCGGCAGCGAAGCTGAGCGGCTCGCCCTTCTTCTGCGGAATCGAGACCGGCACGATCTCGCTTTCAAAAAACCTCGCGGCGTGCGCGCGCGCATAACGCTGTTGGCTGCGCAGCGCGAACTTGTCCTGATCCGCACGAGCGACGCTGTACTCCTGCGCGACGTTCTCGGCGGTCTCGGGCATCGAGTCGATGCCGTATTTGGCCTTCATCAACGGATTGACGAAGCGCCAGCCTATCGTCGTGTCTTCGATCTTCGCGGTCCGCGAGAAGGCGCTGTCGGCCTTGCCCATGACGAACGGCGCGCGCGTCATGCTCTCCACGCCGCCAGCGATCACCAGTTCCGCTTCGCCGGCGCGAATCGCACGCGCGGCGAGATTGACGGCATCGAGACCCGAGCCGCACAGACGATTGATCGTTGCGCCCGGCACGCTGTCCGGCAGGCCCGCCAGCAATGCAGCCATGCGCGCGACGTTGCGATTGTCCTCGCCGGCCTGATTCGCGCAGCCGAAGTACACGTCGTCGACGGCGGTCCAATCGACGCGTGGATTGCGTTGCATGAGCGCTTGCAGCGGGATCGCGCCGAGATCGTCAGGGCGGATGCCGGCGAGCGTGCCGCCGTAACGGCCAATAGGGGTGCGAATCGCGTCGCAGATGAAAACTTGGCGCATGCAGAGAGGGTGACACAAGTCACCTGGTCTTCACAGTCTGTCTGCGCGCTTCCTATAGTCTGGGCGTGCCATTCCCAGCGTGCGTCTTCTCGTACAGCTCCTGACACTGGACGCAGCGCAAGGCCGTCGGTTCGGCCTGCAGACGCGCAACGGGGATCTCCTGTCCGCAGCTCTCGCAGCAGCCGTAACTGCCTTCGCTGATGCGCGCGAGCGCGCCGTCGATCCGTCGCAGCTCGTCTGCATCGCGGTCGATCTCTGCGAGGTTGACGTCGACGACCAGGTTGGAGAACGAATCGTCCTCGAGGTCGCGGGCCTGTTCCGCGACTCGCGCATGGGTCTCGTCGGACGAGCGCTCCAGCGTGTGTTGGATCTCGCCGCGCAGCTGCGCGGCGCGCTCGCGCAGGCGAGCTTTCATCGCAGTGGACTGCTGCGGATTGAGAGTAGTCATGGATGATCTCGATTGGTTCTGTCGACAGAGCTGAAACCCGTGGGCAAGCGCGCGGTTCCACTGGACAGAGAAGTTGCGCCGTCCGTAGCATGCGACATGCAAGCAAGCAATCTCCGCGGCATCCTCTCGATGCTCGCGGCCGTCACCACGTTCTCGGTGATGGATGTTCTGATGAAGCGGCTGGTGGAGGATTTCCCTGCGATGCAGGTGACGTTCCTGCGCGGTGCCGCCGCCCTGCCGCCGCTGCTCATCGCGAACGCGGTATTCGGTCGCTGGAGCGATCTGAAGCCGCGGCGCTGGGGTCTGCACGTGATGCGCGGCTTCCTCAGCGTCGGGCTGTTGTGGTGTTTCATTTACTCCGTGAGCCAGTTGTCGCTGGCGAACGCGTACACCATTTTCATGTCGGCGCCGTTGCTGATTACTGCATTGTCGGTGCCGATGCTGCGCGAGCATGTCGGTGTGCCGCAGTGGATCGCGGTGTTCGTCGGCCTCGTCGGCGTCATTATCGTGATGAAGCCGACCGGCAATGCGCTGGTCACAGTTGGCGGACTCGCAGCGCTCGCTTCGGCGATCGGCTACGCGCTCAATGCAATCACGATCCGCGTCCTGACACGCACCGACACGAGCGCCGCGACGGTGTTCTGGTCGCTCTGCTTCCTGACGATCATCGGCGGCATCGCCGCTGCTCCGAAATGGGTGCCAGTGCCGTGGGACTACTGGCCGATGATCGTGGGGCTTGGTATCACCGGCGCGCTCGGGCAGTACTTCATTACAGAAGCGTTCCGGATGGCGCCGCCACCAGTCGTCGCGCCGCTCGAATACACCGCACTCGCGTGGGGCATGTTGTTCGATTGGCTGATCTGGGCCACCGCGCCGGGCCTACGCATGCTGACCGGCGCGTTCGTCATCGTCGCCAGCGGCATCTACGTGATCCACCGCGAGCGCTTTACTAGCGCCGCGCTCCAGCAGCAACACTGAGTTTACGCGGCGCGCGCAGCGTGTCCGAGACGATGTTCAGCGCCTGCGCAAAGCCTTCGGACTGCGCACCGAAGCCGAGCCGGAAATGCTCCGGCGCGTCGAAGGTATAGCCCGGCGCGAACAGCACGCCGGCACTCGCCAACGTCACGCACAAATCTCGCGCGTCGCTGCCATCGCGCAACCATGGGAAGACTGTCGTACCGCCAGCAGGCGGAACCCACGCGAGCGTGTCCGCGTGCGCGTTCATGAAATCGGTCAGCGCGACCAGATTGGCAGCTGCAACTGCGCGCACTCGTCCGAGAATCTCATCGCGATTCGCCAGCGCGTGCGCGGCGATCGCTTCGGTCAGTGGCGAGCCGGAGATCGAGAAGTAGCTGCGCAGGTCGATCAGCCGCTCACGTCGCCGTGCATCACGATCGATCAGCCAGCCGATACGCAAGCCTGGAAGCGACAGCGCTTTCGACAGATCGCCGACGACGATCGTGTTCGACAGCTTTGCTGCCGAGGGCGACAGCGAGCCGCCGTGATAGAGCGGGTGATACACCTCGTCGACCACGAGCGGTATCAACCGATGTTCGAGATTTGCCGCCAGTCGCGCGATCTCCGCGTGCGGCATCACCGAACCAGTCGGGTTGTGCGGCGTGTTGATCAGCACCAGGCGTGTGCTCTCGCCCACCGCAGCGAGCACGCGCTCGGCGGATTGCTTGAAGCCGTTCGCGCGATCGAGCGCGTACGTTGAGACGTTGAGTCCCCACGCGCGCGCCATGACGGGCATCGCGGGGAACGACGGGAACGGCAGCGTGATCGAGGCGCCCGCCTCCGCTGCCAGACAATACAGCGCGGACAGTGCTTCGGACGCGCCGGTCGTGATCACGACCCAATCGGGATCGACATCGTGCAGCGCTGCGACCTGCTTGCGAAGCGCGTCGCTTCCTTGCGGCGGCGCGTACGACAGGCGCAGATCGCCGAGATGCTTCAGTCCTGCGCCGTCGCCGAGCGCGAGCAGATCACCCACCGTCCAGCGCGGGCCGGTGCTGGACGCGAGGTTGTACTGAATCGGCGGCGACGCGAACTCATAGGTCGCGAGCCATTGATCGAGCAGAAACGGCGGGATGCGCATACACGCTACCTCTGCGGACGACCCGCAATGCGTGCCGTCAGTGCACGCATCAGCGGCAGGTCCTGGAAAACGGTCAACGCGACGCCGAGGAGCACGAGCACTGCGGCGACGATCGCGAGCGGCGTCACTGTCTCGCCCAGCACGGCCGCACCGAGGAACAATGCGACGACAGGATTGACGAGTGCGTACGTCGCCACCTTCGGCGCCGGCACGCGCGTCAGCAGCCACAAGTAGCAGTTCAGTCCGATGATGCTGCCGAACACGACCAGGTACAGGACCGCGACGACGCCTTGCCACGAAATCGCGGACGGATCGAATCGCGACCACTCGCCGGTAACGAGCGACATCAGCAACTGGAACGCGGCACCGAACAGCATCTGGCCGCACGTGAAGTTGAGCACCGTCTCGGTCGTCGCCGAGCGCTTCTGCACCAGCGTGCCGATGCTCCAACCCGTCGTCGCCACGAACATGGCGCCCACGTACAGGAGCGGTGCGCCCCCGGACAGGTTGCGCGTGTGCATGACGATCGTCACCACGCCGGCGACTGCCACGGCGATGCCGAACAAAGCCTGCTTCGTCGGTGCACGCTTGCTGAAGAAAGCCCAATCAAGAATCAGCACGATCACCGGCACGGCGGCGACGAACAGCGCGGCGATGCCGCTTGGGATGCCGCCCTGTTGCGCGTAGAGCACGAAGCCGTTGCCCATGCCCGAGAGGAGCACACCGGCAAGCGCCATCATCGGGATGCTCACGCCCGCAAAGGGGCGTGGATTGCGCGCACGCAGCCACGCATACATCAAGGCGCCGGCGAGCCCGAAGCGCGCGACGCCGCTGATGAATGGCGGCATCGCATGCACCGCGAACGCGATCGCAAGATAGGTCGTGCCCCAGATGATGTAGATGCCGGCAAACGCCGCCAGCACCGCCATGGAAACGCGCGCACTACCCGACACTGGATGAACAGCAGCCATGAGTCACTGTGCCTGCGGGGCTGGTAAGCAGTACAGATTCAGGTAGACTGGGCCACGACCGATACAGTTACGCCATGTCATCTCAGGCTCCTCTTCTCTACGAGCGCGTCGCGCGGCTCGTCGAATCGCAGATCTCGAGCGGCACGCTGCGAGCGAACGAGCGCATCCCTTCGGTGCGCGCGATGAGCCGCACCGCGCGCGTCAGCGTCTCGACGGTCGTGCAGGCGTACGTGCATCTCGAGAACATCGGACTGATCGAAGCGCGGCCGCAGTCCGGCTTCTATGTCCGCACGCCCGAGCTCAAGCGCTTGCCCGAGCCGCGGCCGAAGCCCGCGCGCATGCATCGACCCGCGTCGATCGCCAACGAGATGCTCGACTTGTGCCGCGAGGCGCTGGAGCGCACGGATTTCGTGCCGCTCAACAGCGCGTCCACTTCGCCGGCCATGTATCCCACGCAGCGGCTCAACAATCTGATGCGCGAAGTGCTGCGCGATCATCCGCTGAACGCGGGCCAGTGCATCCTGCCGCCGGGACACGAGGAACTGCGGCGGCAGATTGCGAAGCGCATGGCGTTGGCCGGCGCTCCCGCCGACCCGGCGCACGTCGTGATCACGAGCGGCACGATGGATGCGATCACGCTGGCGTTGCGCGTCGTCTGCCGGCCGGGCGACACAGTGCTGGTGGAATCGCCGACCTACTTCGGTCTGCTGCAATCGATCGAGCATCTCAATCTGAAAGTCGTCGAGGTGCCGAACTGTCCGGTCACGGGCATCGACGTCGAAGCCGTGCGCGCGGTCGCGCGCAGCACGCGCCTCGGCGCGGCCGTGCTCATGCCGAACTTCAACAATCCCTGCGGCAGCCTCACGCCCGACGACGCGAAGCGGGAAATCGTGCAGATCCTCACCGGCAGCGAAGTGCCGATCATCGAGGACGACATCTACGGCGACCTGCATTACGGCGGCACGCGGCCCACGTCGCTGCGCGCCTTCGACGATTCCGGCCTGGTGATCTCGTGCGGCTCGGTCACGAAGACGATCGCCTTCGGTTACCGCATCGGCTGGGCGGTGAGCCCGCAGTTCCACGCGGAAATCTCCCGCGCCAAATTCTATTCGTCGGTTGCCTGCCCGACGCTGCAGCAGCTCGTGCTCGCCCGCTACTACGCGAGCGGCGGCTACGATCGCTACCTGCGACGCGTCCGCTCGACGCTCGCTGTTCATTCCCAGCATGCGATCAACGCGGTCACGCGATTCTTCCCCGAAGGCACGCGGGTCGCGCAGCCGCCGGGAGGTGTGGTTCTGTGGGTCGAGTTGCCGCGCAACGTCGACGGTGCGGAGCTGTTTCGTACAGCCGCCGCGCAACGAATCGGTGTCGCACCCGGCGTCGTGTTCTCCGCCAAGGCCGACTATCGCAACTACATTCGTCTCAGCTGCGGCCTTCCCTGGACGGCGACGCTCGAACGCGCGGTCGAGAAGCTCGGGCGGCTGGTGGCCGGCATGGCCCGAGCTGGCTGACCGCGCGTTCAAGTTCACGCTCGACATTTACAGCGCACGCGCTGCCGACGGACCGACCGATCGCACGGCGGCGATCTGCGGCAACGACGAGTCATCCGGCAACTGCACGATCAGCACTTCGCCCAGCGGCGGCAGCTGTTGCTGATAGGCGCTCCAGGCGAGCCCACCGATGACACCCACGTTGACCAGCAACGATGCGACGATTCCAAAGAAAGTTTTCATGACTGCTTGCTCCAGGAAGAAGAAGTGATGAACCACCGGCGACGCAGCGGCTCACGATGACCTTCGATCGACTGGCGGCTGTCCGAATCGAACAGCTCCTGCTGCTGCTGGCGCTGTTCGCGCTCCAGACGGCGGCGGTCGGCCTGTAACTTCGCTAGCTCTATGAACAGGTACTCATCCATTGCGCTCTCCTCGTTGAGTTGTGACGTTCTCTAATGGAGGCGTAGGGTAGACCTCGGCCTTAAGCGCAAAAAGCGACACTTACTGCCTACTATCTATGATAGAAAGTCATAGCTCAGGACTCTGCTGGGGGCATTCGTAAGCCTATGAAACGCATACCGGTCGGCCCGCTTCGGGCCTTCGACGTGGCGGCCCGGAATCTCAACCTGACGGCCGCGGCGGAAGAGATGAACGTGACCCACGCCGCGGTGAGCCGGCAGGTCAAACAGCTCGAGCAACGCCTCGGCGTGCAGCTGTTCGAGCGCCTGCCGCGCGGCCTGAAACTGACGGTGCACGGCGCCTTGCTCGCCGAGGGCACGCGCGAAGCGTTCGATCGGCTCGCGACTGCAATCGAGGACGTTTCTGCGCCGGCCGTGCGTCGCAAGCTGACGATCTCGACGTTCTCATCGCTCGCGACACGCTGGCTGATGCCGCGCGTGCAAGGCTTTTCCACGCTGTTTCCAGAGACCGACCTGCAAGTGAGCACGACGGCGCGACTGGTGGATTTTTCGCGCGAGGACGTCGACGTCGCCGTGCGTTTCGGCGGCGGCGAATATCCGGGCATGCACGTGCGCCCGATGTTCAAGCCGAAGGAGATCGTCGTGGCAGCTCCGTCGCTGCTCAAGCGCGGGCCGCCGATCAAGACCTACGCGGATCTCAAGGGACACACGCTGCTGCACGACGACGCGTATCGCACCTGGACGCACTGGCTGGAAGCAGTCGGCGCGAAAGGCGTGAATGCCCGCCGCGGCATCATCTGCGGCGATCGCAACTCGATGCTGGCCGCCGCGCTCGAAGGCCAGGGCGTCGGCATCACTTCCGATCTGTTCGCGCAGAACGATCTGCGCTCGGGACGCCTGGTGAAAGTTTTCGACGCCGAGGTCAATGCGACGTTCGGCATCTACGCGGTGTGCCTGCCGCGGCGGCTGAACGATCCGCTGATTGCCGGCACGATGGATTGGCTGGTGCGCGAAGCGCAGACCTCGCCGGACGCGCATCCGCCGGCGCCGTGACCGCTATTTCTTGAACAGCTTGTCGAGCTCGGCCTTGGCGCGCTCAGCCGCCGTCGGCTCGGCCGCGCTGTTCTTCGCGCCACCGAACAACGCATCGAGATCGGAGCGCGCCTTGCTCGATGCTGCGACGTCTGCTGCCACGTAAGCGCCGGGACGCGGCTTGAAGTAGTCGCAGAAGTTCGCGCGCTCCTTGTCCTTCACTTCTTCGGCGATCGGCTCGCGGCAGTGCTTCGCGACGGCGACGCTGTACCACTCGCACAGCTTGCAGACATGCAGCTCGGCGCCGCATTTGCGGCACTCTTCGAGCCGCCGCAGCGGCAGTGTGAAATCGGCTAGCGACGCTCCGCACTTCCAGCACACCAGGGCCGACATACGACTCCATCAGGCGCGCGCGCCAGCACCCCGTGGTTTCTCCGTGGTGGCGATCTCGTCGTAGCCGCGACCGACGAATTCAATCAGGCAGATGCCGTGACCGAACGGATCGGCGAGCATCGCGATCTTGCCCCAGTTGTTGCTCTTCACCGGGCCTTCGAGTCGCGCGCCGGCGTTGCGCGCACGATCGACTGCGCCCTCGATTTCGCTCACGACGATGTCGAGGTGGATCGGAGTCCAGTGGCGCGCGTACGAGCGCAGGTGACGGCTGGTCGCGGAAGCGACGGTGCCGTTGGGTTTGGCGAGCAGATAGATCGGTGAGGTCGCACCGAGCAGTTCGACGGCGTCGGTGCCGAAACGTCGGCCGACCGTCAGGCCGAAGGCCTTGGTGTAGAACTCGATGCCCTTGTGCAGATCGTAAACGTCGATGTTGACGAGCAACGTCATGCTCATTTCGAACCTCGCTCGCGCAGTCGTGCCATGCGAGCGAGAGTAGCGCCTTCAGGCGGTTCTGGCAGCGTCGCAGAATCCCGACTCTGGCGCGCCGTACTTCGCGTAGAGCTTCGCGCGCTTCGCCGGATCGACGTTCACCTTGGTGATATCGCCACCCGCCCATTGCATCAGCTTCGGGTCCATCACCCGGAACCACAGCGGCGGGATCGCCGCGAGGCCGAAGCTGCCCGGGTAGCCGCTGGGCAGGCGCGGCAGTTTGGCGAAATCGCGCAACGCCTGATACGGCCGCAGCGCGTTGGCGTGATGGTCCGAGTGGCGCTGCAGGTGGAACGAGATCAGGTTCGAATAGATGTGGTTCGTGTTCCAGGAATGGCGCGGCTCCGTCAGCTCGTAGCGCCCGTTCGCCAGCTTCTGGCGCAGCAGTCCGTAGTGCTCGACGTAGTTCGCCTGCGTCAGCCCGTACCAGGCATAGAAATGATGGATCAGCAGGAACGGCACCATGATCCAGCCGAACGTCGCCAGCAGCGCGATTGCGATGACGGCCGTGAGCGCCCACGAGCTCAGAATCTCGTTGCTCGGCGACCAGACCGACTTGCCGAGCTTTTGCAGGCGTTCGCGCTCGAGCGCCCAGCCGCGGCGGAAAGCGCCGGGAATTTCGCGCAGCACGAACTTGTAGATCGACTCTCCCATGCGTGCGCTGACGCTGTCCTCGGGTGTCGCGACGTGCACGTGATGACCGCGGTTGTGCTCGATACAGAAGTGGCCGTAGCCGACCAGTCCGTTCACGACTTGCGCGGCAACGCGATCGGTGCGGCTCGCCTTGTGACCGAGCTCGTGCCCGACCAGGAGCGATGCGCTGCTGGAGAACCCGCAGCCGAGCGTGAGAGCGAGGAATGCCCACCACGGCAGTGCGTGAGTGCCGATGAACCACGCGACCACGAAGAACTGCGCAAACAGCAACGCGATCGCGATGTAGAGCAGCACGCGGTAATAGTTGTCGCGCGACATCGCCGGCACGACTTCTTCGGGCGGGTTGTGCGTGTCCTCGCCGAAAATCCGGTCGGCTAGCGGCACGAACAGGAATGTGTAGGCGAGCGGAAAGACGCACGCCAGCGGGTTGCCGCTGCTCAGGAAATACAGCGCCACGCCCACGATGGGCACCAGCGGGCCGGTCAGCGACGCGAGCCACATGTAACGCTTACCGTCGACGTATCGAATGGTGCTGCCGTCGGCAGCCTGTGCCACGAAAGCCATGGTCCGCCCCCAATCCCCGCGCGAGTTCGTACCGGCGCCCAGTTTACGCCGGCACCGCTGGAATAACTCTCATTCCTTGGTACCCGGCGATTCCTCACCTTGGGTATGCCACCCTACGGCCCCATGAACGCACCCATGAATACCTCTCCTGCTTCGCAGACCCGGCGCGTTGCGCGCGTCGTCCAGGCCCTGAGCACCCTCGAGGGCGGCGGCTTCCCGGTACGCCGGCCCTTTCCGATCCAGGGGTTCAGCCATTTCGACCCGTTCCTGCTGATCGACCACCTGGGCCCGGTGCAGTGGCAGCCGGGCGCCGCATTGGGCGCCCCGGATCATCCGCATCGCGGCTTCGAGACGGTCACGTACGTGCTGGCCGGCGAGAACGAGCATCGCGACTCGTATGGCAATGCGGATGTGCTGCGCCCGGGCGACGTGCAGTGGATGACCGCCGGCGGCGGCGTGATTCATTCCGAGATGCCGACGGATCGCTTTCAGCGCGAAGGCGGGGTGCAGGAAGGCTTCCAGATCTGGGTCAACCTGCCCGCAACCGACAAGATGATGACGCCGCGTTATCAGACGCTGCGCGCCGACGACATTCCGCGCGCGACCAGCGCCGACGGACGTGTTGCCGTGCGCGTGATTGCGGGCGAGTCGCTCGGTCGCAATGCACGGATCGACACACGCGTGCCGATCCAGATGCTGCATTTCACGATCCAGCCGGGCGGCGCGGTGACGCAGTCAGTGCCGGCGGAACAGAGCGGACTGATCTACGTGTTCAAAGGCACTGCGCGCATCGGCGACGAACGTCGCGAAGTGCGCGAAGGTCAGGCTGCGCTACTCGCATCGGGCGACAGCGTCGAGATTGCAGTCGACGCCGACGCGCGCGGCGAGGCCGAGCTGCTGTTGCTGTCCGGCAAGCCGATCAACGAGCCGGTCGCACGCTACGGCCCGTTCGTGATGAACACGACCGAGCAGATCGAGCAGGCGTTCCGCGATTATCAGAGCGGCCGGTTCGGAGTGATCCCGCAGCGTTCGTGAGTCACTCCACCTGCTTGCGGTTGTCGTCCGGATTCCGGTCGATCAGCTTGTTGTAGGGATCGACGCCGACGTCATACGGCTCGGCGTCGACCACAACGTCGATGGTTCCCTTGCCTTGCGTGATGTGTTGCGGCTGCAGATAGAGCGGGCGCTCGGTGCGCTCGCTCTCGCCGGCCTTGCGCGCGAACACGCCGACTTCCATCCAGTCATCGAGCTGCAACGGTGATTCCTTGCCGACGCCGTCGGCCTCGACCTTCTTCGACTCGTACTCGATGCGAACGTCGTACTTGCCGTCCGCGCGCTTCCTGGACGTCGCGGCGGTGACCTTGGTGTCGTACAGCACGATCTTCGCGAACAACTCGTCGATCAGGTTCTGCTTCTGCGGCGGCGTCTGCGCACGGATGTAATCGAGCAGCTCGAGCGTCGTCGTGTACGGCGGCTGCTGGAAGGCCTTGTCGCGGATGTACGCGGCGAGCGCGCGGTTCAGATTCGCCTCGCCGATCTCCTCGCGCAGGCGGTAGAGAATCAACGAGCCCTTGCGATAGTGGATGTAATCCTGGTCCTCGACGCGCATCAGCGGCAACTCCTCGACCAGCTCGCCGCCGCGCCGGCTCAGATATGCGTCGAGCTCGTAGCGCAGGAAGCGACGCATGTGCTCGCGACCGTATTCCTTCTCCGACACCATCAACGCGGAGTACTGCGACAGCGTCTCCGTGATCATCGAGCCGCCCTGCACGTCGGCGCCGATCACCTGGTGCGCCCACCACTGGTGCGCCATCTCGTGCGCGGTGACGTAGAACACGAAGTCGATGTCCTCGGGATCGCGCAGGTCGGCGACGAAGCCAATCGCCTCCGAGTACGGAATGGTGTTGGCGAAGCTCTGCGCAAAGCTCGCGTAGCGCGGGAACTCGATGATGCGCACCTGGCGGTGCTGGTACGGCGAGAAGTTCGTAGTGAAATAGTCGAGCGACTTCTGCGTAGCTTCGATCATCCGCTCGACGTTGTACGGATGCTTGGCGTCGTAGTAGATCTCGATCGGCATGCCGTGCCAGTCGCCGCGCTTGACCTGCCAGCGAGCCGACAGATAGCAGAAGAACGCCAGCATCGGGCGGTCCATCTTGTAGTGGAAATAGCGTCGGCCGCCTTCGGTCCACTCGCGCTGCAGATAGCCGGGCGCCAGCGCGATCTGATCGGCGCTGGTGCTGACCACGGTCTCGAAGTTGATCCAGTCGGCATCGGGAAAGCCCATGCTGCCGCGCGCCGCTTCATCCTCCAGTTTCGCCTTGCGCGGCACGTCGCCGAGCCCGCGCTTGCGGCGCTCGGTGCGATCGATGATCTGATTGGCCTCGCTGTAGCCGAGGTGCGGAAACATCGTCACGTTGTTGAAGAACGTGCCGTTGTAGTTGAGATCCGAGCGCAGATCGCCGCCGCCAGTCGACGGCGGCAGGCCCGTGTTGGTAAAGCCGTGCTCGGCGCGATCGACAGTGAAATCGAAATCCAGCGAAGCCCCTGCAGCGAGGGGCTGCGCGAGCTTGTAGATCCGGTAGCCGGCCTGCCGGTCGTCGAGGACGAGCTGCATGCCGGTCGGCGACTTCATGTGAAGCTGCGCGCGCGTATCCATCGAGACGTGCAGTTCGCTGATCGGCGCGTCGTGCTTGTTGACGAGACGATAGTGGCCGCGAATCTGCACGCGACGCTCCTGCGGGTAGATGTCGACGTCGGCGCGCACGTCGACGATCCGCGGCTGAGCGAGACCCAGGTACTTGCGGTACTCCTTCTCGTAGTGCGCCTGGCGATCGAACACGACGTCAGTCGGCAAATATTGGTTGCGCACATGAGTGTTGTAGAAGATCCAGCTGCCTAGCGCGACGAACGCGAGAAATAGCACCGCAGCTGCGCCGCCTTGCCGCCCCCGCAGCGCTCGCATCGCGTTGCTGCAGCGACCTCGCCACGCGGGCGCGACGCCACGGACCCAGAACGCCGCGGCGACCGCCATCAGCACCCCCGCGAAAACGTACCAATACGCTTCGAACCAGAGCCACCCTTGGAGCAAGTGGCCGTAGCCGTTCATGTCGGAATAGATCAGCTCGGGCGTGCCGCCATAGATGTAGAGGTTGTTCTCCAGCCGCATGCTCTGCATCACCAGCTGCAATGCGAAGATCAGAATGAACAGCGCGTAGCCGACGAACTTCTGATTGCTCATCACCTGCAGGAACACTGCAGCTGCGCCGATGAGTCCCAATGGCAGTGCCTCGAGCAAGAGGCCGCGCAGATACACACCCAGTTCGAGATTCGTGTACCCATGCCAGAGCTGGTAGCCGATGCAAGCCAGCACGCCGGCCGCCAGAAACACCAGCACGACTGCGAACAGCGCGCCCATCTTCGCGAACAGCGGCAGCCAGTTCGGCACCGGGCTCGCGTCGGTGGGTTCAGCGACGCGTGCGTCACGCTCACGCCAGACCACTTCGCCGGCGTAGTAGGCAACGATCAGGTAGAGCAGGAACTGATAGCTGCCATGGATCGACCGCAGCAACTGACCTGTCACGGGATAGAAGCTCGTGCCGAACCGGCTGCTGGACAGTCCTGCGCCCGACAGCAGATTGGCGAGGCCGAGCCCGAGCAGGATCAGAAACGGCAGGCTCCGCAGCACGCTCGCAGTGTCGAAGGACAACTGATGCAGGAACTTCCGTAACGTTGCCGCGCCATCGAATGAGCGTGCATGGCCCGGCGCCACGACCACGGCGCGCAACTCGGCTGGCGCGACGTCCGCATCGACCTTACCCCGCTTGCGCTTGTGTGGCTCGGCGCGCTGCGTGCGGAACAAGACATGCGCTGCCACGAGCAGCGCGGCCGAGACACTCAGCCAGATGGTGCGATTGATCAGCAGCAGCCCGCTGATGTCCGGCAGCCGCGTGTTGCGCTCACTGGCGGACCAATAACGCATGACGCGATCGATCGCGCGCGCGCCGAATGGATCGAGCAGGCTGCCGATCGTGTCGTAGCGGATGTCGCTCAGCAGCGTCCCGGCAATCTGCCAGAGCACCAGCAGCGCCATGGTCCCGAGGAACACCAGCAGCAACCGCCTGGTCGCGACGGCGAGCAGACACAGCACCGCCCCAATGAAAATCAAATTGGGAACGATGAAGACGCCGAACATCCAGAAGTACGGCACGAGAGTGTGCGGACCGACGCGTTGCGGATCCAGCCAGGGCATGAACGCTGCGATCCACATCACCGCCGCGACGACGACATAGATACCGAGTGTGGCAAGCGCGCCGCCAATCGCACGGCCCCAGAGGTAGTCGCCCTTGCGCAGCGGCGCACTGAAGAAAAGCTCCTCGGTCCGCAGATCGGCATCGCGCAACAGCGGCTGCGCGACCAGCAGCAGCACGCCGATCATGCCGAGTACCGAGAACGTACCGAGGATTGCCAGGATCACGCTCGGCGCGTTGCGATTGACGTTGCCGATGGGCTCGCCAATCGTCACGTTGTCGCCGGTCATCGCGAGAAACGCGAGGAACGACAGCAACAGCGCGATCAACCACGGCAGCGGGGAGCGGAGCTGATAGCGCAGCTCGAAGCGCAGGAATTCGCGGAACATTGCGCGCGCCTCAGGCGTGTGCCGCCGCGCCGTGCGAGCGCAGCTGCCTGAAGTACACATCCTCCAATCCTGCCGCGACTGGCTCGAAGCCGTTCTCGGGACGCGAGTCGCTATAGACGTGGATCAGCGGCTGACCGCCCACGAGACGCGTCGACAGCACCGAGTAGCGCTCCTGGTACTCGCTCAGCGACGCCTTGCTGACCAGCTTGCTCCAGACGCGGTCACGCAACGAGCCGATCGCCTCGCGCGGCTCGCCGCTCATCAGCACCTGGCCGCGCGAGATGATCGCCATGCGCGGACACAGATCGGCAACGTCTTCGACGATGTGCGTCGAGAGAATCACGATGACCTGCTCGCCGATGCCGGCGAGCAGATTGAGAAATCGATTGCGCTCTTCCGGATCGAGTCCGGCGGTCGGCTCGTCGACGATCACCAGGCGCGGATTGCCGAGCAGCGCCTGCGCGATGCCGAAGCGCTGCCGCATGCCGCCGGAAAACGTACCTAGCTTGCGCTTGCGCACGTCCCAAAGATTCACCTGTCGCAGCAGTGCCGCCACTACCTCGGCGCGCGGCTTGCGCTGCACGTAGCCCTTCAGCACCGCGAAATGATCGAGCATGTCCAGCGCGCTGACCTTCGGATACACGCCGAAGTCCTGCGGCAGATAGCCGAGCGTGCGACGGATGCGATCCTTGTCGGTCGCGACGTCGATGCCGTCGAAGGTGATGCTGCCGCTGTCCGGATCCTGCAGCGTCGCGATCGTGCGCATCAGCGAAGACTTGCCCGCGCCATTCGGCCCGAGCAGGCCGAACATGCCCGGCGGTACTTCCAGCGAGACGTCGCGCAACGCCTGCACGTCGCCGTAATTCTTCGACAGATTGCGAATGGAAAGCATGCGCGGGCATCCCGTGATGTTGTTCGGATGCCCCAAAGACACAGCCCGCCGTGCAAAGTTACACGGCGGGCTGTTGGGTGCACTGATGTCAGGCTGAAGCCTGACCCACATCAGGTTCCTGGCGGGCGGCCGTTGGCCTTCTGCGCCAGGTCGTGCTCCAGCCAGCGCGCTTCGACGTTGCGGCCCTCGACGAAGTAATAGATGAGATATGCGAGACCGATGCCGAGCGGGATCATGCCCACGAACACCGGTATTTCGTTGTCGTGATCGGCGAGCGCGCCGACGACCAGGGCGAGGCCGATGAAGAACCAAACGAGCCCCGGCAGCAGCGCCGTGCGACGCCGCTTCGGCGTGCTGCGGCCGTCGAGCAGCTCGATCGGCAGCGGCGGAATTTCCATGCCGCGCTCGATGGCCGCCATGCGTTCCGCGTGATGCAGCTCCATCAGCTTGCGGCGCTTGTGGTAGTTCAACGTGAACCACACGATCACGATCACGGCTGGCCCGCCGATACCGAACAGGATGCCGAATATAGGAATGAGTTCTTCAGCCATTTGCCGCCTCGCTATGAAAACCTTAACCGAACTGTCGGTTCAGACGCAGCCGCCCCGGTGCAAGGTTGCAGTCGGCCAATTGCGGTCAGCGGCCGGCCGATCGTGACCCGTGCACAGGTCACGCTTGCTAGAGTCTCGCCCCGCCGCATACAGCCCCTCACTGCAACCTTTCACCCCTCCCACCCGTCCCAAACGGCAATGACGTCATCGCCCGCTTCCCAGGCAGACGCTCAGATCAGCGAGCGTTTGCAGGCCAAGCAGTACCGAGAGGCGTTCGGGATCCTTCTGCCCCACTATAGGGACCGGGTTTTTCGGCTTACATTCAGTATGTTACGCGATCGCGCACTGGCCGAGGACACCACCCAGGACATTTTCCTGCGGATCTGGCGTGCCCTGCCGGGATTCGCCGGGCAGTCGCAGCTGTCGACCTGGATCTATGCGATCTCGAAGAACGCCTGCCTGTCCGAGCTGCGCAAGCGCCGACCCCTGGTCTCGATCGACACCGATGAGGATGAGCAGTCCGCGGAGGTCCGGGCGCTGGCTACCGAAGACGCCGACGACTCGGCCACGGTCAGCGTCGGCCAGCTGCTCGATCAGCTGCCGGAACGCTATCGGCAGGCCGTCGTTCTGTTCTATATGGAAGACAAATCCTATGAGCAGACGGCAGAGAGCCTCGGCTTGCCGCTCGGGACCGTGAAGGCCTTGCTCCACCGCGCCCGCAAGCGCCTAATCGAGCTGACCAAAGAAGCCGCATGACCGACCGAATCGCAACTCCTTCAGACGCGCACGAGCACGAGCTCGCGTGGAACGATCGCCTGCAGGATTGGCTCGACGGCGATCTGGATGCGGCTGCCGCAGCAGCACTGCAAGCTCACCTGGCTGACTGCGCAGCGTGTCGCGCCCGTGCCGACGAGCTGCGAGCGCTCGATGAGAGCCTGCAATTCGCGTCGCCGCGGCTGGCGTTGGACGACGCGTTCGATGCGAAGCTGTTCGCGCAGATCGAAGCTGTCGACGATACGAAGCGCGCCGCTCAGCGTCAGCGCATCGAGCAGGAATTGCAGCAGAATCTGCAGGCCCTGAAGCGCGGCTGGCGTCGCGCGCTGCTGTTCGTCATCCCCGGCGTCGTCGCGGGTGTCGCGCTTGCATTCGCCCTCGCCTGGTGGCTCAACGATGCGGGCCTGATGCGCACGCTGATCGTGCAGAGCGCGGCCGAATTCGGTTCCAACAATTCGAGTCAGGTCCAGCTGATCGTGATGACGCTGCTTGGCGCCGGCCTCGGCGGCACGCTGGCGCGCTGGCTCGCCAGCGTGGTCGAGTAGCGTCGTCGAATAACCCCCGATCCTGGGGGTCCTGTACAATGCGCGCCCCATGCACGCCAGCTCGCCGGCCGCTGCTCTCGCGGATAATCGCAGCGACGCCAACCTCAAGCTCGTTCTCACCGCGCTCGGCGTAGTCTTCGGCGACATCGGCACCAGCCCGCTGTACGCGTTTCGCGAGTGCCTGAATCCCGAGCACGGCATCCCATTCACGGAACAGAACATCCTCGGCATCCTGTCGCTGATTCTCTGGTCGCTGGTGCTGATCATCTCGGTCAAGTACGTCGCGATCGTGCTGCGCGCGGATAACCGCGGCGAAGGCGGCGTGCTCGCTCTAAGCACGTTGGTCTCGAGTGCGAGCAGCAACTGGCGCGTATGGGGACCGGTGAGTGCCGTCGGCGTTTTCGGCGCAGCGCTGTTCTTCGGCGATGGGTTCATCACTCCCGCGATCTCCGTGCTCAGCGCAATGGAAGGTCTCGCGGTCGCGACGCCGCGGCTGGAGCACTTCGTGCTGCCGGGCGCGATGCTCATCCTCACGACGCTGTTCGTCGTGCAACGACGCGGCACGGGCGCGATGGGCCGCATGTTCGGACCTGTCACGATGGTGTGGTTCGTGACGCTCGGACTCCTTGGCGCACGTTGGATCGTCACCAAGCCGGACGTCGTGTTCGCGATCAATCCGCTGTACGCGGTGCAGTTCTTCCTGCACAACGGCACCGCGGGATTCGTAACGCTCGCTTCCGTGTTCCTGGCCGTAACCGGCGGCGAAGCGCTGTACGCCGACATGGGGCATTTCGGCCGCGCGCCGATCCGGCGCGGCTGGTTCTTTGTGGTCCTGCCCGCGCTGGTGTTGAACTATTTTGGCCAGGGCGCGCTGCTGCTGGAGAATCCGAGCGCAATCGCCAATCCTTTCTATCTGATGGCGCCAGGCTGGCTGTTGCCGATCTTGATCGTGCTCGCCACTGCGGCAACCGTCATCGCGTCGCAAGCGGTCATCTCGGGAGTGTTCTCGATCACGCGCCAGGCGCTGAACCTGGGCTACTTGCCGCGCCTGCGGATCGCGCACTCTTCCGAAGAAGAAATCGGCCAGGTCTACGTGCCGACACTCAACTGGCTGCTGTTCGCTGGCACGATGACGCTGATCATCGCGTTCCAGTCTTCGACGGCGCTCGCCGGCGCGTACGGCATCGCGATCTCCAGCACGATGCTCATCGACAGTATCCTCGTGATCATGCTGTTGCGCGTGCGACCGTGGCGGCATCGCCGGCTGGTGATGGGCGCGCTCGGCTTCATCGTGCTGATCGAGTTCGCGTTCTTCCTCTCCAACTCGCTGAAGTTCGCCCACGGCGGCTGGTTGCCGATTGCCGTGGCCGTGCTGGCCTACGTGCTGATGACGACGTGGCAGGAAGGGCGGCGGACGCTCAACTGGCTGGTCGCGAAAGAACAGATGCCCGTGCGTGATTTTCTGGCACTGATCGAGGAGGAGCCGCCGGTTCGAGTCGCAGGCACCGCGGTGTATCTCGCGAGCGAAGCCGGCGGCATGCCACGCGCACTGTTGAACAACTTGAAGTTCAACCGCGTCCTGCACCAGCGCAATGTGCTGCTGACGTTCGTGCGGCCGGAGATGCCGTTCGTGAGCCCCGAGAATCGCGTGGAGATCCAGAATCTCGGCGAAGGCCTCTGTCGCGTCATCGCGCGCTACGGCTTCATGGAGAGCCCGAACGTCGTCGCCGCTCTGCGTTCAGCAGAGGAAGCCGGCGTGCCTTACGAGCCGGAGCAAACCGTGTACGTGGTCGGACGCGAGAATCCCGTCTTCGCCGTCGGCTCCGGCATGCCGCTGTGGCGCAAGCGGCTGTTCGCATTCATGGGCCGCAACAGTCAGCTCGCCGCGATTCACTTCGGCGTGCCGAGTCACAGGTTGTTGGAAGTCAGTAGCCAGGTACGGCTGTAGCTCGCACGCGGTCGAGCTCGCGCGCCAAGCGGATTCGCTCTTCGTTCTGCTTCTGCAGCAGCGCGCCAAGCGTGGCTTCGAGCCTGCGGGCCGCCAATGCGGTGTAGCCGAGCGCGGCGAGCAGCGCCACGAGCGCACAGATGGTCAGGGCCGTCGCCCACATGATCTTATCGTTCTCCTCGCGCGCCCTTCCGCGCCGTGCCGCCGCAGAGTACCGAAGGCGTCCGAACGCCGCTGACCCTCACACGTCGAGTGCGACCTGCATCACAGTTGCAAACGCCTACTCGGCTTCCCAGCGCGGCCCCAGCGAATCGAACGCCGTGGCGAGCCCCACGAACGCCGGCAGCTTCGAGCGGATCACGAATGTCGGCACGCGCGACAGGTAATCGGTGAAGCGACCCTTGTCGACGAAGCGAGCGCGGAAGTGCGAGCTGGTGAAGAAGCTGCCGAGGCCAGGGACGATGCCGCCGCCGATGTAGCACCCACCCACTGCGCCGAGCGTCAGCACCAGATTGCCGGCCAGCGTTCCCAGCAACGCGCAGAACATGCTGAGCGCTTCGAGACAAAGCCGACACGAACCCTCGCGCGCGCGTCGCGTGATTTCCGGCGGCGTCAAGACTTGCGGCACGACGCCTTCGAGCGCACACACCGCATCGTAGAGATTCACCAACCCCGGACCGCACAGCACGCGTTCGGCCGAGACATGCGTGAAGCGCTGGTGCAGCTGCCGCAACACTGCGGCCTCGCGCTCGTTCATCACGGACAACGTGACGTGCCCACCCTCGCCTTGCAGCGGAATCCAATGCTCGCCCGCGGGAATCAAGCCTGAAACGCCGAGCCCTGTGCCTGGCCCGAGCAGCGCGATCGGTGTGCCGGGAATGGCCTGGCCGCCGCCGATCTGCTCGAGCTCCTGCGGCGGCAGATGGCGGATCGCCATCGCCAGCGCGGTGAAGTCATTCACCATGATGAATCGCCGCCAGCCGAGCGCCTCGCGCGTGCGCGCAGCGGAGAACTGCCACGCGTGATTCGTCATGCGAAAGATGTCGCCGGTGATCGGTCCGGCGATTGCGAGCGCGCCTTCCATGGGACGCGCGGAGCCGGCCGCCGCGCCAACCGACGCGAGATAACTCTCGATCGCGCTGACGATGTCAGGATAGTCCGCGCACGCGAGCACTTTTTCGTCGCGCCACGCATTACCGTCGAGCAGCGCGAAGCGCGCATTGGTGCCGCCGATGTCGGCGATCAAGCGAGGGCTATTCATGGCGACCAATAGACATCGACGGGCACTTCCTTCTGTTGGAGGATCGCGCGGATCGGCAACTCGGCGGGCGCGCCCGGCGTGCGCGCGCGCTGATAAACCGCCCACTTCGCGTCACCCTCGATGTGCAACACGATCCGACGCGAATCCAGCAGCGCCGCGAGATT
The DNA here is from genome assembly GCA_035493235.1 of Steroidobacteraceae bacterium. Taxonomy (GTDB): domain Bacteria; phylum Pseudomonadota; class Gammaproteobacteria; order Steroidobacterales; family Steroidobacteraceae; genus Steroidobacter. Next base: position 28,394 of record DATJIP010000205.1, read on the forward strand.
CAAGCTCACGCGTGCATGCGGCGCCGCCAACGCGTTGACCGCGATGCACGCCGGCGGCGCCGCCGGATCGAGGCCGCGCGCAAGCGCCATCGAACCCGGAAACAGCGAAGCCGTATGCCCGTCCTGGCCCATGCCCAGCACGACGACGTCGAACGGATGCGGCACGCGAGTCAACGCGCGAGTGATCCAATCGGCTCCCGCTTCCGGCGTCGGCGCAGGGTTTTTCAACCCGACAAAATGTGCAGCGCCGGCGGCGCCGACCAGCAGGTTCTCGCGCACGAGGCGCTCGTTGCTGTCTTCGGAAGTCGTCTCGACCCAGCGCTCGTCAGCGAGCGTCACCCAGGTTCGCGTCCAGTCGAGCTTCTCCGCCTGGAGCTGCTTGAACAGTCGCACGGGTGTCTTGCCGCCGGAGAGCACCAGGCTCGTGGCACCGCGCGCCGCGATCGCTTCCTCCAGGTCCACCTTGATCTCGCCCGCGAGCGCCGCGGCCAGCGCCTCGTGGTCGGGAAAGCGGTGCTCGTGGACCCAGCGGGACGGCATTACAGCTCGTTTCTCCAGGCAAACCCGTCGCGACCGATCAGCGAGCTGGCGGCCGCCGGGCCCCAGCTGCCGGCAGTATAGGATTTCGGGCGCTCGTCGTGCTGCTGCCAGGCCGCGCGGATCGGATCGATCCAGGCCCAGGCCGCTTCCAGCTCGTCACGCCGCATGAACAGCGTCAGCGTGCCGTTGATGACGTCGGTCAGCAGCCGCTCGTACGCGTCGAGCTGCCGCGTCTTGAAGGCATCGCTCAAGTCGAGGCTCAAGTCGACCGGCTTCAGCACCATGCCGTGGCCGGGGCTCTTCGCGAGCACCGTCAGCGTGATGCTCTCCTCCGGTTGCAACTGAATGACCAGACGGTTGAGCGCATGCGGCCGGTCCGGCCGTTCGTAGATCGACAGCGGCACGTCCTCGAACGTGATGACGATCTCGGCCTGCTTCTCCTGCAGGCGCTTGCCGGTGCGCAGATAGAAAGGCACGCCCGCCCAGCGCCACGAATCGACTTCGACCTTCAGCGCAACGAACGTTTCGTTGGTGCTGTCCTTCGGCACGTCATTCTCTTCCAGATAGCCGACGACAGGCTTGCCGTTGCTGGCTCCCGCCTTGTATTGCCCGCGCACGGTCTTCTGCAGAACGTCACGGCCCGTGAGCGGCCGCAGAGCGCGCAACACTTTGAGCTTCTCGTCGCGCGTGGCATCCGGCGTACCCGCAGCGGGCGGCTCCATCGCGATGATGCACAGGAGCTGCAGCATGTGGTTCTGAACCATGTCGCGCAGCGCGCCTACTTCATCGTAGAACTTCGCACGCCGCTCGACGCCGACATCCTCGGCGACGGTGATCTGCACGTGCTGAATCCGGCCGCGCCGCCACAGCGGCTCGAACAACTGATTGCCGAAGCGCAACGCCAGCAGGTTCTGCACCGCCTCTTTGCCGAGATAGTGATCGATGCGAAAGATGTTCGACTCGGGGAAGAGTTTGCCGATGCGGTCGTTGATCTCCGCCGACGAGGCGCCGTCGTAGCCGAGCGGCTTCTCCAGCACGACACGCGAAGTCGGTGTGATCAACGACTGCTTCGCGAGTCCTTCGGTAATCGGCGCGAACAGATCCGGGCCGGTCGAAAGGAAGAACGCCCGCACCCGCTCCGACTGTGGACGCAGCAACTCCGCGAGCCGCACGAAGTCGCTGTCGGACTGTGCGTCGACGCGCACGTACTCGAGGTGCTCGGCGAACAGCTGCCATTTCTTCTGATCGAAGGCGCTGCCGAGGTGCGTTTCGCAACTGGCTCGTACCTGCTCCAGCCATTCCTCGCGGCTGAGCTGGCTGCGGGCGGCGCCGATGATGCGGGACGCGCCGACGATCTGGCCGGCGCAGCTGCGCCGATACAGGGCAGGCAGGAGCTTGCGCATGGCGAGGTCGCCGGTACCGCCGAACAGGACGAGATCGAACGTGGGAAGTGACTGCATGCAGAACCTTCAGTGGGACGGGCCAAATCCGCGGGTAAGTTAACCAAGGAGCCACTTGTCAGCAAAGTCCCGCCTGCGGCTACTTCGTAACCGCCTTCGCCGGGATGACCGGGTTCGTGAACTCACCCGGTCACATTTCAATACGCGGATCCTAATTCCGTTTTCACCCACGCATGCAACGTTCGACGTTAAATCTCTAGAATCCCGCTCGATCCATCGAATCGAGGACTCGCGTGAACACTGCCGCCCCTTTGCACGAGCGCGTGCGCTCAGTCACCGAACGCATCCGCGCCCGCAGCGCCGGCTCGCGCACGGAATATGTCGAGCGCGCGGCAGACTCCCGTCGCTCGCAAGCCAACCGCAGCACACTGTCGTGCGGGAATCTGGCGCACGGCTTCGCCGCGATGGAGACCTCGGAGAAGGACCGGCTGCGCAGCGCGCGCTGGGCGAACCTGGCGATCGTCTCGTCGTACAACGACATGCTTTCGGCACATCGCCCGTTCGAGCGGTTTCCCGAGCTCATCAAGCTGGCCGCACGCGAGGCCGGAGCCGTCGCGCAGTTCGCCGGCGGCGTGCCCGCGATGTGCGACGGAGTCACGCAGGGTCAGCCGGGCATGGAGCTGTCGCTGTTCAGCCGCGACGTCATCGCGATGGCAACCGCGGTCGCGCTCACCCACAACATGTTCGACAGCGCTCTGTATCTCGGCATCTGCGACAAAATCGTGCCCGGCCTGCTGATGGGCGCGCTCGCGTTCGGCCATCTGCCCGGCATCTTCGTGCCCGGCGGTCCGATGCCCTCGGGTATCCCGAACAAGGAGAAGGCGCGCGTGCGCCAGCTCTTCGCCGAAGGCAAAGTCGGCCGCGACGCGCTGCTCGAATCCGAAGCGCAGAGTTATCACTCGCCCGGCACCTGCACGTTCTACGGAACCGCGAACAGCAACCAGGTGCTGATGGAAGTGATGGGACTGCACCTGCCAGGCTCGGCATTCGTTCCGCCGAATACTTCGCTGCGCGATGCGTTGACCAGTGCCGCCGCCATGCGCGCCGTCGCCATCACCGCCCTCGGCGACGAATACCTGCCGATTGCGAGCGTCGTCGACGAGCGCGCCATCGTGAATGCGATCGTCGCGCTGCTCGCGACAGGCGGTTCTACCAATCACACGCTGCATCTCGTCGCGATTGCGCGGGCCGCGGGCCTGCGTGTCGACTGGGACGACTTCTCCGACCTGTCGGAAATCGTGCCGCTGCTGGCGCGCATTTACCCGAACGGCGGCGCCGATGTGAATCACTTCCATGCGGCCGGCGGCATCGGCTTCCTTATTCGCGAGCTGATCGGCTCAGGGCTGCTGCATGGGGACGCGACAACGGTGATGGGTCATGGCCTCCACGCATACACGCGCGAGCCCTGGCTATCGGAGAACGGCCTCGCCTGGCGCGCAGCGCCCGAAACCAGCGGCGATCGCGACGTGCTGCGCCCGATGCACGATCCATTCGGCGCCGACGGCGGACTCAAGGTCCTGCGCGGCAATCTCGGTCGAGCGGTGATCAAGACGTCGGCGGTCCAGCCGCAGCACCGCGTCGTCGAGGCGCCTGCCGCGGTGTTCGACGATCAGGAGTCGGTCATTGCCGCCTTCAAGTCGGGCGCACTGTCACGCGACTGCGTCGTCGTCGTGCGCTACCAGGGACCGCGCGCCAACGGCATGCCCGAGCTGCACCAGCTCACGCCCACGCTCAGCTCGCTGCAGAGCAAAGGCCACAAAGTGGCGCTGGTCACCGATGGACGCATGTCCGGCGCTTCCGGCGCCGTGCCGGCAGCCATTCATTTCACACCCGAATGTCTCGCCGGCGGATTGCTTGGCAAAGTGCAGGATGGCGATATCGTGCGACTCGACAGCTATGCAGGAACGCTCGAAGTGCAAGTCGCGGAGTCGACGCTGCGCGCGCGCCCCGTGCCGCGACCGAGCCTCGAACGCAACGAGCACGGTTTCGGACGCGAGTTGTTCGCGACGTTCCGGCAGGTCGCCAGCGATGCCGAAACCGGTGCAGTCTCGCTGTTCGGTGTCGGATAATGGCCCCCATGAACATCCGCTCGCTGCTGGCCCTCGCGCCCGTGATTCCGGTTCTGACGATCGACAAAGTCGACGATGCCGTGCCGCTCGGCCGTGCGCTGTGCGCCGGCGGGCTGCGGGCGCTGGAAATCACGCTGCGCACGCCGGCGTGCTTGCCTGCGATCGAAGCGCTGCGCAAGGCGCTGCCCGAGGCACTCGTCGGCGTCGGCACACTGACGCGGCCGCGCGATTTCGTCGACGCCAGCAGCGCTGGAGCGCAGTTCGGCGTGAGTCCCGGTTTGACTGCGGAGCTGGCGGCAGCAGCGGCCGAAGTGCAGTTCCCGCTGCTACCCGGCGTGATGACGCCGACTGAGCTGCTCGCTGGCCTGGGCTGGGGCTACGACACGTTCAAGCTGTTCCCCGCGCAGCAGGCGGGTGGCGTGAACATGCTGAAGGCTTTCGCCGGGCCGTTCCCGCTGGTGATGTTCTGCCCGACGGGCGGCATCACGCGCGCGACGGCGCCTGACTATCTGGCGTTGAAGAATGTCGCGTGCGTCGGTGGGTCGTGGGTCGCGCCGCCGGAACGAGTTCGTGCGGGCGATTGGCAAGCGATCGAAGAGTTGGCGCGCGACGCGAGCTCGCTGAGGAGAGTGTCAGGCTGAAGCCTGACCCACAACGACTCTCGTGAGTCAGGCTTCAGCCTGACATCGTCTTCCGATCATCAGCCAGCAACTCGAGCTGCGGCGAAATCTGCGCAGCCGGCGTCGTCGGCGCGTCATCAGCCAGGAGTCCAAGCTGTTGCGGCTGTTCGACGGGCGTTTCGAGTAGCGAAAGTGCCGCGAGCGGCTGCGTCACCGACGCGGGCTCAGGTGTCGCGACTGGTGCGGTGGCAGGCTGCGGTGCTTTTGCTGCTGCTGCTGGTGCTGGTGCCGGCGTCGCCTTCGCAACCGGTTCAGGTGCCAGCTCCAGCGTCGGTGTCGGCTTGGGTGTTGGTGCAACCGGCGCCGGTGCCGGTGTAGCTGTAAGAGTCGGCGCGGCTGCAATCGTCGGCGCGGCTGCCGGCGTCGTGCGAGCGGCAGCAGGCGTCGTCGGCGCTGCGATCGCATCCATCGACAACAGCTCTTCCGATTCGTCCGCCACACCGCGCGCGCGTTCGTTGAACGCCCGATCGTTGTTCTGCGGCTTGGCCATCTCGGCCTGGAACACTTCCAGCACGTCGCCGTTCGACTGCGAGCTGGAAATCTTCTCCGACAGTTCCTGCTCGCGCTTGCTGCGTTCCTGCTCCTGCTCGCGTCGCCACTTGGGCAACGACTCGGCCGAGGCCTCCGCAACCTTCGTTTCCAGCGAATCCGGATCCGCGAGCTCGGCCATCGTGACCACGGGCTTGCGCTTGTCGGCAGTGGCGCCGACCTTGGCCGGCACTGGCACACTGGCGTCGATCTCCGGCGTCGGCATCTCCTGCGCCACGAGCGACTGACGACCGATGAGGTCGTAGTACACCTGCAGATATCGCTGCAGCGAGCGCACGTAAACGTAGTTCTGCAACGCGTGCTTGCGAGCGCCTTGCGCCATCGCCGCCCGCTTCTCGGGCGTGAGCTGCAGGACGCGCTGAATGCCTTTGACGAAGGCGGCCGGGCTGCCGGCTTCGATCGCCACGCCGTAATGTCCGATCACTTCGCCTTGCGCGCCCATGCCCGTCGCGACGCAGGGCACGCCGCACAGCATCGCGGCGACGAGTGTCATGCGCGAGCCATCGTTCAGCGCGCTGGAGCACACGACGTCGCACGCATTGAACAGCGTCGCGAGGTCGGACCATTCGCCGAGCAATTGCACGCGCTGCGCCAGCGTGCCGCCGCCGACCATGGCCATGAGCGGCGCATTGCCCTTCTGCACGCCGTGACCGGCGAGCACGACGGCAACGTGCGGGTTCGTCTTGATCAGCTCGCCGACGCCTTTGATGAACGTCGCATGGTCGTACTCCGACTGGAACGGCGCGACCATGCCGATGACGAACGCGTCCGGCGCAAGATGCAGCTGCTCGCGGATCTTGCGGCGGGCGGCGGCATCGGGCTTGAAGCGCGTGGCGTCGATGCCCGGCGGAATCGTCAGGCTGTCGCCTTCCGGGAAGCCGACGCGGCGATGCTGCGCACCGCCTGCATCCGACGCGTACACGATGCGGTCCGCGGTAGCCGCGGCCTTGGCAACGTGCTTGATCTTCTGGCGATCGATCATTCCCGCGCCGCGCGGCAGCGGAGTGGTGGCACCGACCGTCCACACGACCTTGATCTTGCGATCGACCTTCTTGCGCACGGCGTTCGCGAAAATCTGCGCCGTGTAGCCCCACGCATGAATGACGTCGGGGCGGAAGGCCTTGGCGGCTTTGACCAGCTCGCCGAAGCCGCCGAGCGAGAACTTGGTGCGCGACAGCGCCACGTCGTGAACCGGCACCCCGCTCTGCCGCAACACAGCGCCCGGCACCGCACCCGGCGCGAGGCAGACCACCTGCGTTTTCACGCGCTCCTTGGGCATGCGTGTGAGCACCGGCATGAGCAATGACTGTTGCAGCCCTGCGGCCACAGCAGCCGAGCTCACAACGTGCAGAATGCGTATTTGTCGAAGATTTGCTTCGGACACGATCAATGTGCAGTCGAAGGTTTAACTGGTCGCAAATGCTAGCAGTAGTGCAATTGAGCACGTCCCTGCAGACGCAGGAATTGTTAAACCAAGCACAATTCTCGGGTGACAGAAATTGGCAGGTCGAGACGCGGATCACACCCGCGTTCTGTTTTCGCTGACCGCCCAGAGATAAGTGGCCGCGTAGGCTCGGTAAGGCCGCCAGGCCTCGGCCAGCTTCAATAGCTGCACTGGCGAATCCACCTGCGCCGCGCGGATCAACCCCAGGTCGGTTTCCGGAAAGGCATCCGGGTCGCGTCCGAGGCGAATCGCCAGATACGCGCGCGTCCAGGGGCCGAATCCAGGCAGCGCCTTGAGCGATGTCTCGACCTCGGCCCACGGTTGCTCGAAATCCACGCGACCTTCCGCGACCGCACGGGCGAACGTGCGAATCGTTTCCACGCGCTTGCCGGGCATCCCGAAGTTGACGAAGTCAGCGTCTGCGACACACTCCGGCGTCACCGAGCCGCAGCGCTCGACCAGACGACGCATCAGCGTGCCTGCCGCGGCGACTGTGACCTGTTGACCAAGGATCGTGCGCACGCACAACTCGAACGGCGACCACGCGCCTAGCGGCCGCATGCCCGGCACGTTCGCGATCCGTCGCTTGAGCACCGGCGAGCGGCGCAAATGCTTGTGAATTCGCTCGGCGTCATGGCTCACGTCGAGCAGCCGGGACACGTTCTGCAGTACCGGGGCCGCCTTGACTCGACCATTCGCCGCAACCCGCAGCTGCGATGTCGCCGGGTCGTAGCCGACCGAGATCGTGCGGGCTCCAACGCGCCGCAGGTAGCAATCATTTTCGATGCGCTCGAACTCCGGGATGAGCCGGTGCGCGAAGTAGTCGAGCATCTCGCGCCAGGGAAACGGCGCGCGCACCGCTACGTGACCGATGAGCATGCGAGGTAGACCTACTTGGCCGTCGCCGGCTCGGCGCTGTGACTCGTAACACCGCCGATCAGCACCATGCGCATCGCTTCCTGCACCGACAGATCCGTCTCGATGAGCTGTGCTACGGGCAGATACAGCGTATAGCCGCCGATCTGGTAGCTCATGGGGAAGTACACGGCCACGAGGCCTTCCGCGTTATCGCCGAACAGACGCGGGCTGACGTTCTCCTCGGTCACGAAGCCGATCAGCTGCGCGCCGCCGAACCGCCACAGCACGACCCGCTTGAGATCGCGAGCCTTGCCGCCCGCCGGCAGGAACTGCGTGATGTCCTTGAAGGCGCCGAAAATCGTCTTGACGATGGGAATGCGCGCGAGGAACGCCTCGCCGACGCGCAACAGGTAGCGCACGACGTATGCATTCACCAGCACGCCCGCGAGCAAGACCAGCAGGAAGCCCATCACCAGCCCGAGCCCGGGCCAGTAGCGA
>DATJIP010000206.1:0-2600 GCA_035493235.1 Steroidobacteraceae bacterium
CATCGACCTGGTGACGAAGGACGCCTATGAGCCGATGCTGCCCCTCTCCGTGGTCGTTCACATCGACTACGAGAAGGCCCCGAGTGTGATTCAGCGCTTCGGCGACGTGAAGAAGCTCATTACTCAGACGCTCGACCCGATGCTGAGCGCGTACTTCCGCGATGTGGCACACAAGAAGACAATGCTGGAACTGCTGCAGCAGCGCGATGCCATCCAGACCGAGTCGCGTGAGGAGCTGCGCCGTAAGTTCTTCGACTTCGACATCGAGTGTGTGGACGTCCTGATCGGCAAGCCGGACACGGCCGAGATCGGCGGCAAGATCGAAACCCTGCTTGAACAGCTCCGGATTCGACAACTTTCGATCGAGCAGATTGAAACGTTCGAGCGTCAGCGAGCGGCGGCCGAGAAGCAGCGAACGCTGAGCGAGGCCCAGGCTCACGCCGCGATGCAGACGCAGCTGACCAATTCGCAGGTGCAGGTGCGCATCGCGGAGAACCAGGGTGATGCCGACCTGGCGAAGGCCCGCAAGGCGGCCGAGCAGATGGTGGTGATGGCGCGTGCCGAATCGGAGCAGCGCGTGCTCGCCGGTCGCGGTGAAGGTGCCCGCACGCTACAAATCGGTCTGTCCGAGGCGTCCGTGCTCATGCGCAAGATCGGCAGCTACGGCGATCCACGGCTCTACGCCCTGGCGCTGGTGGCGGAGTATCTGTCGCACAGCAGCCAGCCGCTGGTTCCGGAGCGCGTCTTCATGGCCGGCGCCAACGGCGAGAACGGGCATGCGGCCGGTGCCAACACCGGCATGCTGGGCATGCTCATCAACCTGCTGGTCGCGGAGAAATCCGGCTTCCAGATGGCCGACCAGAGCGCCATGTCTTCGCTGCAGGAATTCAGCGAGAAGATGACGCGTGAGGCGATGGAATCGATGCAGCAGGCGGCGCTCGCCCAGAACGCCAACGGCGTGTCCGCGGTCACGCCGGTGATCGAAGGGAAGTAACGCGAATCGTGCCGGCGAGCCGGGTGGCGTAAGCCTACCCCTTTCAAGGTGGTCTAGGCGGTTTCGGTAAGGTTGAGTACCCTTCGCCATGCTTCCCGGGAGGGAAGCGCCACGTGCAGAGGGGGAATGGTCATGGATGACCTTATCGAACGCTTTGCCGAGAAGGCGCCGATTGCCACGATGGTGCGGGCCAGCCTGGAACGCGTATTTGCTGACCGTGCCCTGGACGACCTCTTTGCGAGGAATGCGATCAACCAGTACACGAAGAACTTGACCTTCAGCACCGTTACGAAGCTGATGTGCAAGGTGGTGTTGCGCACGCACGACACGATTCACGCTGCGGTTCGCTTTACCGGAGACATCCCTGTGTCGATCACGGCTGTCTACGACAAGCTTGCTCGCTTGGAAGTGGGTATCTCCGAAGCGCTGGTCGCGGAGACCGCCGATGGCGTCGAAGCGATCATCGATGCCTTGCCGGATCCACCCACCGATACGATCCCGGGGCTGCGCCTGCGCACGCTCGACGGCAACTTTCTCGCCGGCACGGACCACCGGCTCGATTGTCTGCGTCACTGCGGAGCGGCGGCCCTGCCCGGCATGTCGCTGGTCGTGCGTGACGGCCGCACCGGCCTGCTCACTCACCTTATTGGCTGCGAAGATGCCTACACCAACGAGCGGTCCTTGGCCGACCGCCTGCTGCCGCTGGTGCGCGCCAACGACCTCTGGCTCGCCGATCGTAATTTCTGCACCGAGGATTACCTGGGCGGGATCGCCGAGCGTCGCGCTTTCTTCGTGATTCGGCATCATGCGGGCACCAAACTCCGCGCCATCACGGAACCGCGTCGAGTGAGCAAGAACAAGAGCGGCGACATCTTCCAGCAGAAGGTGGGCGTGGGCCCGCTCGTTGTGAACTGCATCCTCATCCGACTGTTCCAACCCTTGCGCGATGGAACCACGGAAATTCGTCTGCTCACCAACGTGCCCGCCACGAAGGCCGGTGCCCGACGGCTTGCGGAACTCTATCGACGGCGTTGGCAGATCGAGACTGCTTTCCAGGAACTCACACAATACTTGCGCTGCGAAGTCACGACGCTGGGCTATCCCAGGGCGGCACTGTTCGGCTTCGCGTTGGCGGTCGCCGCCTACAACGTGATGATCCTGACGAAACGAGCGATCGGTAGCCACGCCGGACACGATCAGGTGGACCGGGAGTTGTCGGTCTACTATCTGGCCACGGAAATTGCGACCGTCAGCGACGGCATGGCGATCGCTGTCCCAGAGCAACGTTGGCAGCGCTTTGCGAGGATGAGCGATCGTGTCTTTGCTCGTTGGCTCCACAAGACGGCCGCACGAATAAACTGGCGTCGCTATCGCAAGACTCCGCGGGGCCCAACGAAACCGGTGAAGGTGGTGCGCACCCGTCGCGGCGCTCATCGCTCCACCGCTCGGGTCCTCGCGAAACATAAGTGACACCTTGAAAGGGGTAGGCTAACGCCCCTGGCTATTGACTGTCGCCCCTCCGGGGCTGGACAAACTCGCGCCGAGCCCAAGACATCTTGCACGCTCACTCTAAACACGAACGTTTTGGTTCTGCCGCTCGCGCAGC
>DATJIP010000207.1:0-11149 GCA_035493235.1 Steroidobacteraceae bacterium
ACGGACGCGGCTTGTCTGCATGCGCGCGGGCGAGCGGCTGCTTGCGGATCTGCTCGCGCAGGTAGTTCTCGTCGAGCGCCTCCCAGTCGATCGCGCCGATCATGCCGAACGCATTGCGCGCGGTCGGCAGGAAGATCGGGATTGCGCCGGCTTGTACCAGTGCGCCCTGGTGCAGCGACTTGTGATTGTTGCGATCGAACAGCACCAGATCGCCGCGTCGCAGGGCAGCGTTCGCCACGACCTTGTTCGAGCTCGACGTGCCGTTCAAAACGAAGTACGTGCGATCTGCGCCGAAGACCTGTGCCGCGTGGCGCTGTGCTTCGACGGCAGCGCCGACGTGAATCAGCAGATCGCCGAGATCGACGTCGGCATTGCACAGATCGTTGCGGAAGATCTGCTCGCCGAAGTGTTTGAAGAACAGCTGACCGGCGGGCGACTTGCGATAGAACTCGCCGCCTTGGTGACCGGGGCAGGCAAACGAGATGTTCGCTTCGGCGTCGTAGGCCATCAGCCCGCCGAAGAACGGCGGCAACAGGCTCGTGCCGTATTCGACGATGCTCGCGACCACCTGCTTGGCCTGGAACGCAGGCGTCTGCTGGCCGAGGAACAGGCAACCGTCGACTTCGCCCAGCACTTCGGGTGCGAGCGCATGTGACAGCTTGCGCGAATCGGCGAGCGCCCAGAGCGGCGTGTTGAAGCCTGCGGCGCGCACCGCGCGCACGAGTTTGCGGGCCGGCTCCAAGCGATCGCCATCGATCGCGACGATGTAGGCTCCGACCGCCGCGTCTTCGAGCACATCGCGCTCGTAGCCGCTGCTGATCTCGACCTCGAAGTTCTCGCCCCTGAGTCGTTCGATCAGCGTGGCGACTTCAGCGTTCTGCCCATCGACGAGCGCGACCACCTTCAACAGCCTATGGAAGGGGATCGGGATCGTCGGGGGCTTCGCGCTGTATTCCATCATCTGAGCGTGCTCAAGACTTGCGTGCCTTCAGGCACAGCACCTGATAAACGCCGTCGTGCTCTTCCGCGCCCTCGACTTCTTTCGCGAAGCCGGGGAAGCGATGGCCATACTCCTGCAGGATTCGCAGGTAGGTGAGCCACGGGCCGTCGGCGGGACCGACGTTCTCGCCTGGCATCACGATCGGGATGCCGGGCGGATAAGGAATGACGCCGACTGTGACGACACGGCCGGCCATCTCGCTGACCGGCACGTGCTCGACGTCGCCGGCCATACAGCGTTGGAATGCCTGGCGCGGCTTGAGATCGGGCCGCGGGAGCTGTGCGTAGGCTTCCGCCTGCCAGTGACCCTGGCGACTCTTGCGCAGGTGTTCCCACATCTGGTTGCCGAGATCCTTCAGTCCCATGCCCGCGTAGCGCGCCGGCGCTGCCGCGGCGATCGACGGCAGAACTTCAGTCAGCGGCGCGTTGCGGTCGTAGTCGACCTTGAAATCGAGCAGCGTGTTGAGCAGCGTGCCCCACTTGCCCTTGGTGACGCCGATCGAGAACAGGAACAGCACCATGTGATCGGTGGTGCGCGAAGGCACGATGCCGTGGCGTCCGAGGTACGCGGTGACGATGTCGGCCGGAATGCCGTTGGCGTCGAGCTGGCCGTCGTCCTTCATGCCCGGGCACATGACGCCGACCTTGATCGGATCGAGCATGCACCAGCCATCGGGCAAGCCTTCGAACCCGTGCCACTTCTCGTTCGGGTGCAATACCCAGGCGCTCGGATCGTTCGCGAGCATTTCCTCGGAGGCATCGACGAACGCAACGCGTTTGCCGCTCGCGGTATCGCGCACTTCCGGCGCATTCCACGGCTCGAAGAACCACTGGCTCTTCGCCTTGAACTCGCGATGGCCGCGCGCCAGCGCCAGACGGCAGGCGACAGCTTCGTCGATGGTCTCTTGCGTCAAGGACTGGCCGGCGGGGCCGTCCATCATCGCGGCCGCCACGTCGTTCGACGCGACCAGCGCGTACAGCGGCGATGTGCTCGCCTGCGCGCAGTACGCTTCGTTGAAGCGCGAATGCTCGATCGCCGAGCGGCCGTCGCGGATGTGGATGTACGAGGTCTGCGAGAGCGCTGCGAGCAGCTTGTGCGTCGAGTGCGTCGCGAAGACGGTCGGGCCGTCTTTCGGATGCTGGCCAGGATCGCCGCGCATCGCGAGGCGGTTGGTGTAGAGCGGATTGAAGCGCGCATAGCCGTACCACGCTTCGTCGAAATGAATTCGATCGACGCTCTGAGCGAGCAGCTTCTCAGCTTCGGTGGCGTTGTAGCACATGCCGTCGTACGTGCAGTTCGTGAGCACGGAATAGACGGCGCGCTTCGCGCCCGCGGCTTTCGCCAGCGGATTGTCGGCAATGCTGCGCGCGATCGCTTCCGGCGACAGACGCTCCGGCGGAATCGGTCCGATGATGCCGTAGCGGTTGCGCGTCGGCCGCAGGAACACGGGAATGCCGCCGCAGATCGCGAGGCCCTGCTCGATCGACTTGTGGCAATTGCGATCGCACAGCGCGATCTCGTCGTCGCCGACGCAGGCGGACATGATCGAGCGATTCGAAGCGGACGTGCCGTTCAGCACCGAGTACGAACGATGCGCGCCGAAGATGCGCGCGATATTGCGCTCGCTTTCGCCGACCGGTCCGGAGTGCCCGAGCACCGAGCCGAGGGCGCCGCGCTCGATCCCCATGTCGGTACGAAACAGGTTCTCACCGTAAAAATCGAAGAACACGCGCCCGACGGGGGATTTCAGGAACGCGACGCCCCCTTGATGGCCAGGGGCCGCCCAGGAATATTCGCGCTCGCGCTCGTAGCGCGCGAGTGCCGCAGCGTAGGGTGGCAACAGATTTTCGAGATAACGCTCCATGGCGGCCTGGACCCGGCCCGCGATGAACGGCGCGGTGTCGTCGTGGATCCAGATGAATTCGTCCGACAGCGTCGCGACTTCGACGCCGACCGTGCCTGCGATCTTGCGGCTCGCCATCAGGAAGATCGGCATCTTCGCGTTGCGCTTGCGAACTGCGCGCAGCAGCTCGGTTGCGCTCTTGTGAGCGTCGTCGTCGTTGCGACCTTGCGACCAGTTGAGCAGCATGCAGTGGACGCTGGCGTCCGCTGCAGCGATGCCGTCTTCACACGAGCCGGCCTCGGTGACGTGAATCCCGCGCGCCGTGAGCTCGTTCGCCAGTGCGCGCACGCTGCGTGCGGCAATGCTCTTGCCTTCAGCCAGCTCGCTGTCGACGATCAGAACCTCGCGGACGAGTGGTCCCAACTCCGTACGTGGTTTCATCTCAGCCTCCTAGTGCAATTGCAGCCGCTACCAGCCCCGTGCCGACGAGGAGAAACGCGATACCGGCAACCCACGGTTTGCTGACGGTGTAGCGCGCCCACCAATAGCCGCTGAAGAACAGCAGGGCGACCAGCACCGCATTCGAGACGCGCAGTGCGAGGCGCGCGTCGTCGATCAGGAGGAACGGGATGGCCGCGGGCAGACTGGTGAACACGACCAGGAAGAAACTGACGAGAGCGCCCAGCCAATCGTCCCGGGTGATGGAGTTCTTCTTTCCGGTCTTTCGCGAGACGTTGTCGACGATGCGTTCGTAAAGCGCTTCCGTTTCGCGCGGGCTCAGCAGCCCGCCCAAGAGCGGATTGAGCTCCTCCGCGACCAGAATGACTGCGTCGCTGCGCTGGTGCGTGCGCCGGATGGCGACTCCCAGCCGCTGCAGCCGGCCGCGATCGAACAATTGGCCGACGAGATACAGCGCGGCGTCGATGATGCCCCAGGCCACGTTGCAGCCGATCACGGCGATGAGGAGCTCGCGCGCACCGGCGCGGCCCTCGTCTTCGATGATCAGGCCGGCGCCGAGCGTGAACGTCAGCGTCATGATCAGGCCGAACAGGATTTCGGCGAGCGACGTCGACGGGTCGAGGTACCGGTGCAGGATCTCCATGCGATCCGACGCCGTCGCGAAGGGGACCTTCTGCGAGAAAGAAGGGGACTGTCGTTCGCCGGGACTCATGACTCGGTCGAGAATACGAAGTGCGCTGCTCGGCAGCATGCGAGCAGGGGGTGCGCGCTTTTGCACCTCACACCTAGACGCGGCTTTGGAGCAACAGGGGCGCGCGCTGCAGCGCCCAATGCTTCCGCCTCTGCCCGCGCTGCCTATTGCGCCGGCGCGTTCATCTACGCATTAACAGCAGTTCTCACGCGCCGTGTGGGTTGGTCATGACTACCAACAATGAATTGGAACGGTTGCGCAGCGCCCAGGAGGGCAGCGCGCATTGGCGTCATTGGGGTCCTTACCTCAGCGAACGCCAGTGGGGCACGGTGCGTGAGGACTACAGCGAGGACGGCAACGCCTGGAGCTATTTCTCGCACGACCAGGCCCGCTCCCGCGCCTATCGCTGGGGCGAAGACGGCCTGGCGGGAATGTCCGATGAACGACAGCAGCTGTGCCTGGCGCTTGCGTTGTGGAACGGCGCCGATCCGATCGTGAAGGAGCGGCTGTTCGGGCTCACCAACAGCGAAGGCAATCACGGCGAGGACGTGAAGGAGTACTACTTCTACCTCGATTCCACGCCGACGCACTCATATCTCAAGTACTTGTACAAGTACCCGCAGCGCGCCTTTCCGTACGACGATCTGGTGCGCACGAATGCCGCGCGGCGGCGTGACGAGCTGGAATACGAGCTGCTCGACACCGGGGTCTTCGACCAAGACCGTTACTTCGACGTGTTCGTCGAGTACGCGAAGGCCTCTCCCGAAGACCTCCTGATGCAGGTCACCGTCAGCAATCGCGGGCCGCAGGCCGCGGTGCTGCACGTGCTGCCGACGTTCTGGTTTCGCAATACCTGGACCGAGCAGATCGAGGAAGCCGAGCGTCCGTCACTGCAGCAGCTCGGCGCCAACGCAGTCACGGCCATGCACGCGCAGCTCGGCGACCGCTATATCTACTGCGAGGATCCGCTCGAGCTGCTGTTCACCGAGAATGAGACGAACACGCAACGCATCGCGAACCAGCCGAACCGTACGCCCTACGTCAAAGACGGGATCAACGACTACATCGTGCACGGCCGTGCCGAGGCGGTGAATCCTCAGCACGTCGGCACCAAGGCCGCGGCGCACTATCTGATCGAACTGGGAGTCGGGCAGTCGCACGTATTTCGCGTGCGCCTGAGCGATGTCCCGCAGCGCGATCCGTTCGGCGCCGGCTTCGACGCGGTGATGACAGCGCGCCGCCGCGAGTCGGATGAGTTCTACGCGAGCGTGATCCCGACGAACCTCAGCGCCGATGCAGCCAACGTCATGCGCCAGGCGCTCGCGGGCATGCTGTGGTCCAAGCAGTTCTATTACTACGACATCGGCACGTGGCTGAAGCAGCGCAATGGGGGCTCACCGCGCAACAGGCATTGGCGGCACCTGCGCAATGCCGACATCATTTCGATGCCGGACAAGTGGGAGTACCCGTGGTACGCCGCGTGGGACCTGGCATTCCACATCCTGGCGCTGACGCTGGTCGACGCCGACTTCGCCAAGTCGCAGCTCGATCTGATGCTGCAAGCAACCTATCTGCACCCCAATGGCCAGCTGCCCGCGTACGAGTGGAATTTCGGCGACGTCAATCCGCCGGTCCACGCCTGGTCGACGATCTTCACGTATCGGCTCGAAGCCGCGGCGCGCGAGGGCGACGGCGACATCGACTGGCTCGAGCGCTCGTTTCACGGGCTGCTGCTGAACTTCACGTGGTGGGTGAACCGGAAGGATCGCGCCGACAAGAACGTGTTCGAAGGCGGCTTTCTCGGGCTGGACAACATCGGAGTGTTCGATCGCAGCGCGCCGCTGCCGACCGGCGGTTACCTGGAGCAGGCAGACGGCACGGCCTGGATGGCGCTGTTCTGCCAGAACATGCTCGAGATCGCCATCGAGTTGACCGTGCATCGGCCGACCTATCTGCGGATGTGCCACAAGTTTGTCGAACACTTCCTGTGGATCGCGTCGTCGATGTTCGGGGAGGGTGAAGGCGGGATGTGGGACGAGCAGGATGGCTTTTTCTACGACGTGCTGCAGCTGCCGAATCGCACGGCGCAGCGGCTGCGGGTTCGTTCGATGGTGGGCCTGCTGCCGCTGTGCGCAGTCACGGTCTTCGACGGACGGCTGCGCAAGCAGTACCCGGAAGTCTCCGAGGTGATCAAAGACTTCCTCGAATCCCATCCGCAGCTGACACGTGTCATTCACGACCCGGCGCGGCCTGGCTGTGAGGGCAGGTTCATGGCGGCGGTGCTCGATGAGACCCGCTTGCGGCGCGTGCTCGAGTGCATGCTCGACGAGGGCGAGTTCCTGAGTCCCTATGGCATCCGTTCGCTTTCCCGAGTGCACGAGCAACACCCCTTCGTGATCCCGGTCGGTAACCAGGAATACCGCGTGTCGTACCTGCCGGCGGAATCTGACAGCGGCATGTTCGGCGGCAACTCGAACTGGCGCGGCCCGATCTGGATGCCCGTGAACCTGCTGATCATCCGGGCGCTGCTGCAGTACTACAGCTACTACGGCGATGACTTCACCATTGCCTGTCCAACAGGTTCGGACAAGCGCATGACTCTCTATCAGGTCGCGGAAGAGCTCGGGCGCAGGCTCAACTCGATCTTCCTGTGCGATGCCGACGGCCGGCGGCCCCTGTACGGCGGAACCGACAAGTTTCAGACCGACCCGCTGTGGCGCGACTACATCCAGTTCTACGAGTACTTCCACGGCGACAACGGGGCTGGACTCGGGGCCAGTCACCAGACCGGATGGACCGGCATCATCGCCCGGACCATGCAGATGTTTGCCACCCTCACAGCCAGACAGATCAGAGACCTAGGCGTGCGCTCGATCGTGCAGCGCGACTACGAGGATTCGGCAAGAAGTCGGCCCGGGCAGCGACCTGTTCAGTCGCAATGAGGGGACCGCGTAGAGCGTGGCGGAAACCCCGCGGCTAACAAGCGCCATTGACATGTGCTAGCGTCTGCCGCGCCGTTTATTGCAGCGCCATGAGCTACGTAACTATTCTTTGGTCCAGCTGCGCCGCGGCAGCATTGCTGCTCGCTTTACTGCACGGCCTCGCATGGATCTACGACCGCCGCGCGTATGCCAATCTGGCATTCGCGTTTGCCGCCATTTCGCTGTGCGGCGGAGCAGCTGTCGAGCTGGGTGCATTGCGTTCCGACTCCGCGGACCAGTGGGGCAACCTGATCTGGTGGGAGCAGTTCGCGGTCTTCGGGCTCGTGGTCGGCATCGCTGTGTTCCTGCGGTTGTATTTGCGCGCTGGCCGCTTGGGGTTACTGGCATCGCTCATCGTTGCGCGCAGCCTGGTGCTGCTGATCAACCTGGCCAGCGAGCCTAACGTCAACTTCGAGCGCATCGACTCGGTCAGGCAGATCCCTTTCCTCGGCGAGCAGGTGACCGTCGTAGGCAGCGCGGTTACGGGTCCGTATCAGTGGCTGGCGCTGACTGCTGTTGCATTGTTCACGCTGTTCATGCTCGACGTCGGCATCACGCTCGTGCGGCGCAATGGACCCGGCGATCGGCGTATTGCAGCCATGATCCTCGCGCCGGTGTTCCTGTCGATCACGCTCTCCTCGCTGCTCACGCAGATGGTGATCTGGCGCATCGTGAACTTGCCGATCCTGCTCGTCCCGCCGTTCGTGATTGCGCTCATGGCCATGGCGTTCGAGCTGAGTCGTGATGTCCTGCATGCTTCGCGGCTGGCGCGCGACCTGCGCGAGAGCGAACGACGTCTCGATCTCGCTGCGAGCGCGGCAGGCGCGGGACTCTGGGCCTGGGACGCAGCAACCGGGCGGGTCTGGGCGACCGAACGGGCACGCACTACGATGGGCTTCGAGCCCAACAGCGACATCGACGTAACAGACGTTCTGCGCAGCGCTCACAGCGATGACATTTCGGAAGTGAAAGCGGCACTCGAGCACGCTCTCAAGCGTGGCGGCCAGCATGCGCTGCAGTTTCGCATCGCCTCTCCCACGGGCAGCACGCGCTGGGTGTTCATGAGCGGGACCGTGGATCTGCGGAACAACGGTGCCCCGGAGCTCGTGCGCGGCGTGGTGCGCGACGTGACCAGCCAGCACCTGGCCGAGCTGGAGGTCAGCGAGTTGCGTCAGAAGCTGGCGCACGCGGGCCGCGTCACGATGCTGGGACAACTTGCATCTGCGCTGGCGCACGAGCTGAGCCAGCCGCTCAGCGCCATTCAGCACAATATCGAGACTGCGCAGATCCTTTTGCAGCGCGATCCGCTCGACATGCGTTTGTTGCGCGAGATCATCGACGACGTGCTCCGCGACGATCGGCGTGCTGCGGAAGTTCTGCAGCGCCTGCGCACCTGGCTCAAGCAGGGGCGCATCAACATGGAGATCGTGAGCATCAACGAGTTGGCGGAGGACGTCGTAGCGCTGATACGTGCCGACGCGATTACCAAGCACGTAGCGATCGATCTGTCGGTGCCCGGTACGCTGCCGCCGGTGCGTGCTGACCGCGTACAGCTCTCGCAGGTGCTGCTCAATCTCATGATGAATGGAATCGAAGCCGTCACCGCGCACTCCGGTGCGCAACGACGCATCTCGGTCGAGGCGCGCGTCGGCGCCGATGGCTGTTGCGAAATCTCCGTCACCGACACTGGCCCGGGGATTCCGCCGGATCAGCTCGATCGCATCTTCGAGCCG
The DNA here is from genome assembly GCA_035493235.1 of Steroidobacteraceae bacterium. GTDB lineage: Bacteria > Pseudomonadota > Gammaproteobacteria > Steroidobacterales > Steroidobacteraceae > Steroidobacter. The sequence goes on from DATJIP010000207.1 coordinate 8,708, forward strand.
TTCGTGACGGCCAAGCCCAACGGCATGGGCATCGGGCTGAGCATCTCGCGCTCGATAGTGGAAGCTCACGGCGGCAGGCTGTGGGCCGAGAACGGCGCGCGAGGCGCGACGTTTCACTTCACCGTGCCGCTGCAGGTTGCCGAGGCGGCGCAGGCCGCCGCGATGGCAACTCCCGCCTGATCCGCTACTTCGCCGCCGCCGGCGCAGTCACAACCTTGCACTGACCGAACACGACGTACGCGCCTTCGCGATCGGCGATGGCCATGGTGAACTTGCCGGTCGTGCGATGAACCGTGGCGCTCCACACCAGCTCGCTTGCCTGGCCCTGCAATACCAGCGATTTGGCGTTGAAGCTGAAGGACGAAATCGGCACCGCGTCGTTGCGATACGGCGTCTTCATCGACATCTTCTCGACGTCGATGTGCACGACGACTTTCTTGCCCGGCTGCGCCTTGAGCGGCTTGCAGGAGGCTTCGGTTGGCAGGCAATCGTGTCCGGCAGTGGGCTCGCAATCCATCGGCTGCGTGCCGTTGAAGGGCTCGGCGGCCAGGACAGTGGCCGAAGCAAGGACACCGATCGTCAGCAGGCAAATCTTCTTCATGAACGGGCTCCCTCGAGTTTGCGTTTTCGCGAGCACGTTGCTACGAGACACGTGCGCTGCGGATCCGTATCGCGGGCAGGCAGAAGGAGATCAACCGGTGGTGTAGCCGCGCCCTTGCAGGCACGTACCCATCGCCTTCTCGAAGGTCGTCTGCTGTTCGGTCTGCGCCGCTTGTGCCTGACTCTTGGCCTGGTCTGCCGATGCCTTCTTTTCCTTGCGCGCCTGGCGTCCGCCGGCGATTGCGCCGGCCGCTGCGCCGACCGCGGCACCTTCGTCCGCGTCGTTATTGGCGACTTCGCCGACGACTGCGCCGGCCGCAGCACCCTTCGCAGCTCCCTTCAGGCGCTGCCCGCCCTTCTGTTCCGGTGGCGGAGCGGCAGCGGGCGGCGGTGCTGTCGGATCGATGCCGGTGTTGGTCTTGGCCCAGTCGTAGCACTGCTGCTCGTCAGTGCTTTGCTGCTCCGGAGTCTGCTGCTTCGCTGGATAGACGATGAGTCCGAGCTGGCGCGCGATGGCCGATGCATTGTTCGCCGGCGTCGTCGTCGTGGTTTGCGCCTAGCTGCTCAGCGCTACACAGCTGAGCAGCACTGCGCCGATCGTCCCGTGCAGGCAGCGCGACATGATTGCTCCGATGTTGCTGGCTACTTCTTCGCCGCGGCTTTCGGCTCGACGGTCACGGCCAGCGCCTCAACGTAGGTCAGCTCGACCTCATCGCCTTTCTTCAACTGGGCGATGAACTGCTGCGCTTTCGGATCGACCACGTCGACCGTGCGCGACAAGCCCGACGGTCCGATGAAAGTCACCGAGTGCGTCTTGGTATCGACGGATTCGATCGTTACGGTCGTCTTGATCTTGTTGCCTATCGCTGCGCCGGGTTTACCGGAGCCTTCCGGCATGCGTGCGGTGCCGGTCGACGCGTCGAGGACGCCGACGGTCTTGCTCTCGCCCTTCTTCTTGAATTCGGCGGCCAGGCCTTCGTAGTACGTCACGACGACTTCGTCGCCGACCTTGATCTTGTCAAAATTACGCACTTCGGGCGGGACCTGGATCGACTGGACTTCTTTGTCCTTGCGCAGCTCGATGGTGCGCGTCTTCGCATCGATCTTGTCCACGGTCGCCGAGATCGACTGGACTTTTTCGGTCGAGACCGGCGCGGGTTGCGCAACAGCGGTGCCAAACGCGAGTGCAGCGAGTGCTCCCAGCGGGAACAGCAGGTTCAGCTTGATCACGGCTCTCTCTCCAGGAGGGTGGAACTCGGACAAATGGTGCGAGTAATGCAGGGCGAGTGCAGTACGTAGCTGGGGCACCTGTGCCGCATGCCCCGCGTAGCGTCTCGCCTGTGCAGGTGTCGCATGATGCGCGGGTCATCTTGAATAGCTACGGGAGAAATCATGCGCCGCATAGCCGCTGCACTTGCAGCCTGCTTGATGCTCGGTGTCGCGCATGCCGCCGAGGAAACGTCAGCCGCCGAGCGCAACCCGCTCGACTCCAGGTTCATCGTCGACGTGGGCTACTTCTTCCTGTCGACGGACACGCGCGTGCGCGTCGATGGCGAAACGAGCGACCAGGTCGGCTCCGACATCAACTTCGACGACACGTTCGGTATCGGCGACTTCGATCGCTTCCGCGCGGAGGCCTCGTGGCGCATTGCGCCTCGGCACCTGATCCGTGCGATGTACTTCCAGAACAACCGTCACGCAACGCGCTCGATCGAGCGCGACGTCAATTTCCAGGACGAGACCTTCCCGGTGGGCGCGACGGTCGACGCGCGCTCCGAGCTCACCGTTGCACAGCTCTCCTACGAGTATGCGTTCCTGAGGCGCGAGAACTACGAGCTCGCC
>DATJIP010000208.1:0-8683 GCA_035493235.1 Steroidobacteraceae bacterium
CGCGAGTGCTGCGGGGTGCAGAGCTGTTGTTGTCGGCACCTGTTGTTCTTTGGGCTGCGCTGGACTACTACCGTCGCGGCTGGATGGGGGTCGTCAACCGCTCGCCCAACATGTACACGCTGATCGGTCTTGGCGTCATCGTCGCATTTTTCTATAGCCTCGTCGCTACCGCCGCGCCCCAGATATTCCCGGCAGAGATGCGCGATCGCCACGGAATGGTCGGCGTCTATTTCGAGGTGGCGAGCGCGATCATCGCACTGGTGCTGCTCGGCGAATGGTTGGAGCTTGGCGCCAGAGGTCGCACCAGCGCCGCGATTCGGCAGTTGCTCGGCCTTGCGCCTAAGAGCGCGCGCAGGGTCAATGCCGACGGTACTGAAGAGGATGTACCGCTTGGCCACATACACGCGGGCGATCGTCTGCGCGTGCGGCCCGGCGAGAAGATCCCGGTGGATGGCAGCGTGGTCGAGGGCCGATCCAGCGTCGATGAATCGATGCTTACCGGCGAGCCTATGCCCGTGGACAAGGGGCCAGGCGATCGCATTGTCGGAGCAACCGTCAACCAGACCGGCAGCTTGATCATCGTTGCCGAGCGCGTGGGTGCGGACAGTTTGCTCTCACAGATTGTCACCCTGGTTGCTCAGGCGCAGCGCTCACGAGCGCCGCTGCAGCGGCTTGCCGACGAGGTCGCGAAGTGGTTCGTGCCCTCGGTCATCACCATATCGGTGCTGACGTTCGTCGTCTGGTGGCTCGTGGGGCCCGAACCGAGACTTGCCTACGCGCTGGTGAATGCCGTCGCGGTGCTCATTATCGCGTGTCCCTGCGCGCTGGGCCTTGCGACACCTATTTCCATCATGGTCGCGAGCGGTCGCGGTGCGCAGCTCGGCGTGCTGTTCAGGGATGCGCAGGCGATCGAGAATCTGCGCAAGGTCGATACCCTGGTGCTCGACAAGACGGGCACGATCACTGTGGGTAAGCCGACGTTCGATCGGGTCATCGCTGGAAACGGGTTTTCTGAGCAGCAGATCCTTGCTTGGGCAGCGGGCCTCGATCGCGCGAGCGAGCATCCCTTGGCGCGTGCGGTCGTCGCCGGTGCGCAAGCGCGTGAAGTTGCGGCGGCCACGGTGAGCAACTTCGAGTCCGTCACGGGGCAGGGCGTGCGTGGCCAGGCGGATGGTCATGCGCTTGCTCTGGGTAACGCGGCACTGATGGCAGCAAGCGGCATCAGCGTCGACAGCATGCGCGATCGGGTCGAGCAACTCAGGCAGCAAGGCCGTACCGTCATCTTTCTGAGCGTCGATGGCAGGTTGGCAGGTGCGCTAGCGGTCGGCGACCCCATCAAAGAGACGACGCCTGCTGCGCTCGAAGCGCTCAAGGAAGATGGGCTGAGGCTCGTAATGCTTACGGGGGATAGTCAAACGACAGCTCGCGCGGTCGCGGCTACGCTGCCAATCGACGAGGTCATCGCCGAGGTTCAACCGCAGGATAAGGTCGATGTAGTTGCGCGTTTGCAAGAGCAGGGTCGGCGCGTCGCCATGGCAGGCGATGGGATCAACGATGCCCCGGCCCTCGCGAAGGCCGACGTCGGTATTGCGATGGGCACGGGCACCGACATCGCGATGGAGAGCGCCCAAGTAACTTTGGTGAAGGGCGACCTGCGCGGCATCGTTCGCGCACTCCAACTGAGTCGCGCGACCGTCCGCAACATTCGCCAGAATCTGCTGTTCGCCTTCGGATACAACACGCTCGGCATTCCACTCGCCGCGGGCGTTCTGTATCCCGTCTTCGGATGGTTGCTGAGTCCACTCATCGCAGCGCTGGCAATGAGTCTGTCATCCGTATCGGTAATCAGCAACGCGCTTCGCCTGCGGCGACACGCCTAGCGAGCGACATCGGTAATGCCCTTGCGGTGTCGACGCAGCGCCTCCACGAGCCTGCGAGGAATCCCGCCATCGACGCCATGCAGTTCGTGCGACACACTTACTGATAGGACATTCCGCGATGCGCAGCGGTCCAGGTTTCGATGAGGTGCAGATAATTCGCGCGTCCGTAGGAGTCCTTGCCTGGCGCCCGCGCCCAGCTCAGCTGACCGCGGATGCGATCCAGCGATTCGATCTCGCGGATCTCGAGCCATTCGCTCAGGCCCGCAAGGAGAGTTCGTACGTGGCCGGGCCCGTGACGCAGGAGCGCGGCAGTCGCCATCACTGCATCGGCACCTGCGAGCAAGTACTTCACGATGTGATCGGCGCTATCCACGCCGCTGGAGGCTGCCAACGAAGCATCGACGCGACCGGCGAGGAGTGCCGTCCACAGCAGAGGCAGACGCATCTCGTCGGGACGGCTCAACTGCAGCTCGCTGGACAGTTCCAGCCGCACCAGGTCGATGTCGGGCTGCATGAAGCGGTTGAAGATCACCAGGCCGTCGGCGCCGGCGTCCACTAGCTGCGCAGCCATGTGGCCGATCGAGCTGAAGTAGGGCGGCAGCTTCACGGCCACGGGGATCGTGACCGCAGCGCGCACGGCCGCGAGCACGTCGAGATAACTTTGCTCGATCTGCTGTCCCGATACCTGGATGTCCACCGGCACGTGATAGATGTTGAGCTCGATGGCGGCGGCTCCGGCCTCTTGCAGCAGTGAGCCATAGTGGGTCCAGCCCGCATTCGAAGAGCCGTTGAGGCTCGCGATCACCGGAACCGAGAGCGCATCCTTGGCGCGGCGGACGAGATCAAGGTAGCGCTCCGGGCCGAGGCCATACGGACCGGTGTCGAGCGGCGGCAAGTAGCTTTGTGCCTCCGGCGAACTGTCGGCGGAAGCTGCGAGGATCGCTTCGTACGCATCGCTCTGCGCTTCGAGCTGTTCCTGAAAGAGGGAGGGCAACACGACGGCACCGACGCCGGCGTCGTCGAGCCTGCGCAGCTGATCCAGATCGGCGTTGTTCGGCGAGGAGGAGGCGATCAGCGGATTGCGCAGCGCGAAACCGAGATAGGAGGTGACCAGGTTCATGCGGCTGCGTCTCCCGGAGTCGGCGCGTCCGCAGCCGTCGGCTTGACGGGTTCGTTGATGAAGCGGCTGCCGTCGCGCGCCGCCATGTCCTCATATACGCGATACTTCTCGTTCACCCAATTCTGTGCCGCGGCCAGCAACTCGCCCGCCTCTTCGGGACGTGTGGCCGCGAGCGAGCTGTAGCGGATCTCGTTGTATGCGTAGGACTTGAATGGAAGGGTCGGCCGCGGCGAATCGAGCCGGAACGGGTTCTCGCCCACCTTGCGCATCGTCGGGTTGAAGCGGAACAACGGCCAGTAGCCGCACGCAGTGGCCAGATCCTGCTGCCGCATACCTTTGCGCATGTCGATGCCATGCGCAATGCACTGGCTGTAGGCAATGATGATCGACGGACCGTCGTAAGCTTCCGCTTCCCGGAAGGCCTGCAGCGTGTGCTGCGGATTGGCGCCCATCGCGACTTGCGCCACGTAGACGTTGCCATAGGAAACGGCCTGCAAGGCCAGGTCCTTGCGCGCGGTGCGCTTGCCCGCCGAAGCAAATTTCGCCACCGCACCGAGCGGCGTGGCCTTCGACGCCTGTCCGCCCGTGTTGGAATACACCTCGGTGTCGAGAACCAGTACGTTGACGTCGAGGCCCTGCGCCAGCACATGATCGAGCCCGCCGTACCCGATGTCGTAGGCCCAGCCGTCACCGCCGACGATCCAGACGCTGCGCCGGACCAGGTGGTCGACCACCGACAGCAGGTCGGCAGCTCGCTCGTCGCCATTCTTTAGCGCCAGCAGCCGGACCTTCAGGGCAGCGACACGCTCGCGCTGCGCGCGGATCTCCGACTCCGCGATCTGCGGAGCGGCAATGATCGCCCGGCTCAGATCTTCACCGACCGTCGTCGCCAACTCGGCGAGGAGCTTGTGCGCGAGCGCGAGATGCTGGTCGGCGGCGAGACGAAAGCCCAAGCCGAACTCGGCGTTGTCCTCGAACAGCGAGTTCGACCAGGCAGGACCTCGTCCTTCGTGATTCTTCGCCCATGGCGTAGCCGGCAGATTCGCGCCGTAGATCGAGGAACAGCCGGTGGCATTGGCGACCTGCAGGCGATCGCCGAACAACTGACTCAGCAGACGCAGATACGGCGTCTCGCCGCAGCCGGCGCACGCGCTCGGAAACTCGAACAGCGGTTGCAGGTACTGCACGCCGCTCACATTGGAGAAGTCCACGCGTGCGCGGTCATTGACCGGCAGTGCCTCGAAGAAGCGAATGTGTTCCCGCTCACGTGCGAGGATCGGCAGCTTCTCGACCATGTTGATCGCCTTCGTGCCCGGCTCCACCGGGCTGTGCACCGGGCACGCCTCCACGCACAGGCCGCAGCCGGTGCAATCCTCGAGATAGATCTGCAGCGTGAAGCGCGTATCGGGATAGCCGCGCGTATTGATCGGCGCCGAGGGGAAGTGCTGCGGTGAGCCGACGAGCTTCTGCTCGTTGTAGTAACGCGAGCGGATCACACTGTGTGGACAGACGAAGCTGCATTGACCGCACTGAATGCACAGGTCTGCGCGCCACTGCGACACCGTGTCGGAGACATTGCGCTTTTCGTAGGCGCAGGTCCCCAGCGGAAACGTTCCATCCGCCGGTATCCTGCTCACCGGGATGCTATCGCCGAGGCCTGCAAAGATCCGCGCGGTGACCTCGTGGACGAATTTGGATGCGTCGGGTGGGACCAGTGGCAGCAGCTCGCGCCCTTCGCCGGTCTGCGCAGGGACATCGACCTCGTGCAGCCGTGCCAGCGCGCCGTCGACTGCGGCCATGTTCATCCGGACGAGTCGTGGCCCCTGGCGACCGTAACTCTTCTCGATCGAGGCTTTGATACGCGCGATGGCCTCATCGATCGGCAGCACGCCGCAGAGCGCGAAGTAGCAGGTCTGCAGAATCGTGTTGATGCGTGCGCCGAGTCCCAACTCGCGAGCGGCCAGCGTTGCGTCGATCACGTAGAACTTCAGCTGCTTTGCCCTGATCTGCCGCTGTACCGGCAGCGGCAGGTGAGCCCATACCCTGTCCGGGCCGTGTGGCGAGTTGAGCAGGAACGTGGCGCCCGTCGCTGCGATCCGCAGCACGTCGAGCCGCTCCAGGAAGTCGAACTGGTGGCAGCCGACGAAATTGGCCCGGGTGATGAGGTAGGGCGCACGGATCGGCTCCGGGCCGAGCCGCAGGTGCGAGATCGTCTGCGCGCCGGACTTGTGCGAGTCGTAAACAAAGTAGCCTTGCGCGTACAGCCCAGCGTCCTCGCTGAGGATCTTCACGGTGTTCTTGTTGGCTCCCACCGTGCCATCGGACCCCAGGCCGTAGAACACGGCGCTCTTGATCGCAGGCTTGTCGATATTGAACTGCGGATCCGGCGTCACGCTGAGATGGGTGAGGTCGTCGATGATGCCCAGCGTGAAGCCGTGACGCGGGGATTCAGCCTGCAACTCGTCCAGCGCGGCCTTGACCAGCGCCGGCGGGAAGTCTTTGCTGGCGATGCCATAACGGCCGCCGACCACCAGCGGCAGGGTCACCCGCGTGCCGCGCGTCACTGCCTGGGCGAGCACGGCGACTACGTCCTGGTAGACCGGATCGCCGGGTGCGCCGGATTCCTTCGCTTGCTCCAGCACGGCGATGCGTCGCACGGAGGCAGGCAGGACGGCCAGCAGATGCTCGGCGGAGAACGGACGATAGAGCCTGATCTGGACGGCGCCCACTTTCTCGCCCGCGGCAACCAGCACCTTGACGGTCTCGCGAGCGGTTTGGGCGCCCGAGCCCATCAGGATCAGTACGCGCTCGGCATCCGCTGCGCCTTCGTACTCGAACAGCCGATATCGCCGGCTGGTCAGCTCGCCGAAACGCTCGAAGGCTTGCGCGACGATGGCGGGCAGAGCCAGGTAATACGGATTGGTTGCCTCACGCGCCTGAAAGAACGTGTCGGAGTTGTGCGCCGTGCCGCGAACGAACGGTTGCTCCGGGTTCAGCGCGCGCGCGCGGTGTGCGCGGACGAATCGGTCATCGATCATCGCGCGCAGCACCGAGTCATCGAGCAGTTCCAGCGTGTTGAGCTCGTGCGAGGTGCGAAAGCCATCGAAGAAGTGCAGAAACGGGATGCGCGACTCCAGCGTCGCAGCCTGTGCGATCAAGGCGCTGTCGTGCGCCTCCTGCACCGATGCCGAGCTGAGCAGCGCGAATCCCGTAGTGCGTGCGGCCATCACATCGGAATGGTCACCGAAGATCGACAGCGCAGATGTCGCGATCGATCGGGCCGCCACATGGAACACCGTCGAGGTCAGCTCGCCGGCGATCTTGAACATGTTGGGCAGCATCAGCAGCAGGCCCTGCGAGGACGTGAAAGTGGTCGTCAGTGCACCGGACTGTAACGCGCCGTGCGCAGCGCCTGCAGCACCGGCCTCCGACTGCATCTCTTGCACGCGCGGCACGGTGCCCCAGAGATTGGTCTGACCTCGTGCCGACCACTCGTCGGCCAATTCGGCCATCGAGGAGGAAGGCGTGATCGGGTAGATCGCGCAGACCTCGTTCAATTGGTACGCGACCTTCGCGACTGCTGTGTTGCCATCGAGCGTGGTGGTAGTGCTCATGTTCCTTCCGTCGGCGCGCTGGTCTCCGCAACCATGTCGATGGCATGGCATGGACAGCGGTCGAAACAGACAGCGCAGCCGGTGCAGGTCTGCATGTTGATCGCATAACCCCGCCCCGGGCCGAGCTTGACGATGGCGTCTTCGGGACACGCGGCATAGCAGTTGTCGCACTCGTAGCAGTTGCCGCACGACAGGCAGCGCTTCGACTCGTATCGCGTCTGCGCGGCGTCGAGCCCGGACACGACCTCGGCAAAGTCATCGCGCTGTGCCGGCGCCAATTCCGATTGATGCATGGCGAGTGTGTCGCTGTACATCGGCAGGTGCAGACCCTCGAACGGAATGATCCGGTGTCGCGGCACTGTCGGCAGAGTTGTGCCGCGCAGCCACGCATCGATGTGCCGCGCCGCGCGTTTGCCCTGGCCCGTCGCGTTGGTCACCGTGCGATGGGTGGGCGTGACGTCGCCACCGGCAAAGATGCCCGTATGGCTGGTCTGAAGGTCCGGGCCCACGATGATGGTTCCATCCGACTGCAACGCAATCCCCGGAATCTTGCGCAGGAAGGCGGTATCGGTGGTCTGCCCCAGCGCCAGCACCAGTGTGTCTGCCTCGAGCGTCTCCAACTCGCCCGTGGGCTGGGGCCGGCCGTCGGCATCGAGCTGCATGCGCTCGACGGTGATGCCCGAGCCGGAGATCTCCTTGATGCCGCTCAGCCACCTTATTTTTACGCCTTCCGCGATCGCTTCATCGGCTTCGGTCGGGTGCGCTGGCATGTGAGCACGATCGCGTCTGTAGATGATGAGGGCGTCTACGGCACCAAGCCGCCGGGCAGTGCGCGCCGCGTCCAATGCGGTGTTGCCGCCGCCGTAGATCACTACTCGGCGCCCCAGCTGCGGCCTCTCGCCGCCCGCCACGTGCCGCAACAGCGACACTGCTTCGAGCACCTTTGCTGAATCGCGCGCCGGAATCTCGACATGGCTGCTCACCTGCGCACCGACGGCGATATACACCGCATCGAAGCGGCCGTCCTGCTGTTCGGCCAATACATCCTCGATCCTGTGATTGAAGACGAAGCGCACGCCCAGGGTCGTCAGACGTGCTGCTTCCTTTTCTACGACGTCGCGGGGCAAGCGGTAAGCCGGGATGCCGAAATGCAGCATGCCGCCCGCCACTGGACCGCTTTCATGAACTTCGACCTGGTGGCCGAGCCGCGCCAGGTGATAGGCGGCGCTGAGCCCGCTCGGACCGGCGCCGACCACCAGCGCGCGCTTGCCGGATGGCGCTGCTTCGATCGGCATGGGCCAATTGTTGGCAACAGCCTGGTCGCCGAGGAAGCGCTCGACGGCGTGAATGCTCACGGTGCTGTCCAGATGCTTGCGGTTGCAGCTCGTTTCGCAGGGGTGGTAGCACACGCGCCCGTGAATGGCGGGGAACGGATTGTCGCGGATCAGCACTTCCCACGCATTCTGGAAGCGGCCTGCCTGCGCATGGTCGAGCCAGCCCTGGATGTCCTCGCCGGCCGGGCAGGCGTCATTGCAGGGCGGCAGCAGATTCACGTACACGGGGTGACTCGTGCGCACCGATCCCACCATCTGCCGGCGCGTCGTGTCGACGGGAACGCTGATATCGGCCTGCAGCTTGGCGGTCATTGGCTGATCTCCATGGTCCGGTGAGTGCCGCCCGGCAGCTTGACTCAAGAGCCCGATGCACGGTATCGGCGTGTTCCTCGCGCGCGCGACCACCGAATAGATTGCGAAGTCTCCATCATCCCCGCGCCAGTCGGTTTTGTGAGTATGGCAAGAGGCGCGACCCCGGCGCTTTGATCCTCCATCAGGTGTCCGCAGCCAGCTACGGAACGCCTCACGAAGCGATTGAGTTCGGTATCGGGCGAGCAGCATCACGCTGCGAGCAGTTCGCGGAGTACTGAGAGCAACTCGTCTGCATCGATCGGTTTGCTGGTGATGCGCAAGCGCTCATCGTGTTGAAGCGCACGCACCGCGGATGAGGTGTCTCCCGTGATGAGGACGGTTCCGACATCGGTCCCGAGCTGACGGCGCACGGCTGCGATCACC
>DATJIP010000209.1:0-4730 GCA_035493235.1 Steroidobacteraceae bacterium
GTTCGGCGACCTTGACCCAACGCGGGGGTTTAGTTGCATGAGCACGGCCTGGGAGCATTTTTTCGCCGCCACATCGATGCTGGCGTCGAATGGACCGATCAAGCATCGCCTGGCCGAAGCGTATCGCACGCATCTCGCCAATCTCGACACTGAAGAAATTCCGAAAGAGATACGCGACGAGTTCTGCTCCCTCTCGAGTTGCATGTCGAGCGTGTCGCCGCTGCGCGGCGAGAACGCGGTGCAGGCAACTGTGCGCAAGATGTCGGATACCGAAGCGGGCGGCGTCGCGATGCGCATCGTCAACATGCTCGGCATCATCGCGCGCAATCAGAGCGCGGCGCGTCCGAAGCTGCGCGCCGTCGGCGAAGACTGATCAATCCAATTTGAAGTCGATGGTGTCCCAGCGCGTCGTGTCCTCATGACGCGCCTGGCGTCGAATCGCGTCCGCGATCGAGCGCTCGTTCCATTCCACGATCTCGTCGCTCAGCGCCTCCAGCTGCACCGGCACCTTCTCCTTGACGCCGAATGCCTCGAGCACGATGACCGGCTTGTCCATGCCCTTGGCGCAGTTGAGCGTGAAATCGATCCAGTCGCGGTGCATGCCGTACTGACCCGAAGGCACGATCACGACTTCGGCGAGCGCAATCTGCCGACGCAGCTCTTCCCGTAGCTTCTCGCGCTCGCCCGTGCCGCGCTGATCGGGATCGCTGCAACTGCGGTAGAAGAAATTTTTCGAGCTCTCCAGGTACTCGAACACGCGGTGATAGTCGTCTGACGGCTCGAAAGCGTGGCTCACGAACACGCGCACCGGATTCTGCTGAGAAATGCTCACCTGGCTCGCTCCTTACACTGGGGCCGATTGTACGCGAGAAGCCCTCGGGCGGGCCGGGAAACACCTAGCCTGCGCACCGTGCACGTTCGGCCGCGTGCCGGGTGCGATAGAATGCCGCGCTGCGTTGGGCTGCTTGCGACTGTTCCAGTTTCACAATGCGTTTCGTCTTGTACAACATCCGGTACGCCACCGGGACCGGGCCGGCGTTTCATCTGCCGGTGCCAGGCGCGGGCTATCTGCGCAGCAACTCGCGCGTCCTCGATCGCATCACGCAGTACCTGAAATCGCTGAATCCCGATCTGGTCGGCCTCATCGAGATCGACACCGGCTCGATTCGCTCGGGCCTGGTGAATCAGGCGAAGCAGATCGCCGACTCGCTCGGTCACTACTCCACCTACGAGTGCAAATACGGCACGACTTCCATCAACCAGATCGTGCCGATCGTGCGCAAGCAGGCGAATGCATTCCTCGCGGCGCCGCGCGTCGAGGGCGAGCGCTTCCACTATTTCGAAACCGGCATCAAGCGGCTGATCATCGAGCTCGAGCTGGAAGACGTCGCCGTGTTCCTGGTGCACCTGTCGCTGAAGTTCCGCCATCGCCACGACCAGCTGCGTCACCTGCACGAGCTGGTGAAGCGCGCCAGCAAGCCGGTCATCGTCGCCGGCGACTTCAACACCTTCTGGGGCGATCACGAGATCTACCTGTTCATGGAAGCGTCGGGCCTGAAGAGCGCGAACCGCCTCGGCCTGCCGTCGTATCCGAGCCGCAACCCGCGCAAGGAGCTCGATTTCGTGCTCTACTCGAACGGCATCGAGGTCACGCAATTCGACGTGCCCGATGTGCGCTTCTCGGACCATCGACCTTTGATCTGCGATTTCCAGGTGCGCCGCGCGCCGACATGAACAAAAAAATAGCCCACTGGCGGGGTGAGATCGATGCGGATCGCGTGGCCTGGCTGGCTCTGGACAAGGCCGGTGCCTCCACCAACAGCCTGTCGCGCGACGTCATGGAAGAGCTGGATGCGATGCTCACCGAGCTCGCTCAGGCTCAGCCGAAAGCGCTGATCATCACGTCCGCGAAGCGCGGCTTCATCGCCGGGGCCGACATCAAGGAATTCGTCGGCATCCGTACGCCCGACCAGGCGTACGAGCTCATCCGTCAGGGGCAGCAGGTGCTCGACAAGATCGCAGCACTGCCCTGTCCGACCATCGCGGCCATCAACGGCTTTGCCCTGGGCGGCGGACTGGAAGTCGCTCTCGCCTGCCGCTATCGCGTGCTCGTCGACGATCCATCGGTGACGCTCGGCTTTCCCGAAGTCCAGCTCGGCGTGCATCCGGGATTCGGCGGCACGGTGCGCGCTGTGCACCTTGCTGGTCCGGTCGCTGCGATGGACCTGATGCTGACGGGCCGCACGATCCGCCCGCAGCAGGCGCTCGCGATGGGCCTGGTCGATCGGCTCGCGCCGGTCGAACAGCTCGACAAGATGGCGAAGCAGATCGCGCTCCGTCCGCCCGCGCCTCACAGTCCCAAGCTCCTGCACCGCGTGCTCAACTCATGGCTCGCGCGACCGATCCTGGCCGGCCAGATGCGCTCGCAGGTCGCGCGGCGTGCCCGCCCCGACCACTACCCTGCCCCGTACGCGATGATCACGCTCTGGCAGCGCTACGGCGGCAAGGGTCAGCGTGCTTACGAAGCCGAAGCGCGCTCGATGGCGCAGCTGCTGTGCACGCAGACCTCGCGTAATCTCGTGCGAGTTTTCTTTCTGCAGGACCGAGTCAAGTCGTCGGCGAAGGCTGGCGGCGAACCCGCGAGGCACGTGCACGTCGTCGGTGCGGGCGTCATGGGCGGCGACATCGCGACCTGGTGCGCGACGCGGGGATTGACCGTCACGTTGCAGGATCGCGGCGAGCAATACATCGCGCCGGCCATCGAGCGGGCCCGCAAGTTCCTCGAGAAGCGCTATCCGGACCAGGCGAAGCGTGACGAGACGCTGGCGAGGTTGCAGCCCGACGTCGAAGGTCACGGCGTGGCGAAGGCGGACATCGTCATCGAAGCGATCTTCGAGGACCTCAACGCCAAGCGCGAGCTGTTCGCGCGGATCGAACCGAAGCTGAAACCGCTCGCAGTGCTCGCCACGAATACGTCGAGCATCGTGCTGGAGCAGTTGGCGCAGAATCTCGCCGCGCCCGAGCGGCTCATCGGTCTGCATTTCTTCAACCCGGTGGCGCGCATGCCGCTGGTCGAAGTCATCCACGCCGAACGTACGCAGCCGCGCAACGTGCATGCCGGTCTCGCGTTCGCGCGACAGATCGACAAGCTCGCGATCGCGTGCCGCAGCTCGCCCGGTTTCCTGGTCAACCGTGTGCTGATGCCGTACCTGAGCGAAGCCGTGCGCGCTGCGGAGGAAGGCATTCCGCTCGCGCTGATCGATCGCGCGGCAGAGGATTTCGGCATGCCGATGGGACCGATCGAGCTCGCCGACGTCGTTGGCCTCGACGTGGTGATGAGCGTCGGCAAGGTGTTCTTTCAATCCGGCGCCCAGGTGCCGCACGTGCTCTCGATCCGCTACCAGCAAAAGAAGTTCGGCAAGAAGAGCGGCGAAGGCTTCTACGTGTGGCAGAACGACAAGCCGCAAAAGCCGCCGAGCGCTGCACCCTCGCCGCCTGATCTGCAGGACCGCCTGCTGTTGCCGCTGCTCAACGAGGCAGTCGCCGTGCTTCGCGAACACCTCGTCGAGGATGCGGATCTGATCGACGCCGGCGTGATCTTCGGCGCCGGCTTCGCACCGTTCCGCGGCGGTCCGATCCAGTATGCGCGTACGCGCGGCGTCGACGAGATCCTCGCGCGACTCGAAGAGCTGCGCACTGTTCACGGCGACCGCTTCGCACCGGACGCAGGCTGGCAATTACTGCGGTAAATCGCGTGCCGGGGCGCCTGGCGTCCGAAATGCCTGTGCTACCATCCGGCGCATGGAGAGCAAGCCGCTCGAACTTGGACTGCTGCGTTCGTTTTCCCCGCTCGATGGATTGAAGTCCGAAAACCTGCACGCGCTCGCGCGCAAAACGGTGTTGCATTCGTTGGCGCAAGGCCGACCGCTCTTCAAGGAAGGCGACACCGACAAACGCACCTACTACGTCGTCACGGGCGTGCTCGAGCTGCTGCACGAGGGTCGATCGGTTCTCGTCATTCGCGGCGGCTCGCCTGAAGCGCGTAATCCGGTCGGGCCGGGCAATCCGCGTCGCTACACGGCGCGTGTCGTTTCGGAGCGCATGGAGTACGTCGCCATCGACAGCGACACGCTCGACATGATGCTCACCTGGGACCAGACCGGTTCCTACGAAGTGAACGAGCTGAAGAACGTCGGCGAAGAGGCTGCGAGCACCGACGACTGGATGACCAACCTGCTGCAGACGAAGGCCTTCCACAAGATCCCGCCGGCGAACATCCAGGCGATCTTCATGCGCATGCAGCGCGTCGACTTCAAGCCGGGCGAAGTCGTCATCAAGCAAGGCGACGAAGGCGACTACTTCTACGTCATCGTCAAAGGCCGTTGCGCGGTCACGCGCGAGACGCCGCTCAATCGTACGGGCATCAAGCTCGCCGAGCTCGGCATCGGCGACACTTTCGGCGAGGAAGCGCTGATCTCCGACGCCAAGCGCAATGCGAGCGTGACGATGGTGGCCGAAGGCACGCTGATGCGCCTCGCGAAACAGGATTTCCGCACGCTGCTCAACGAGCCGATGCTCGAATGGGTGGACATGGACGAAGCGCGCACGCTGGTTGCCGGCGGCGCCAAGTGGCTCGACGTGCGCTTACCGAGCGAGTTCGAGAACTATCGCATGGAAGGCGCGCTCAACCTGCCGCTGTACTTCATCCGCCTGAAGCTGAAGACGCTGGA
>DATJIP010000210.1:0-2058 GCA_035493235.1 Steroidobacteraceae bacterium
TATCTCGGCGTCGGCAACGGCAGCCCCTGGAACCATCGCATCCGCTCCAACGCCGAAGGCGACAACCTGTTCCTGTCGTCGATCCTCGCGCTCAAGCCCGATACCGGCGAGTACGTGTGGCACTACCAGAGCACGCCGGCGGAGTCGTGGGACTACACGGCCACGCAGCCGCTGATGCTTGCGGACCTGACGATCGACGGCAAGCCGCGCCAGGTCGTGATGCAGGCGCCGAAGAACGGCTTCTTCTACGTGCTCGATCGCGTCACCGGCGAGTTCATCTCGGCGAAGAACTACGTCAACGTCACCTGGACGACCGGTCTCGATCCGAAGACCGGCCGGCCCGAAATGATTCCGGAAGCGCGCTACCTGCGCGAGCCGGCGATGGTCGCGCCCGGTCCGGTCGGCGCGCACAACTGGTATCCGATGTCGTATAGCCCGCTCACCGGGCTCGTGTACTTCGCGGCGCTCGAGTCCGCGAGCTACTACAAGCACGACGATAAGTTCGAGTTCCGCGATCGCACCTGGAACACGGGCTTGTCGACCACTCGCGATCCCGCCAACGAGAAGACCGTTGCCGATGCCGCGAAGAGCAGCCACGGCGCATTCCTGATCGCGTGGGATCCGGTGAAGCAGCAGGAAGCGTGGCGAGTTGCCTATCAGCGCGCGGGCAACGGCGGCACGCTCTCCACCGGCGGCAAGCTCGTGTTCCAAGGATCGGTCGACGGCAATCTCAACGCATTTGCCGCGGACACCGGCAACAAGCTCTGGTCGTACGACGCACAGAACGCAATCATGGGCGGGCCGATCACGTTCCAGCTCGACGGCGAGCAGTACATCGCAACGCTCGCAGGCCTCGGCGGTGTCGCCATGGGTGGCGCGCTGGCCGGCGGCGGACAGCAACGCAGCGAGTACGGTCGCGTAGTCGCGTTCAAGATCGGCGGCACAGCCGAGCTGCCGGCGTTGCTGCCGACGGTGTCGCGCGTGATTCCGGATCTGCGGCGCGCGAATGCAACGGGCGACGCCGAAGCAGGCCAGCGCAACTACGATCGCGTCTGCGCCGCGTGCCACGGCGCGAGCGTTCGCAGCGTCACCTCAGTGCCGGACTTGCGCTACTCGCCGGCGATTGCCGATGCAGCGATGTTCAAGTCGATCGTCATCGACGGCGAGCGCGCGCAGAAAGGAATGGTGGGATTTGCTTCCGTGCTCACCCCCGCCGACGCGGAGGCCGTGCGCGCGTATCTCGTGCACATGGCGTTGGCGTCGGCAGAGGCGAGGTGAGAGGTCAGAAGCGATACATCGCGCCGACGGACAGCATGTTGGCATCGCCGTTATCGACGTCGATCGCTTCGTACTCCGCGCGCACTTCCCATTGCGGGCCGAGGCTCAGCGCTGCGCCGATGCCGTAGGTCAGGTCGGTCTCGCTCTGACTGTCGGAGGCGCTGCCCAGGCCGAAAATCGTGACGTGCCCGTCCAGGTCATACGACGCGAAGCCGAGCTTGCCGAACAGCGAGAAGGTTTCGGAGACCGGCACGCGGCCCACCACCGAAGCATTCAAGCCCGACACGCCGACGTCGAAGCTGGCGTCGCCGATGAACGGATCGCTGAAGCTGCCGCTGGCTTCGCCGAGATCGAAGTAGCCGAGCTCGACGGCGAGATTCTTGTTGAACGCGTAGCCGCCGAAGATCTTGAAGCCGGTATCGCTGTCGTCGAGATCGATGCCGGAGTCTTCGAAGCTGTCGTCGCTGAGCTTGGTCGTGCCGATGCTCGCGCCCGCATAAAAGCCGGGTTGCACGTCAGCGTGGGCAGCCATCGCTGCGGTGAGCGCGAGCGTTGCGAATGCAGTCAAGCCAAGACGCTTATCCATTGGAAGGTTCTCCTTGCCGAATTGAATCCCCAGGTGGTCTACGGCGACTGATTATCCGCACGCTGCTGTAACGGCTCCTGAACGAACGAGGCGAGAGTCAGGCCCCCGCCTGGCTCTCGCCTCTTTGATTTCTTTTCTTGTAGTGGCGCGACTTAGAAGCGGAACAATCCGCTGACCGAGATCATGCTGGCATC
>DATJIP010000211.1:0-14461 GCA_035493235.1 Steroidobacteraceae bacterium
CACATCGATCGCAACGACCCGCCGTTCCTGCTCATCCACGGCGCGCTCGACAAGACTGTCGCTCCGAGCCAATCGGAGCAATTCCATGCGGCGCTCCAGGCAAGCGCCGTCAAATCGCAGTTGATCGTGTTGCCGGACGTCGACCACAGCTTCGTCGGCAATACACCCGAGCTCACGCGCGACGCCAGCCTGCGCGCGTTGCACGCGACGATCGACTTCTTCGACGCCACGCTCCGCGCGGCACATTGATCGATTCCGACACGACAAAGCTCACGAAAACTTGTGCGGTTGACATGCACGTACTAGATAGTTAACACTGAATCCAAACAGCACTGCGGCGATCGACGCACGCAGGCGCGAGCAGTCAGGGGGCAGCTATGCGCGATTACAAGATCATCGTTCCCGGCACTCTGCTGGGCGTTCTTGCAGGATTTCCCAGCGTCAGTGCCGGTCAGGAACAATCGACTCCGCCCAGTCAGACCACGCTCGAAGAAGTCGTGGTCACCGGCACGAGCATCCGCGGCTCTGCGCCGGTTGGCTCGAACTTGATCACCGTCGGACGCGCGGAGATCGAAGCAAGTGGAGCTCAGACACTCGCGCAAGTACTGCGCAGTGTGCCCGCCGTGACCGGCTTCGGCAGCTCGGGCGCCGGTGCAGTAGGCCAGGGCGGCGGTGGCGCTGGCGGCTTCCAGAGTTTCGACGGCGCCGGTAGCTATACACCCACGATCCACGGCTTGGGTGCGAGCGCCAGCAACGGCACGTTGATCCTCATCGACGGCCATCGTCTGCCGCTCTCCGGCATCAACCATACGCTCGCCGATCCGAGTGTCATCTCGCCGCTCGCGATCGAGCGAGTCGAGATCCTGCCGGACGGCGCATCGGCTGTGTATGGCTCGGATGCCGTCGCGGGTGTGTTGAACTTCATCACACGCCGCAAGTACAACGGTTTCGAAGGCAACCTGCAGGCATCGTTCGGCGACGGCTACAACACGCAAAGCGCGGGCTTCATCACCGGGCTGAGCGGCGAGCTCGGCTCGGCGATGTTCACGTACAACTATTCGACGCGCGGCAACCTCACGGGCAGCGAGCGTCCGTACACGGCCGCGAATCACATCCCACAGGGCGGCGGCAATTTCGCAAACTTCAACTGCGGTCCGGCGAGCGTCAGTCCAGCGACCGGTCAACCGGGCGCGGGCCTGATCTTCGCTTATCCGTACAACGGCACCGGTGTAGCCAACACCGCGGTGAATAGCTTCTGCGACTTCACAGGTGAGGCGGACATCATTCCCGAGGATGATCGCCACAACTTCATGCTGAAGCTGGAGCGCGACATCAACGACTCGCTCACGCTGACCGCAGACTTCATCTACGCCAAGCAGCGCAACGTGACGAACATCAATCGCGGCTCCGTAACGGCGACCGTGTTCGGGCCGGGCAGCACGCCGACCGGCGGAGCGGGGCAGATCAATCCGTTCTTCGTCGGCCCGGCGGGCGTCAACAGCGAAACCGTGCGCTTCCAGGCGGACGAAATGTTCGGCCCGGGCGCGCAGTTCATCGGCGGCGCGGAGTCGCTGTTCGGCACGTTCACGCTCGACTACGACATCGGCGCCGACTGGCGCGCAGTGTTCGGCTCGACGATCGGTCAGGACGACAGCCGACAGAAGCGCGAGGGCGCGCTCTGTGTGAGTTGCGCGCTGCTGGCGTTGAACGGCACGACGAACTCCGGAGGCAATCCCACGACACCGTCGGTCCCGGGGACAACGACTGCCGTACTCGGCCTGCCGCTCACGACGGCCAACGCACTCGATGTCTGGACGCCGGGCTCGAGCCGCACAGCTGCGGCGCTGCGCAGCCAGTTGCTCGACTCCATGCAGCTGCAGACCGCGCATCAAACGATCAAGGACTTTACGCTGAAGTTCGACGGACCCTTGTTCGATCTGCCGGGCGGCGCTGTGCGCGCAGCAGTGGGCGGTGAGTACATCAAGTACAGCATGCGTGAAGAGGTAACGCGCGAGCGCGGCACCGGGCCGGCCAGCACCAATTCGCAGACGACCTTCATCGATCTCGGCCGCGACGTGCAGTCGGCATTCCTCGAGCTGCTCGTGCCAGTGGTGGGCGAGAGCAATTCATTCCCTGGCATGCGCGGCCTCGACCTCAACGTTTCGGGCCGCTACGACGACTACAGCGATTTCGGCGATACCACCAATCCGAAGTACGCGCTGAACTGGACGATCTTCCACGGCCTGCGCGTCCGCGCGAACTACGCCGAATCGTTCACCGCGCCCGCGCTCACCAGCCGTGGCAACGCAGCCGGCATCACCGCGGAGTCGTCGTTCGGCGGCCTGCTCGGAGCCACGGCATCCGGCGTGAACGCAAACTTTGCGATCCCGAACACCTATCCTGGCGCGATCGGCTTGCCGGGCTGCACGGCTGCGACACCGACGTGTCTCATCAACACATCGAGCGTGCCTGGCGTGTTCCTCGCGGGCGGCAACAAGGATCTGGTTGCGCAGGAAGGCGAGACGTACTCGGTCGGCCTCGATATCGAGCCGGAAGCGCTGCCGGGATTGCGCTTCAGCGCGACCTGGTGGAACACGAAGTACCAAGGCGCGATTACGGCCCCGCAAGCGGCGTTCGCGATCGGCTCGCCGGATCTCAGCAGCCTGCTGCAGTTGTATCCGGGCGGTGTGCCGGCGGATGTACTCGCTAACGCGACGCGCGGTTTGCCGCAGACCTCGCCGTTGGCAGCGACCTCGTACTTCATCTACAGCTTCCAGCAACGCAATGCGTTCAACCTGGAGGCGACCGGCATCGATGGCGACCTGTCCTATCAGTTCCGCACCGATGTCGGCACGTTCCTCATGGGCGTGGCGGTGTCGCACAAGCTGAAGATGGATCAGCAGTTCGGCACCGGCGGCGAGACGTTCAGCGTGCTGAACACGATCGGCATCAACACCACTTTCCCGTCGAATCGCACCGCCGGTCGTCTCAACCTCGGCTGGAATCTCGGCGGCCTGAGCACCGATGTGTTCGTGAACTACAACGACTCGTACCTGAACTGGAACGGCTCGGCGCCGTTTCCGGTCGTGCGCAACGCGAACTTCTCGCCAGTCGGTGGCGGCCAGAGCGTCGAGGACTACATGACGGTCGATCTGCACATCGGCTACACGTTCGGCACAACCGGCGCATTCGAAGGGATGTCGGTGTATCTCGATGCGAGCAACGTGCTCGATGAGGATCCGCCGTTCGTCAACGCGCCGATCGGCTTCGATCCGTTCAATGCGAATCCGATCGGCCGCTTGCTGACTGTAGGTGTGAGCAAGAAGTGGTAGCACGCTGGGGCGCGCTCGCCGCAGCGTGCGTGCTCGCCGCGTGCGTGTCGCAGCCCGCGACGGACTGGCCGACCTACGGCCACGATCCGGGCGGGCAGCGCTTTTCACCGCTCGAGCAGATCAATCCGTCGAATGTGGCAAACCTGCGGGTCGCATGGACTTATCACATGCGGCATGCAGGCACGACGGAAGGCGGCGGCAGATTCGCGAGTTCCGAGCTCACGCCGCTGGTCGTCGACGGCGCGATGTACGTGACGACCCCGTATCGCCGCGTCCTCGCGCTCGATCCCGATACCGGCAGTGAGATCTGGACGTATGAAGTGCTCGGGCCCGGGCAGCCTTCGCTGCGCGGCGTCGAATACTGGCCGGGCACGCGCGCCCATCCGCCGCGAGTCTTATTCGGTACGCGCGATGGTCGATTGATCGCACTCGACGCGCGCAGCGGCAAGCCCGCGGCGGGCTTCGGCGTGAATGGCATCGTTGATCTCAAGACACCTGACGTGATGGGCGAGGGCAGCGTGCCGGGCTCGGAGAACTATCCCAGGTACGGTTTGACCTCGCCGCCTATCGTTTACCGCAATGTGATCATCACGGGCTCGGCGACACAGGAGTTTCCGCCGCGCGGCGTTTCTGGCGCGGTTCGCGGATGGGATGTCGTCACCGGTCAGCTGCTTTGGACGTTCAACTCCATACCGCTGCCGGGACAGCCAGGACGCGAGACGTGGGAGGGCGACAGTGCGCGCGGGCGCTCGGGCGTGAACATCTGGGGCTTCATGACTGTCGATAGCGAGCGAGGCATCGCCTATCTGCCGTTCGGAGCGCCGACGTGGGATCGCTACGGCGGCGATCGCAAAGGCGCGAACCTGTTCGGCACGTCGCTGGTCGCCGTCGATGCGCTTACCGGCAAGTATCTCTGGCACTTCCAGGTCGTGCATCACGACATCTGGGACAACGACCTGCAGGCACCGCCGGTGCTGTTCGACATGCGCAAGGAAGGTCGGGTTGTGCCCGCCGTCGCGATCGTCTCGAAGAACGGCTTGCTGTTCATTCTCGATCGGCGCACTGGCGAGCCGATTCATCCGGTGGAAGAACGAGCAGTGCCCGCGAGCGACGTGCCGAACGAGCAGACCTGGCCGACGCAACCGTTCCCAGTGCGTCCGCCGCCGCTCGCTCGCAACAGCTTCAGTCCGGACGACCTCGCAACAGTGACGCCACAGCTGCACGCCTTCTGCGAAGACTTCGTCACGAAGAACCGGATGCGTTCCGGCGGTCCGTATCTGCCGGTCGGCTACGACGTCGTGACGATCAATTTTCCCGGCTTGCAAGGCGGTGCCAATTGGGGCGGCGGATCGTTCGATCCGATGCGCGGCTACTTGTTCGTGAACACGCTCGACATGGGGCAGGTCACTTCGCTGATCGACAGCGACGGCCCGCTGCCGGTTGCCCGCGGACCGGTGAGTGGCCGTTTCCAGGAACCGTCGAGTCGACTCATGTGTCAGCAGCCGCCGTGGGGAAGGCTGACGGCCGTCAACGTGCACAGCGGCGAGATCGTCTGGCAAAGCGTGCTCGGTGTCAGCGACAACCTTCCCGAGGACCTGCAGCGAACCGGCAGGCCCAATGTCGGTGGCTCGATCGCCACCGCCGCGGGACTGGTCTTCATCGGCGCGACCGACGACAGCCGCTTTCGCGCGTTCGATTCTGCGACCGGGCGAGAGCTGTGGATGGCGAAGCTCGACGCCTCGGCACATGCCACGCCGATTACGTATCTCGGCAAGAGCGGCAGACAGTTCGTCGCAGTGACCGCGACGGGCGGCAGCTTCCTCGGAAGTCCCGTCGCCAGCGATGCGATCGTCGCGTTCGCCTTGCCTCGGGCAGATTCGCAGTCGGCAGTCGAGCATTCTGCATCGTCGCCACAACCGGCGGCGCGCAAGCTAGACGATTTGCCTGCGGGCCCTGGACGCGACGCGCTCGTGCGCAGCTGCGCGAGTTGCCACGAGCTTGGTGTCGTTCTGGCGCGCGGCAGAACGCGGTCGGAGTGGGCCGAGGTAACAGGCCTCATGGTCGATCGCGGCGCTGTGATCGGCGCGGACGAGCGCGAGATCCTGCTCGACTATCTGGCCGAGATCGCGCCTGCGCACTAAGCATGCGCAGCATGGACCGGCACCGGAGGCTCACAGGTGAACGTGAACGAGCTCGTTGCGATCGACGTGCACACGCACGCCGAGGTGTCCTGTCGCCAGGAACCGGACGAAGCCTGGGCGCCTTTCGAAGCTGCGTCGGCGAAGTATTTCAAAGCGGGCAAGCGGCCGACGATTGCCGAGACGATCGCGTACTACCGCGAGCGTCGCATCGCCCTCGTCATGTTCACGGTCGACTCCGAGTTCGAGCTCGGTGCGCGGCGCATTCCGAACGAGGAGATCGCGGATGCGGCGCGCGAGAACAGCGACATCATGCTGGCGTTCGCGAGCATCGATCCGCACAAGGGCAAGATGGGCGTGCGCGAAGCGCGTCGCCTGATCGCGGATGGTGTGATCCGCGGCTTCAAGTTTCATCCGACGCTGCAGGGCTTCTTCCCGAACGACCGCATCGCTTACCCGCTCTACGAAGTGATTGCCGAGCATCGGCTGCCGGCGATCTTCCACAGCGGACATTCAGGCATCGGCACTGGCATGCGCGGCGGGGGCGGGCTGCGCCTGAAGTATTCGAACCCGATCCATCTCGATGATGTGGCCGCAGACTTCCCCGACATGACAGTCATCATCGCGCACCCTTCCTGGCCGTGGCAGGACGAAGCGCTGTCGGTATGTCTGCACAAGCCGAACGTCTATATCGACTTGTCGGGGTGGTCGCCGAAGTATTTCCCGCCGCAGCTCGTGCAATACGCGAACACACAATTGAAGACGAAGATGCTGTTCGGGTCCGACTATCCGTTGATCACGCCCGACCGCTGGATGAAGGATTTCCAGGAGGCCGGCTTCAGGCCCGAGGTACACGAGCTGATCCTGAAGCAGAACGCTACGCGCGCGCTGGGACTCTCTGGAGCGTAGAGTGGCTGTGCTGCCGAGCTGGACGCCGGACCCGTTCAACACGCGGTTCGAGCGCCGCGAGGACGGCACTCTGTTCCTCTATCCTGAGGGTCGGCTTGCCACTTATCCCGCGCGAATCACGGACTGGCTCCAGCATTGGGCGCACGCCGCTCCAAATCGCCTGTTCGTTGCGCGACGCGACGCGAACGAGCAGTGGCAGTCCGTTAGCTACGCGCAGATGTTGGAGCGAGTCGTGCGTGTTGCGACGGGCCTCGCAACCCGAGATCTATCCGCGGAGCGGCCGATAGCAATTATCTCGGGGAACAGCATCGAACATCTCACTTTGGCACTGGCCGCGATGTGGGTCGGGATTCCGTATTGCCCGGTGTCACCGGCGTATTCGCAGGTCGCGAGCGATCTCAGCAAGCTTCGCTATTCGCTGGATCTGCTCACGCCGGGTCTCGTGGCTGCGTTCGAAACGCCGGCATTCCTGCGAGCCATCGAATTAATATCCGCCGAAGTCGAGATTGTGGGCGATGAGCAGGTCGTGGGTCGCACGGTGACCTCGCTCGATGCGCTCGAGCGTGAGCCATCGAGAGTCGTCGCGGAGCGTCACGCGAACATTAATCCGGACACGATCGCGAAATTCCTGCTCACGTCGGGCTCGACCGGACAACCCAAGGCCGTGATCACGCCAAATCGCATGTTGTGCTCGAACGCCGCCATGCTCAGACAAGCCATGCCATTTCTGGTCGAAGAGCCGCCGGTGCTAGTCGACTGGCTTCCCTGGAGTCACACCTTCGGTGGCAGTCACAACGTAGGCTTGGTGCTCAGCTGCGGAGGCTCGCTGTACCTCGACGAGGGCAAGCCGACGGCCGCAGGCATTGCGACGACACTGCGCAACCTTCGGGAGATCTCGCCAACCGTGTACTTCAATGTGCCGAAAGGATTCGAGATGCTGGCCCGGCATCTGAGGGACGATGCAGCATTGCGTAGTAACTTCTATCGCCGGCTGCGCGCGTACTTCTTCGCCGGCGCATCGCTGGCCCAGCACACATGGGATGCGCTGGACGAGGCGTCGTTGCAGGAACGCGGCTATAAGACACCGGTATTGTCGGGCCTGGGTGCGACTGAGACTGGGCCATCGGTGACGTTTACCACGCCAGCGATGGGTCGCAGCGGTGTGATCGGGCTGCCGGCCGCGGGCAACGTCGTCAAGCTTGCGCCGGTCCAGGAAAAGCTCGAGATCCGAGTCCGCAGCCCCAGCCTGATGCCAGGCTATTGGCGTCAGCCCCAGCTCACCACGCAAGCGTTCGATGAGGAAGGCTTCTATCGGCTGGGGGATGCGGTGCGGCCAATCGATCCGCAGGACCCGACGCGAGGACTGCGCTTCGACGGACGCATTGGCGAGGACTTCAAGCTCGCGAGCGGCACCTGGGTCAGCGTCGGGCCGTTGCGCGCCGATCTGATCGCCGCGCTAGCGCCGGCGGCACAGGACGTGGTCATCGCAGGTCTCGACGCGGATTTTGTAGCTGCGCTGATCGTGCCGGATTGTGCCGCATGCGCGGGCATCCTCGAGCTCGATCCACCGCTGTCGCACGCCGAGCTTGCGGTCAGTTCGCGGCTGCTCGAGTGGTTGAAGCAACGCTTGATCGTGCATGCGGAGCAGAATCCAGCGAGCACTCGGTGTGTGCGACGCGCACTTGTTCTGCCAACGCCGCCTTCGTTGGATCTCGGCGAGATCACCGACAAGGGTTCCATTAATCAACGCGCTGTTCTTCGTCATCGCGCGGAGTGTGTAGCGGCCCTCTATGCGCCGGAGCCGCTGTCCAACGTGATGGAGATCGCGGGCCTTGGGTCGGACCATGCACGACCAAAAAAGAAGCAGGAGCCGTGAGCGTCACAGGTCGACTCCCCGGGCTGGATTCGAAGTCAGTCGTGAATTGTTGAATGGACGACGCGTGCGCGCTTGCGATGTAGCCGATACCCCCGGCGATACCCCACTCCGAAGCGCGCTGCTTTCCTGGCTGTACTGCATGCGTGAGCATGCTCGCGGACTGAAGCAGGCTCACTAACCAATGGGCGGGCGAGCGAGCATCTGCATTCTGATCGGCAGCGACCGTCCCCTGTGAGAACTAGCGTCATCCTCATCTTGATTGGTCTTGTGACGAATCTTGGCAATGTGCTCGTCGGCCATTGGCAGATGCACATCCACGGTGGTGTCGGCCACAGCGAAGCTGCCTGCCTTCACCTATGACTCGCGCGCCGCCGCGCCGCTGCGTGTAGTACCCCCGAAGGTGGTACGTATTGACGAGACAAGGGTTGAACTCCACGCGCTGCGCTCACGATGATTCACTAAGCGGCGCATCCTCGACTTAAGTTGTTGTAAGCAGGTTCATTCGTTCCGGCCCCCATGCTACAAAGGCGTCGATGCCAGCCCGCTGTGTGTGCATCAACACGCGTCCTGACAGCTCTCCGTGTTACTAAAAATCGCTGATACGTCGAGGAGCCTGGTCATGAGTAACCTGCGACGACTCGCATTCACTTTGACGCTCATTTCACCTTTGGCGATCGGGAACGTGTTCGCCGCCAATGAAGCCAGCAACGAAAACAATTCCAACGAGTGCCGTGGACTGCCGGGGCACTCGGCATTGAAGCAGGCTTTGGCTGCTGCACGCGTGCAGCCAAACGGCGGTTTCAATCTCGATATGTGGGGTACGGTCGTGAATCGGGACGGACTCGTGTGCGCCGTCGTTTTCACCGGGAACGACCGCGGCGCTCAATGGCCTGGCAGCCGCGTGATCTCCGCACAGAAGGCGAACACGGCAAACGCTTTCAGTCTGCCAGCACTTGCTCTGTCAACGGCGAACCTCTTCTCAGCAGTTTCGCCGGGTGGAAGTCTTTACGGGCTGCAGCACAGCAACCCAGTGAATACGCACGTGGCTTATGCCGGTCCAGCATCCCGGTTCGGCGCGGCGAATGATCCGATGGTGGGCGGGCGCATCGGCGGAGTGAACGTATTCGGCGGCGGACTGGCTCTCTACGACGCTTCAGGCGTACTCGTCGGCGCGCTGGGTGTGAGCGGCGACAGCTCATGCGCCGATCACAACATCGCATGGAGGACGCGTAACAATCTGGCCCTCGACTACGTTCCGGGAGGCGTGTCCGGCGATCCGGCCCGACCCGACAACATCGTCTACGACATTACTTCGCAACTCGGGCAACAGGAGGGTGTGAGCGCGAGCGGTTGGGGTCATCCGGCGTGCAGCGCTGCCGCCACCGGTATTGCTGCTGGCCTCCCTCCGACGCGAACCGTCGAAAACTGAAGCTTGCATGGAGTCAACTGGGGGCCTGTGGTCGCAGGCCCCCAGTCGAACCGTGGCTATTTGCCGGTGGGTCAGGAGGAACGGCTTGAGGCTGCTTTTCCGCGCGACAGCCAATCTGTGCGGGAAGCGATAGAAGGGTATCTAAATTTTTCGGACTACCCTCCTGCGGAATGGTCAAGTAGCGATCTGGCTGAGGCACAATGCACCTGTGAGCAAAGAATCGCGCAAGCGTTTCCGGAACTGAGCGCACGCTCGATCGATGCTCTCGCGTACCGGCGGTCTTACAGTTGGAGGTAACACATTGGACCGAACGGCATGACCTAACACCCCGCTGGAACGCACGCGTGACAGATAAAGTGCCAAGCACATACCGCAGCGCGCGCGGCACTCAGCTCAGCCGTTGAACGGAATGAAGACCCAATACGCGATTTCACTGCTGACGTGCTTCGCGGTTGCTGCCGCAGCAGCGGCGGAGGAGGAGGTGACATACATGGTCACGCCGCCTCGGATGTCCCTTGGCTATGAGGCATTGCAGAAACATGAGCAGGTGATTTCGCTCTGCCAAGTCCTCCGGTCAGATAGTTGCGAACGGACAGCGAATCACGTGTTTGGGCCGATCGCGATAGCTTCGGCGATTGATCTATTGCAAACGACTGGTTCACGACCAGGACAGACTTTTGTCTATTCTGAAAGCAAGGTGGCGGAACTGCACTGGAGTACAAGCGGTGGAGCTACAGTCGAGATCTACGAGTTGGAGCAGCGCGAATGGAAGCGTCGATGGTCGTACACGATTCCATACTGAGCCCTCCAACTCCGCGCTGTACGCGACGTGAGAAGACGCACAGGCGTCGGCCCGGAGACACCTCACTTGCACCCGCTTGAACAACTGTCCGGCCGAGCTTTGCTGGACGCCATAGGCGCGTCGAGATTCGATCCGAAGTCGACGCGTGGGTTCTACGAGAGCTACTTTGTACGGGCCAACCATCCATCAGAGCCGAAGGCATTCTGGATCAGGTACACGCTCTTTTGCCCGCGCGGACGTTCACAGCTTGCGGTCGGTCAGCTTTGGGCGATCTACTTCGACGGTCAGTCGTCAGAGCACATAGCAATCAAGCAGTCTGTACCGTTCGAGTCTTGTTCGTTCTCCGCTCAAACGCTCGACGTCCGCATTGGTGATTGCACGCTGTCGGAGCGCGATCTTTCCGGATCGGCGGTGTCCGGAAATCGGGAAATCGCCTGGAGTCTCGCTTATCGCGGTGCCGGCCCGCCTGTGTTCTTGCTTCCGCTTGCGCTGTACAGCAAAGGATTCCCCAAGGCCAAAGCACTGACTGGCATTCCGCTGGCAGACTTTGAGGGCACCTTGAACGTCAATGGCAAGTCCGTTCCCATCAAAGGCTGGCGTGGCAGTCAAAACCACAACTGGGGCCTTCGGCATACAGACCGATATGCCTGGGGACAGGTTGCGGGATTCGAGGGCCGTCCGGACGCGTTCTTGGAGTGCTCAACCGCCAAACTCCGGATCTGTCCGCTCTGGACTCCCTGGCTAACCAATCTGGTACTGCGTGTCCCGGGAAGAGAGTTTCGGCTGAATTCGCTGACTCAGGCACTTCGCAATCGCGCCAGCTACCGATGCTTTGAGTGGAATATTGCGGCTCAAAGCGGTGGCATCAAAGTTGAGATCAACTTCGCGGCCAATTCGGACATGGTGGTGGGATTGATGTACGACGATCCACCTGGTGGTGGTCGAGTCTGCCTCAATACCAAGCTCGCCGCATGCTCGGTGCGCGTCACCGAAGCAGGCAAGCCTCTGATCGAGTTGCACACATCTAATCGCGCGGCGTTCGAAATCTTGCCCACGAGCGAAGTCCACAGCGTAAGCATCCCTGCATGACGCCTAGGGAAGGAGCGCGCCTATAAATGTGAGAGTTCGATCTTGGCGCTCCGTTCTCGCGAGCTGCCGGCTGAACGTCCCTCTGCTGGACACTCGAGGACCATGCGCGAACAAGAAAAGCAGGAGCGTTGGAGCGTCACGAGTTCGATCCCAAACCCGGATTCACCCCCATATCCGCGCTCACGTTCTCGTGCCCTGCATCTTCGATTGGCGCGTGGGGGTATGCATATCAAATGAGTCACAGATACCCCCAGAAATACCCCCACGAGGCGGTGGCTGCAGATGGAGGTCAATAGTCGTTAGCGGAGAACAAAAGGACTGAAAGCTCAGTGATTAGAGCTTGCTGCTGGACGTCCCTGGACGTCCTCGGAAGTCCTTGGAAAATCTTTGGATGGCTCCCCGGGCCGGATTCGAAGTGCATCGTAAGTTTTGAACTCGCAGCTTGCGAGAATCACGCACAAGCCGCGTATCCCCAGCGATACCCCACACCCGGGCACACAGCTCCTGGGGATCAGAGTTCAGTTGAAGGCGGTCGTTACACTTAGCTGACGATGTCAGCGAGGCGTATTTGCGCCGCTTTTGCAGAATCCCAGCGCACGGGTGCGATGCATGTCCAAGGCAGCGGACTATGAAATGAGTCTGAAAGAGGAACGTGGGTATCGTCCCGACGTGTTGTCGCATGGAGCGCCTATCTTCAGCTGGCCGATCAAGATTGGGGCCGCCCTAAAGTGGTTCTTTGGTGTTCCGGGGTACCTCCTGCCCTGGCACGTCCTTTTCTTCGGCATAGCTGTGCTGCTTTGGAAGTTCCACTTTCCACCTTCACTTGACGCGGGTCGTCCGTCACTAGCGTGGGTCTTTGCGCTATTAGGTAGCCACCTTGTAGTGCTTGTGCTCTTCGTCGGTGCTTGGCATTTGCACCTTTATGTTCGTAGAGCACAGCAGACCCACTACAAATACGACAGCAGATGGCAGTTTGTGAACGACGGGGCATTTCTGTTTCGAACTCAATCCTGGGACAACATCTTCTGGAACGTTTTCAGCGCAGTTCCAATTTGGACCATCTACGCAGCGTTGACGCTCTGGCTGCAAGCGAGCGGCTCTGTGCGCACAGTCCATTGGCAGACGAACCCGAGCTATTGCGTGGTGCTGACCTTGGTGATCCCACTCTGGGTTGACATTCACTTCTATGCGACGCATCGCTTGCTGCACTGGAGTCCTCTATACAAGACAGTGCACAAACTCCACCACAGGAATGTGAATCCGGGTCCGTGGTCAGGCTTGTCGATGCATCCGATCGAACACGTGCTCTATTTCTCTGCAGTGTGTCTCTTTTGGGCGCTGCCTGCACATCCACTCCACACCTTGTATCTCTTGGTGTACATGGCATTGGGCCCGTCACTGGCCCACCAAGGTTTCGATCGTCTCGTCATCGGACGGAGGACCTTCAGCACCCTTCACTACATGCACTATCTCCACCATCGATACTTCAATGCGAACTATGGCGGTGGCATCGTTCCAATCGATAAGTGGGTCGGTACTTTCTACGATGGTTCAGAAGCAGGGGCCGAAACTCTCAAGAGGCTCGCAAGGAACAGAATGATGCTGCTACGACGGGCGAAGGAGGGAAAGGTGCTCTGAGAAAGCTCGCCGTGGGTTGCGATTCTCTCGCCGACTACTTGATCACATATGTCATGCACCATGTCCATGCCCCGGGCGAGCGACTGTCATAGCTATATGCGAGGTTCTCGCAGTCATTTGTCCGATCGAAATCGCGCTCGGCTACTCGCGTTCGATATTTTTGAAATGCCACGACACTCAGCTCCGTTGTGTCTTCGACTCGTACGTACCTGAAACCTGCATCAAGAATCTGTTGTCGGTAGACGACTAGACTTTGCAGAACGTTCTCGGGGGGAAGGATTTCAAGAGGTATGTCAGGCGGCAGTAGACAGGGATCGTGCACAATGATGTCCGACATAGCGATTCTGCCGCCCGGCGCCAACACGCGATAAGCTTCCATGAGGAAGTCGCGTCGTGTCTTGAAGTGGAATGCAGCTTCGATACACAGCACGTTATCGAACGACGAATCTTCGAGATCGAGCTTCGTAGCATCCATAAGCCTGAACGTGCATTCCGGTGCAATCGTCCTGCACACATGCAGCTGAGTTTCAGAAATGTTGATTCCGAGTATCTTGTCTGGATCAAAGTACTTCGTAAGGAACTTGGAAGAAGCGCCTCTTCCGCATGCAACGTCCAGAACCTTTCCGTGGCGCCGCGTCAAGAAATTCACCAGAGTTTCGATCAAGTTTATCTGGGCGACCTCGATGCTGTTGTCGACTCCTTTCCAGTATCCGTAGTTGAAGAAGCCGATCTTGTCTATTTCCGCTTGCTTGAGGGACATAGCTCGGCTGTAGTGCTGATTCACAGCTTCGATAGTGGCGTTCATCGTGCGCATCCCGTTGAGCGGGGATAATCGATTCTCGGCCGCGTCAATGCGACCGTCTGCCGAGCATAAGGTGCAGCCCAGTTCGTGAATCGTTCGTAGTCTGGCACTCTCGCTTCGAGCAACCCAAGTAATTGAAGACCTTTGAGTACATCTGCGAGCACTTCGTGGTGTCTGTCACCGGAATCGTGACATGACATCGCATCGGACTTGCTGGCAAGTCGAAGTCCGTCGCACGCTCTTTAGCGAGTGTGCGCGAGAGCGATCCGTTGCCGGAATGATGGGTGTACGAGCTTACAACCAGAACGCGGGTCAAGCCTTGGCAGCGAAGACGTGTACATATAAATAGTGGAGGCCAACGGATGTACCTCAGTCGACTTACCTTTGGAGTTCCCAGGATTTCATGGACACACGCCTAAGCGCGCTTTGCATTGGCCTCGAACGCT
>DATJIP010000212.1:0-31932 GCA_035493235.1 Steroidobacteraceae bacterium
GGTCCGCAGCGATCCGGAACCCTAGGCGCTCGTAGGATTTCACGGCCGGGTTCCCTTTGTTCACGGTCAGCCATAGCAGGTTGAGACCGCGGCGGCGGGCAAGCTGCTCAATGAACTCCATGCAAACCCTGCCGGTTCCCCGGCCGCGGGCGTCGCGTAACAGATACAACTTGCTCAGGAACAGGCTCCTGTTCGCTGGTTCGGACTGCACCGCGCAGTATCCGCCGATCTGCCCGTCCAGCTGGATTAAGAAATAGTCGTAGCCTTCGCGGACCTGCGCGGCCACGGCCGCGCTGCTCTGAAACTTGGCCACCATGTAGTCGACCTGTGCACGGCCGATCAGCGCCACGTAGTACTCGTACCAGATCTCGTGCGCAAGACCGGCAACTGCCTCGATCTGCTGTGACGTCGTAACCGGAACGAATTCGACGGACAGGTTCATAAGAGTCGGGCGCGGGCTGAGTGCGCAAACGCGAACGTTCGCGTCGTTATTTCCGGAGTTCCTGCTGCAGGCGCTTTTCATCCAGCGCTCCGCACCATTTCGCGACCACGACGGTCGCAACGCCGTTGCCGACAAGATTGGTCAACGCGCGCGCCTCCGACATGAACCGGTCGATGCCTAGGATGAGGGCTACGGCAGTCACGGGCAATGTACCAAGGGCTGATAGCGTCGCTGCCAAAACGATGAAGCCGCTGCCCGTGACCCCGGCAGCGCCCTTGGAAGTCAGCAATAGCACCGCCAGCAGCGTGAGCTGATCGAGCAGCGTCATGGGCGTATTGGTCGCCTGGGCGATGAATACGGCCGCCATCGTCAAATAAATCGACGTTCCGTCCAGGTTGAAGGAGTACCCGGTCGGGATCACCAGGCCGACGACCGGCTTGGCCGCGCCGGCGGCCTCCATCTTCGACAGCATCCGCGGCAGCACCGATTCGGACGAGGATGTGCCGAGCACGATCAGCAGCTCATCGCGCAGGTAGCGCACGAACCGGAAGATGCTGAAGCCGTGGGCGCGCGCGATCAGCCCGAGGACGACGAAGATGAAGATCAGGCAGGTCGCGTAGAAGCAGGCCATCAGCAGGCCGAGCGATTTGAGCGTGCCGAGCCCGTACTTGCCGATCGTGAATGCCATCGCGCCGAACGCGCCGATCGGCGCGAGCCGCATGATGAAGCCGACGATCCGGAACAGCACGTGCGACAGCCGATCGACCAGCTCATAGACCGGACGCGCGCGCTCGCCGACTGCATGCAACGCGAAGCCGAACAAAACCGAGAACAGCAGCACCTGCAGGATGTCGCCCTTGGTGAAGGCGTCGAAGATCGTCGTCGGGATGACGTTCAGCAGGAAGTCCTTGACGCTCTGCTCCTGGGCCGCGTGCGCGTACTGCTCGATCGATTTGGGGTCGAGCGTCGAGACGTCGACGTTCATGCCGGCGCCGGGCTTCACGACGTTGACGATCACCAGGCCGACGATCAGCGCCAGCGTGCTGACGACTTCGAAGTACACGAGCGCGAGCACGCCGGTCTTGCCGACTGCTTTCATGTTCTCCATGCCGGCGATGCCGGTCACGACCGTGCAGAAGATGATCGGCGCGATCATCATCTTGATGAGCTTGATGAAGCCGTCGCCGAGCGGCTTCATCTGCTCGCCCAGATGGGGCGCGAAGTAGCCGAGCAGCACGCCGATCGCGATGGCGATCAGGACCTGGAAGTACAGCGATCTGTGGAGCGGAGCGGACGGCGCGACGTTCTGCACGGGGGCTGTCTGCACGGGACTCTGCCTCGACTTTTTGTTGTCGGCGCCAAGGCTAGCATGAAGGTGTCAGGCTGAAGCCTGACCCACGAAGAACCGCAAACCCGCAGCTGTGGGTCAGGCTTTAGCCTGACTCTGCAGCCTGCATAGCGGTCAAACTGCCGCCGTCGCCCCCGGCGTGCCATTCACCCAGATGCGCCCTTCTCTCGCATCCATCCTGACCACCACGCCCAGCGGCCGGCGAAACTCCTTGCACTCCACCGGTAGGCGCGCGTCGGAAAAGTACGCCTTCGCCAGATCGATCACCGTCGCCGCCGGCCCTTCCATCGCCGGCTGCTGCGGCGTGTGGCCGAAGATGCTGACGCGCCAGCTCTGCTTGCGGGCGCCCGCCGAGCGCAGCTCCTTGCAGAAGCTGTCCATCAGCAGCAGGTCGGAGCTCAGCGTGTTGTCGGTCAGATCGACCGGCTCGATGCCGCTGGTCGCGACGTAGCGAAGATGCAGCAGGCCGCCCACGCCTTGCGTGTCATCGAACAGGCAGACGGCGAGCGCCGCTTGCAGCTCGGAGACGAGCAACAGGGGTTCGCGAGTGACCCGGTATGCATCCGGCTGCACCAGGATTTCCGGAGGGGATTGCACCATGCGGCCGGCATCATGCCGGGTCCCGTGAATGCAATAGTGTGGAGTCCATCACGGAATCGGCCCAAACGCCGTTGATTGCCCGGACCTGACACTTTTAGTTCGGCACTGTCATCGTTTGGCGACGTCGCGCGCGGCAACACGTGTGCCGCCGAAAGAAAGCGAGGCGGTCGCAATGAACACTTCGCGCAGAAAATGCAGCAGCGCCGCCGCGAAACTGAGCAACGCGACCACGAACGCGATCGCAATCGGCAGCGCGAGATCGATCTCGAGCAACGCGCTGACGAACAATGCAGCAACCACCAGCGAGACCAGCAAGCCGCACAACACGCACAACGCGATCGCGCGATTGATGAGCGTGGCACGGCGCGAGAGCACGCGCAGACGTCCGTGCAAGTCGTCCGCATGGTCGGCGGTTGCAGCAGGCAATCTGTCCTCCATCAGGCGCGCGCGGTCGATGATCCGCGCAATGCGGGTGGCGAGGACGTTGAGAGTGGTGGCGACTCCCGCAAGCAGGAATACTGGCGCGACCGCCGCCTGGATGACTGGGGCAACGCCGGCTACATGCAGAAGTCCATCCATGGCCGAACCTTACACGAGCCCTGCAACCCTTGGCAGGCAGGCCGCATCCAATCGACCATGAGCGATCGAACGAACAGCACGGGAACGGAGGATTTGCGATGAAAAGTTTGTGTCTGGCACTGCTGGCCTGTCTGCCGCTGGCGGCAGTGGCGAGCGACGGCAAGATTTCCAAGGTCAATGGCTCCGTGCGCGTCGAAGCAGGTCAGTCCGCGGGCGACGTCTCGACGGTCAACGGCTCGGTCACGATCGAGGAAGGTGCGACCGCGGCGAACGTCGACACCGTCAACGGCTCGATCACCATCGAGCGCAACGCGACGGTGCAGAAGGTCGAGAGCGTCAACGGCGGCATCTCGCTGGCCGCGGACGTGAAAGCGGCCAGCGTCGAAACGGTGAACGGCACGCTGAAGCTCGCGGCAAGCGCACAGGTCAGCGGCAGCGTTTCGGCGGTGAACGGCTCCGCGCAGCTCGCCAAGGGTGCGGACATCAAGGGCCAGCTGTCGAACGTGAACGGCAAGATGAACATCGACGCCGCGCACGTCGGCGGCGGACTGAAGACCGTCAACGGCGACATCCTGGTCGGGGCCGATTCGCGCGTCGAGGGCGGTATCCTGGTCGAGAAGCCGAACGCGAACTGGTTCAACAAGAGCAACCACAAGCCGCCGCGCATCGTCATCGGCCCGGGCGCCGTCGTCGAAGGCAAGCTGCGCTTCGAACACGAAGTGGAGCTGTTCGTCAGCGACCGCGCGAAGATCGGCGCCGTCGAGGGTGCCACCCCGCAGTCCTTCTCCGGCGACGCGCCGAAGTAGGCGCTACGCAGACCAGGCGAGAGCGGCGACGACTTCGGCGTGCAAGGCACGGTTGCCAGCGATGATGACTTCGCTGGCTCGATCCGCGGGGCGGCCGGACCAATCGGTGATCACGCCGCCGGCGCCCTGCACGATCGGGATCAGAGCTTGCACGTCCCAGGGCTTGAGACCGCCCTCGACGACGAGGTCGGCGCAGCCGGCAGCCACTAGGCACGGCGTGTAGCAGTCACCGCCGAAGCGCACCGAGCGTGCACGCGGCGCCAGGCGCGAGAAAGCCTGCTGATGAGCGGCGCCGGCGAACATCGTCGGATCGGTCGCGCAGATCGTCACATCGGCCAACCGTGTGTTGGCACGCGCACTGAGCCGCGTGGTCTCACTCCCCCGACGTAACTCAGCTCCCGCAGCAGATCCAAGGAACGTCTCGCCGGTGTACGGCTGCCGCATGATTCCCACGATCGGCGCCTTGCCATCGTTCAGCGCGATGAGCGTGCCCCAGTGGAGCTGGCCGAGCACGAACGCGCGCGTGCCGTCGATCGGATCGATCACCCACGTGTAGGAGCTGGTGCCAGCGTCGAGGCCGTGCTCCTCGCCGAGAATGCCGTGATCCGGATACACGCGGCGGATCTCACGGCGGATCGCTGCCTCCGCCTCGCGGTCCGCGACCGTCACGGGATCGTAGCCGCCGTCCTTGCTCTTGTTCTCCATGCCGATCGCGACGCGAAAGCGCGGCACGATCTGCTCGCTCGCGAGATCGGCGAGATGCACCGCGAACTCAATGAACTCACGCACGGGTCATCGTCTCCTGTGGACCGCTGCTCATGATAAGACGACAGCGCTGCGCCCGCCGGGGCAATTGAAAACCGCTCGTCGATTCGGTAGACCAGCGCGCAGCCACGGAGAATCTACATGCCCGCCAAATTCGCCAAGACTCTCGGCCGCACGCTCGACGCCCGCCCCGATCGTCTCGACCTGCGCGATCGCGAGTACACGCCGAACGTGGTCTCTCTGCCGCAGCAATGGCCGGACGATGACGACATCCGCCGTCTGCTGCCGCGCTACTGCAAATCGGGACTGGTGCTCGATCAAGGCGAGGAAGGCGCGTGCACCGGCTTCGGCCTGGCATGCGTGGTCAACTATCTGCACTGGCGCGTCACGCTGGGCGCGCCTAAAGCCCGCGTCCGCCAGCAGCCGGTCAGTCCGCGCATGCTGTATCACCTCGCGCGGTTCTACGACGAATGGCCGGGCGAGGATTACGACGGCTCGAGTTGCCGCGGCGCGCTGAAGGCATGGCACAAGCATGGCGTGTGCTCGGATGCGCTGTGGCCTTATCGCGATGCCGCCGGCCACGTGCGTTTTCTGAAGCCGCACGACACCTGGGCCGAGGACGCACTCACACGCCGGCTCGGCGTCTACTACCGCATCAATCGCTCATCGGTCGTCGACATGCAGGCGGCGATTCGCGAGATCGGCGCGATCTATGTCTCCGGCGACGTGCACGACGGCTGGGGTATCGAGGCACGCAAGAAGACCATCACCGGTCATGCGTCGCTGCCGGTGGTCAACCCGATCAAGAAGGCCGACTCGCTCGGCGGCCACGCGTTCGCGCTCGTCGGCTACAACAAGATTGGCTTCGTCGTGCAGAACTCGTGGGGCCTGGTCTGGGGCAACTGCGGCTTCGGCGTGCTGCCGTACGAAGATTGGGTCAAGCACGGCACCGACGCGTGGATCGCAGCACTCGGCGTACAGTCGGGTACCCAGAAAACTTCGAGCGTGCCGGTACCCTCGAAGGGACAAACCGTGATCGCGCGTGCCGGCTCGATCACGTTCACGTCGAGCTCCGCGACGCAGCCGCCGCCGAAGGTCAGCAAGGAAGTTGCGCGCTGGAGCGCCGAACAGGCGTATCAGCACACGGTCGTCATGGGCAACGACGGCGAGGTGATCAACCGCATCCTCACGTTCGAGAACGGCGCCACCTGCATGCGCAACGTCGTCTGCGACCAGCCGCTGCGCTTCTGGGGCAAAGGTGCGAAGCCGCGGCACATCGCGATCTACGCGCACGGCGGACTGAATTCGGAAGACGCGTCGGTGCAGCGCATTCAGACGCTCGCGCCGTATTTCAAAGCCAACGGCGTCTATCCCGTGTTCCTCACGTGGCGCACGGGGCCGACCGAGACGCTGGCCGGCATCCTCGACGACGAGCTGAAGAAAGTGCCGCGGCCCGAAGGCGACATCGGCGACCTGTTCGAGCGCGTCAAGGAAACTGCGGCGGAAGTGCTCGACCGCACCGTCGAAGTACTGGCGCGACCCGCCGCGAAGCCGATCTGGAGTCAAATGAAGCAGAACGCGGCGAGCGCAGTTGGAGAGAGTCGCGGCTGCACGATGCTGGCCGATGCGCTCGCGCAGCTGCAGAAGGACGCACCGCAAGCGGAGATTCACTTCGTCGGGCATTCGGCCGGCTCGATCATCCTCGGGCATCTGCTCGACCTGCTGCCCAAGCGCAATCTAAAGGTCGCGAGCTGTCACCTGTACGCGCCTGCGTGCACGGTGCGTTTCGCCCTGGAGCACTACGTGCCCGCGATGGAGAACGACCTGCTGGCGCGCAAGCGCTTCTTCATCCACCTGCTGTCCGATACGGTCGAGATCTGCGACACCGTGGGTCCGTATCGCAAATCGCTGCTGTATCTCGTGAGCCGCGCGCTCGAAAGCTGCCACAAGATGCCGATCCTCGGTCTCGAGCAGACGTTCGATGCGAAGGCCAACCCGAAATGGCATGAAGACGAGCTCGACGCCGTGAAGCGCTGGCAGAAGTTCTGGAGCGCGAGCGGCAACGGACTCGACGTGGTGAGCACCAAGCAGGTCTCGACCGGCTCGCTGGGTCGGCGCATCCGCGCGTGTCACGGCAGCTTCGACAACGACGCGGCAACGATCGAGACGACGCTCAAGCGGATCACGGGCGAGAAGCCCGCGTTCGCCGTGGAGTGGATCGACTACTGAGCTGCGTAGCGCATGATGCCTGCGGCGGTCACGCGCTGCAGCCGCTTGGCGTGCACCAGGTACTCCAGGTGCGCGAGCGCTTCGCCGAACGCCAGGAACAGATGCATGCCTTTGAGCTCGCGACGGAACATCACGGGCAGAATCTCGGCAGCAGTTTTCGGCTCGCGACAGCGCTCCTGCACCTTTGCGAGTTGCTCCTCGTGATGCGAGGTCAGATCGTCGATGCGGTGTTGCAGCCCATAGAACGGCACGCCGTGCGACGGCAGCACCAGCGTCTCAGTCGATAGCCGGCGCAGCCGCTGCAGCGAATCCAGATAGGAGCCGAGCGGATTCGCATCGGCAGTGTGAAATCCGTAGCTGATGTTTGACGAGATCGACGGCAGCACTTGATCGCCGCTGATCAGCACGCGCGCGGCTGCGTTCGACAGACACAGATGGCCCTGCGCATGTCCATCGGTCTGCATTGCCAGCCACTCGTTGCCGGCCCAGCTCAACGTGTCGCCGTCGGCGACGTGGCGCTCCACCTTCGCCAGGCCGCTCGTCATGCGACCGAAGCGCTCCGGATTGAACATCGGCTGGACCTGCGCGACATCGCTCAGGCCGTGCGTCTGGAAGAACGATTCGACTTGCCCAGCTTGCGGCCTGCCCTTTCCGGTACTCATCACGCGCAACATGTCATCAGTGCCTGACGACATGAACACCGGCACGCGATAGCGCTCCTGCAACCACGCGGCTAGTCCGCTGTGATCCGGGTGAATGTGCGTGATGAACACCGCACGCACCGGCTGCGTCGCGAACGTCTCGCGCTCGATCGACTCCCACGCCTCCTTGCCCATCTGC
This sequence comes from Steroidobacteraceae bacterium, assembly GCA_035493235.1. Classification (GTDB taxonomy): domain Bacteria; phylum Pseudomonadota; class Gammaproteobacteria; order Steroidobacterales; family Steroidobacteraceae; genus Steroidobacter. The sequence goes on from DATJIP010000212.1 coordinate 7,610, forward strand.
ACGGCCATGCCGGTGTCGACGATCACGCAGCCGCCCTCGATCGCGACCAGCCACACGTTGATGTGATTGAGGTCCATGGGCAGCGGAATGCGCGCCCAGCGCACGCCCGGGGCGATCTCGACGCTCGAACCCGGCGCCGGCGGCGGAACGCTCACATACTTGAGGCGCTTGGGCGGGGATGCGAAGGCTTCACCCTCCGCCGTGACGGCGGGCGCGGCTGGCGAATTCTCGGATTTCATCGGTCGCGTATCATGCGGCGAAACGCCACCAAAGGTGAAATTCCGCCATGCGATCTGTGCTGCGACTCGTAACTCGTTTCCTTCTCGTCCTGGTGTGCGGCATGGGCACAGCGCTCGCCGCGCCGTCCGCCGCCGAGCGCGCGCTCGTGAAGCGCGTCCCGGCGCACCAGGACAGCTCGATCGCGCTGCTGGAAGAGATCGTCAACATCAACAGCGGCACCATGAATTTCGCGGGCGTGCGCCGCGTCGCCGACGTGCTGCGGCCACGCTTCGAAGCGCTCGGATTCAAGGTGCGCTGGGAAGACGGCGCAGCGTTCGGGCGCGCCGGCCACTTGATCGCCGAGCATCCGGGCCGCGGCCGCCACGTGCTGCTGATCGGCCACCTCGACACCGTGTTCGAGCCGAATCATCCGTTCCAGCGCTTCCAGCGCGTCGATGCGCAGACGGTGAGCGGTCCGGGAACGTCCGACATGAAGGGCGGTCTCATCGTCGCGCTCGCGGCGCTCACCGCGCTGAAGGAGACGAAAGCGCTCGACGGCATGCACATCACGATGCTGATGATCGGCGACGAGGAGGATTCGGGCCGGCCGATCGAGGCCGCGCGCGCGTCGCTGGTGGCAGCCGCGAAGGCTGCCGACGTCGCAATCGGGCTGGAGAACGGCGCGGATGATCCGAAGACCGCGCTCACCGCGCGTCGCGGCTACACGGGCTGGCAGATCGACGTCAAAGCGCGCAGCGCGCACTCCTCGCAGATCTTCACCGACGAAGTCGGCGCCGGCGCGATCTACGAGCTCGCGCGCATCCTGCACACGTTCTACGACGAGCTGCACGGCGAAGAGCTGCTGACATTCAACCCGGGCTTGATCGCAGGCAGCACGCAGCTCAACTTCGATCCGAAGGTGTTGCACGCCGAAACGTTCGGCAAGGACAACATCGTCGCGCCGGTCGCAGTCGCAACCGGGGATCTGCGCACGATTTCGACTGAGCAGCTGGAGCGCACCAAGGAGCGCATGCGCAAGATCGTCGCGGCCAGCCTGCCGGGCGCAGCGTCGACGATCACGTTCAGCGACGGCGGCGTGCCGATGCCGCCGACCGACGGCAATCGCAAGTTGCTGTCGATGTACGACGCGGTCAGTCGCGATCTGGGATTCGGTCCCGTGACGGCCGTCGATCCGCGCCGCGCCGGCGCTGCAGACATTTCATACGCCGCACCCTACGTGGAGATGGCGATCGACGGCATCGGCCTGCTCGGCCACGGCAACCACACGCCTGACGAGGTCGCCGACCTGCGCACGTTCCCGATCCAGTCCGAGCGTCTCGCAGTGCTGTTACTACGCCTTAAATAGGCCATCCAACCGCCGCGCGGCGCCGCTGCCCGGAAACACCCGCGCTTCGATCCCGCTCTCGCCCGCACCGAGATGCGACGCGAGCACGCTCTTCATGATCGACCGCACGTCGAGCGTCGGCCGCAAGTCGCGTCCTTCATACAGCGCGCTGTTCGCGAGTCCCGGCCAATCTGCAACGACGCGTCCGCCCGCAACCGCGCCGCCGACGAGCAACGCGCACGTCGCTGTGCCGTGATCCGTGCCGCCCGTGCCGTTCACCGCAACGGTTCTGCCGAACTCCGTCACGACCAGGACCGCGCTGCGCTCCCACGCGCCAGCGAGCGATGTGCGCAGACTATTCAGCGACTCATCCAGCCCACGCAGACGATTCGCGAGTTGCCCGCGCTCGGCGCCTTGATTCGCGTGCGTATCCCAACCAGTCGCCTCCAGCACCGCGATGCGCGGACCATCAGCGGCTGCCAGAAATTTACCCGCCGCCGCTGCGACCGTGTTCAGCGCGTTGAGCGGATCGCGTCGGCCGCCGCCGCCCATTTTTCCGGCTTGGCCTTCGCCTTCACCGACGACACTGTCTGCGGCAAGCGCCGACTGGAGGCGACTCGCGAAGTACTCGTCGGTCGAATACAGATCGGCGATGCGTTGCAGAGTGTCGGAATCCGTCTCCTGCAGACGCGACGGCGCCCACGAACCGACGCGAGCATCACCGCGCAGTACCAGCGGCACGTTCTGCGCCAGCGCGAGTGCAACCCGATCGGTCGCGCGCTGCTTCGCCTCAGGCAGCAAAGGCAGCGCGCGATTCAACCAGCCATCGTGCGCGGACTTCGGCGTGCTCGTGCCGTTCTCCAGCAGATCCTGGCCGTCGAAATGCGAGCGCTCGCGATACGGCGATGCCACCGCGTGAAAGACGATCAGCTCCTTGGACTGGAAGCGCTCGTGCAACTGTGTCAGCGACGGATTCAGCGCGAACATTCCATCCAGCTTCAATTGCGGCGCCGTGATCGCGAGTGCGCCACGCTTCGCAGCGTAGGCACCGTCGCCGTAAGCGGGTACCGCTGCGAGTCCATCGAGCGCGCCTCGAAGTATCACGAGCACGAAACGCGCGTCGGTAGCGACGTCCGCAAAGACGCAGCGAGGCAACATGGCAGCTGCGCCAGCGGCCAGTGCTCCACTCATGAATGCGCGTCTGCTCGTCATGGGCGATCTCACCTACGCTGAAACTCAGGACTGGCAAGCAGCAGCGTGATGCCCTGCTCCGTGCTCGCAGCGCGCGTAATCGCAACTCGCGTGCGCTCGTTGAGCGCAGCACCGAGCGAGCGCTCTCCGAGACTCAGCGGCTGCTCGTGACTTGCGACGCGCGACGCGACCGACCCGGACCATTCGATGCGCTTGAGCAATGCGTCCGGCCCGTCCCATTGCGTCGCTGTATCGGGCCAGCCCGCCGGCGAGCCGGGCGTGTACGGGCGTTGTCCCAGCAGGTCGAAGGGCGCAGCAATCTGCCGCGGCTCGTCCGGCACGAAATCGAGCGCACGGAACGTCGAGACCACCAGCTCGTGCGGTGTCTTGAATTTCGTTGCCGGGACCGCCCACGCGGCCGGCGTGTCGAGCACTGCTCGATGCACGGCCGGCAGGTCGCCGCCGCTGTCGAGAAATGTCTTGGCGATGTGATCGACCGCGTCGGCCGGCGGCTCGTCGGCGATGAAATGGCGCGCGAGCTTCGACGCAATGTGCCGCGCAGTCGCCGGATGCTTCGCGAGATCGGCGAGTACTGCACGCGGCTGCGCGATACCGGTCTGACTGTAGCGCTCGCCGAGGATCGTCTTGGCGCCAGGCTCGTGTGCACCGTCATGAAATGCGAATTTGCCGGGCGTGCCGCCGCCGGGAAATCGATCCGTACCGAGCGACCAACCGGTGAGTGCGCGCGCGAACGTCGTGACATCCTGCTGCGTGTAGCCGCCGTCGACGCCGAGCGTGTGCAGCTCGAGAATCTCGCGCGCGAGATTCTCATTGATGCCGAGCTTGCGATCGTTCCTCGCTGCGCGTCGGCCACGACGTTGTGCGAGCTGCGAGTCCGGTCCGATCGAAGCCTGGTTGTCCAGGTACAGGATCATCGCCGGATGCATCTCGACGGCGGTGAGCAGGTCGACGAAGCGTCCCGCAACGTGCGGCCGGATCGCTTCGTTCTCGAGCGCACCCGCGAGCGCCAGCACTTGCGGCTTGTCGGCGGAGACCGCGAAATGGTTGGTCCAGAAATGCACGAGCCGCTCGCGCAACGATTCCTCGGTGCGCACGGCGACGCGATAACGCGCGGCGACCTGATCGAGATAGTACGGAACGAGCTGCGCGCGCAGGCCGCCGAGCAGGCGCTTCGCGGCCTCGCCGTCCGACTTCGCGTCGTTGCGCTCGCGGCGCAGCTCGGAATAGCTCTTGAAGATCTCGGTCGAGGATGGCAAGCGACGGATGTCGTCGGGGACGGAGCGCGAGCCGCTGAGCTGCTGCTGCAGCCAGCCCCGCGGGTCGCTGCGGGCACGCTCGAGCTCGCCCGGGCGGGCGCCCAGGCCAAAGCGATTGGCCGCAGTGACGGCGTCGAGGGTCATACCCCCCAACAACGGATGAGCGGGATGGCGGTTGACTACGACCCGGTCAGCGGCTCGGAGACCAGCTCCGCTTCCGATTTCCGGGCGGCGAGCAGGTCGACGACGCGTTCGTCGCTGCGCAGGATGAAGCTGTTGCCCGTCTGCTGTTTCGCCAGCTTCTTGACGTGCGCCAGCAGATGCGCGACGGCATCGGCGCTGCCCGCACCAGTCGTCTGCGAATCCAGAGCGGCCACGGACACCGTCAGTAGCGGGAAGCTCTGCTTCTTGTCATCGCGATCGGACGAGGTGATCTGTCCGGCCGCCGCGTGCTCCGGCGAATAGAAGTTCGCGACGGTGGCGGTGAAGCGCTGAATGATGCGATTCACCCGCTCGCGCCAATCGGCCGAGCGCATCACCACGATGAAGTCGTCGCCGCCGACGTGCGCGACGAAATCGAGGCGCGCCGAGAACATGTTCTTCAGCAGGCCGGCCAGGTGCAGGATCACCTGGTCGCCTTGCGCGTAGCCGTAGACGTCGTTGTACGGCTTGAACGAATCCAGGTCGAAATACGCGACCACGAAGCGCTTGCGATTCTCCAGCAGGCGGTCGATACAACTGCGCAGCGCGGCGTTGCCCGGCAGCAGCGTCAGCGGATTGGAATGCTTGGCCGACTGCAGCTGCTGCTCGGTGATCAGGCGCAGCACGTCGATGGTCTGGCCGAGGCCGTGATAGCGGCCGTCCTTGGTGATCACGAACTCTTCGGTCAGCCGCGGCCGGCCCTTCTGCGTCACGAGCCGGCTCACCTGCTCGAGGCGCAGCTGACCGTCGACCAGCAGTGTCGGCGATTCCATGATCGCGGTTACCGGCTTCTTGTTGTAGATCTCGGGATGCAGCGGCTTGGCGAGCAGGTCGAACAGCTGCTCGCGGCGCACGACGCCGAGCGGACGACCGTCCTGCACGACCGGCAGCGTCAGATGATCCGGATGATCGCGGAACAGATCGGCGAGCTCGTGCACGCGCATGTCGGGCGCGACCGGCCGCACGTAGGCGGCGATGTGCTCAGCGCACAACGCCGTGTGCGTCACGATGGAGCGATCCAAAGATTCGAGCTGCTGCAGCGCTGCCATCGGTGCGACGTCGGGCCGCCCGAACAGGTTGCCCTGCAAGCGATCGATGCCTAGATCGACCAGCTCGCGACACTCGCGCTCGGTCTCGACGCCTTCGGCGATGACGCGGCAGCCCATGGCGCGGCCCATGTCGAGCATCGAGCGCACGAACTCGAGCTTGGTCTGATCGGAGTCGATGCCGCTGACGAAGTAGCGATCGATCTTCACGTAGTCGGGCTTGAGCTCCGACCACGTGCGCAAACCCGACGAGCCCGCGCCGAGATCGTCGATGGCGATCGCGCAACCGGCTTCGCGCAGCCGCTGCAGCGTCGAGCGCAACCGCGCGTAGTCGTCGAGCAGGCTTTCTTCGGTCAGCTCGATCACCAGGCGATTCGGCGGCATGCCCGCCTGCGTCGCGTAATCGAGGAAGCGCGTGGCGAACTGTGGCTCTTCGTAGACGGTGTCGGGCGAGACGTTGACGAACAGCAGCCCCGCGACGCGCGAGGCTGCATAGCGCTTGAATGCGCTCTGGATGCAGAGGAAGTCGAGCTCCAGCTTGCAGCCGTTCTTGCGCGCCGCCTCGAACAGATTCTGCGGCGAGTGCAGCCAGCTGTCGGACGGTCCCCGAGTCAGCGCCTCGAAGCCGCAGATGCCGCGCGAGCGTGGATCGACGATCGGCTGGAACAGGGTCGAAATGCGCCCCTCGCGCACCAGCTCGGTGAGCTCGTGCGTCGCGGCGTCGAGCCTGCGCAATCGCAGGGTCGGCGAGTCGGGGCGGGCTTCGGACATGCGCCAGCGGTACCCATCGACGGGGTTGTGGTCCAGCGCATTACGTTAATCGAGGAGCGCTCCGCGATCCGAGAAGCGCATCGCAACACTGAGGTGGAGCCTGACACAGACATCAGGCGGACACGGAGAGAATGTGACAGGGGTCACACGACCCCTGTACCTCTTACCGCTTCATCGCGTCGAAAAAGTCCGCGTTGGTCTTCGTGTCCTTCATCTTGTCGATGAGGAATTCGATCGACGCGAGCTCGTCCATCGGGTGCAAGAGCTTGCGCAGGATCCAGATCTTCTGCAGCTCTTCCTGCGAGGTGATCAGCTCTTCGCGGCGCGTGCCGGAACGGTTGATGTTCACCGCCGGGAACACGCGCTTCTCCGACACGCGGCGATCCAGGTGGATTTCCGAGTTGCCGGTGCCCTTGAACTCTTCGTAGATCACGTCGTCCATGCGCGAACCGGTGTCGATGAGCGCCGTCGCCAGGATCGTCAGCGAGCCGCCTTCTTCGATGTTGCGGGCTGCGCCGAAGAAGCGCTTCGGACGCTGCAGGGCGTTCGCGTCGACACCGCCGGTGAGCACCTTGCCGGAGCTCGGCACGACAGTGTTGTAGGCGCGCGCGAGGCGCGTGATCGAATCGAGCAGGATCACGACGTCGCGCTTGTGCTCGACCAGTCGCTTCGCCTTCTCGATCACCATCTCGGCGACCTGCACGTGGCGCGTGGCCGGCTCGTCGAACGTCGAGGACACGACCTCGCCGCGCACGGTGCGCGCCATCTCGGTCACTTCTTCGGGACGCTCGTCGATCAGCAGCACGATCAAATACACATCGGGATGATTCGAGGTAATCGAGGTCGCGATGTTCTGCAGCAGCATCGTCTTACCGGCTTTCGGCGGCGAGATGATCAGGCCGCGCTGGCCTTTGCCGATGGGCGCGACCAGGTCGATGATGCGTGCGGTCAGGTCCTCGCTCGAGCCGTTGCCGCGCTCCAGCTTCAGACGCTTGGTCGGATGCAGCGGCGTCAGGTTCTCGAACAGAACCTTGTGGCGCGCGCCTTCCGGCGAATCGAAGTTGATCTCGCCGACCTTCAGCAGTGCGAAGTAGCGCTCGCCGTCCTTCGGCGGACGGATCAGGCCGGAGATCGAGTCGCCGGTGCGCAGGTTGAAGCGGCGGATCTGGCTCGGGCTGACGTAGATGTCGTCCGGGCCGGCCAGGTACGAGCTGTCGGAGGAGCGCAGGAAGCCGAAGCCGTCCTGCAGGATCTCCAACACGCCGTCGCCGTAAATGTCCTCGCCGCTGCGCGCATGCGCCTTGAGGATAGAGAAGATGATGTCCTGCTTGCGCGAGCGGGCCAGATTCTCCAGCCCCATCTTGGTCGCGATCTCGACCAGCTCGGACACCGGTTTGAGCTTGAGCTGCGTCAAGTTCATCGACTGACGCGATGCTGCGAGCTCAGTTGGGGAAATGATGCCTACGTCGTCGGCGTCGAAGTCATCGGGTGGCAGATCGTCGTGCATCTGCCGATGGTTGCCGCCGCGGTCGCGGTTGCCGTCGTTGCCACGATTGGGCCGACCACCGCCGCCGCCACCTTTGCCCGGGCGGTTACGGGCTTGATTACCTAAATAGCCTCTCACAGCTTGCTGTCCAGAAATGCGACCAGGTCTGATTTACGGGGGGCTCCGACCTTCTGGCCTTCGACCTGGCCGTTCTTGAAGAGGATGAGGGTCGGGATGCTGCGCACGTTGAAGCGCTGCGATGTCTTGGGGTTTTCGTCGACGTTGAGCTTCACGATCGTGAGCTTGTCGCGATACTCCTCGGCGAGATCGTTCAGCATGGGGGCGATCGCCTTGCAGGGGCCGCACCACTCCGCCCAGAAGTCGATCAGCACCGGGCGGGGTGCCTTCAGCACGTCCTGCTCGAAGCTGGTGTCGCTGATGTGCACGATCTTTTCACTCGTCGCCAAGCAAAGTCTCCTGTGAAGTAAGTGTGCTCGCCCGATCGTGGCCGAGCTGCAAAGCGGTCAATGCAGTTAAGTGCTCAAGGGAAGGAACCCGATGCAAAACCGAAGTGACTCGTCAGTCGTGCTCGGGCACAATGCGGTGGTCTTAAGGCTGGTCAGCCTCCGTCAAAACTCTCTATCGAGCTCAGACATCAAACATCTATTCGACATGGCACCCCACATGGCACGCCGGCGGGGGTCTTTCTACGAGGAGCTTGGAGCCGGTGATCCGGTCGGGGCGGGAGCGGAGACTTCCGCTGCGTTGGGGCTTATTAGAACCGCAGGCATGGCAATTTGCAAGCGGGCCCCAACTGAATCCTGGCTCAAATTTCCTCTCGCGTCTCTCATCACGAATGGCTGATTCGCATTTAACAGAGCTGTCCTTCTCCAGTCTTCACCTGCCGGAAACGCTGCAGAAGGGACTGGCCGACGCCTCGTTCGAACGCTGCACGCCGATTCAGGCGCAGACGCTGCCGCAAGCGTTGGCCGGGCTCGACGTAGCCGGCCAGGCACAAACAGGTACCGGAAAAACCGCGGCATTTCTCGTCGCGATGTATGCGCGGCTGATCCGCGCGGAGCCGCCGGTGTCGCGCAGCCTCAACGCGCCACGCGCGCTAATCGTTGCTCCAACGCGCGAGCTGGCAGTGCAGATCCATCGCGACGCCGAGGTGCTCGGCTCGCACACCGGTCTGAAGCTGGGGCTCGCGTTCGGCGGCGTCGACTACGACAAGCAGCGCCACGTGCTCGAGCAGGGCGTGGACGTCCTGATCGGCACGCCGGGACGCATCATCGATTTCGCCAAGCAGCGCGTGTTCGACCTGCGCGCCGTGCAGGTGCTGGTGCTCGACGAGGCCGATCGCATGTTCGATCTCGGCTTCATCAGCGACATCCGCTGGATCCTGCGGCGGCTGCCCGCGCCCGAGCAGCGCCTCAACATGCTGTTCTCGGCGACGCTGTCGCACCGGGTGCTGGAGCTCGCCTACGAGCACATGAACGACCCGACGCTGGTGCGCATCGAGCCGGACAAGATGACCGTCGACCGCGTCCGTCAGGTGATCTACTACCCGTCGAACGACGAAAAACCGCGCCTGCTGGTCGGATTGCTCAAGCACATGGATCCGCGCCGGAGCATGGTGTTCGTCAACACGCGGCGCGCGGCCGAACAGATCGAGCAGATGCTGCGCGGCAATCAGATCAACGCGGAGGCCATCTCCGGCGACGTGCCCCAGCGCAAGCGCCTGCGCATGCTGCGCGACTTCCACGAGGGGACGCTGGCGGTGCTGATCGGCACTGACGTCGCGTCGCGTGGCCTGCATATTCCGGACGTCAGCCACGTTTTCAACTATGACCTGCCGCAGGATCCTGAAGATTACGTGCATCGCATCGGTCGCACGGCACGCGCCGGCGCGGAAGGCGATGCGATCAGCTTCGGTTGCGAGGAGTACGTGATCTCGCTGCCGGACATCGAGGCGTATATCGGGCGCAAGATTCCTGTCGCGCCGGTGCCGCAGGACATGCTGCCGGAGATCGTCGCGCCCGCGCCGGTGCGCCGATTCGGCGGACGCGGCCGGCCGAACGACAACGGTCATCGCGGCGGCGGACGCCGTGGCGGCCCGCGTCGCGATGGCGGCCCGCGTCGCGATGGCGGCTCACGACCTCCCCGGCCGCCGCGAGCCGAGCGCCCTGCCGCCGCCCCGAGCGGTAACGCTCAGCAGAAGCCGGAAGGTGGGGCCGCGGCGGATCCAAACAAGAGACGGCGCCGTCGGCGTCGCGGCCGACGTCCCGGCGAAGGCGCGCCGGCAAATCCCGAGAACTAGAGCAGCTCTTCGATCCGCTCGACGGTTGCGAAGTCCGCTATCGCGCGCGCGTGCTGGGTCGAGTCCGGCCGCGAGATCGCGAAAATCTGTCCGATGCCGTGAGTCCGCGCTGCATTCAGCACGGGAATGCTGTCGTCGACGAACAGGCAGCGCGCCGGATCGAACGCCAGCTCCGCCTGCAGCAGCGGCCAGAATTCCGGGCGCTCCTTCGGCACGCCGAGATCGTGCGAGCTGATGATGCGCCGGAAGTAACGCAGCAGCCCGGTCTGCTCGGCCTTGATTTCGAGCACGCCGCGATGCGCGTTGGTGACCAGGACCGGATCGCGGGCGCGCGCGTGCAGTTGCTGCAGGAATCGTTCGGCGCCCGGAAGAAACCTTACGTGCACGCGCTCGGCGCGTTTCAGCTCGGCGATATCCAGTGACAGTTCGCGGGTCCAGAAGTCGATGCAGTACCAGTCGAGCGTCCCCTGCTTGGCGACGAACAGCGGCGCAAGTTTCGCGCGCGCTGCCTCGACCGACAGCTGGTGCTGTCGCGCGTAGCGCTCCGGCAGCACTTCCAGCCAGAAGTAGTTGTCGAAGCGCAGATCCAGGAGCGTGCCGTCCATGTCGAGCAGCACGGTGTCGATGTCATCCCAGCGGGGCAGCATGCGCCGTATCATACGGGCACTACAGTGAGGTTTTTGCATGCAGCTGAGCTGGGGTCTGCTGGCGTTGATACTGCTGGGAGCGGCGGTCCTGTGGTTCTGGCAGGACAGCCTGGCTGCGCGCGAGAGCGCGAACGCCGCGGCGAAGGAAGCCTGCACCCGCCTCGGCCTGCAGTTTCTCGACGGCACGGTCGCGTTCGCCCGGCTCGCGCTCGTCCGCGTCGACGGCGGCTTCCTGCAACTTCGCCGCACTTATGTCTTCGACTACACGGCGACGAGCATCGAGCGACGCCAGGGTTTCGTGCTGCTCACCGGCCGGCGGGTCGAGTCGATCGGCTACGCACCGGGCGAGACGCACACGGACGCGGCCCTCGTCCGGCCCGAGTCGGTCGCGCCGCGCAGCAACGGGCACGACGGGGACAAGAACGTGCTGCAACTCAGCGACTGGCGCGAGCGACAGAGGCCGGAGAATGAGGGCCATTGAGCGCTCGCCAGGCATGGCCATGTTGCGTAAAGTACCCGGCGATGACCGAATCGGAAAACAAGGTCGAGACCGAGACGTTCCGACGGCTGGAGCGGCTGAGGGAGCTGCGCATCGAGCATCGTGATCTCGACGATGTCATCAACCGGCTGCAGATGGACCTGTACGTCAACGAAGTGCAACTGCGACGCCTCAAGAAACGCAAGTTGATGTTGAAGGATCAGATCGCGCGCCTGGAAAGCGAGCTGATCCCCGACCTCAACGCATAACGCCAGCACACTACCGAAGATGCAGGAACTGCTGCGAAACGTGGGCCGCCAGCTCGAGGCGCTGCTGACCCCATCGTCGCTCCTGCAGATCGCGGCCATCCTGGTCGCAGTGCTGCTGGCACTGTGGTTCGGGCGCTCCGTGCGCGGCACCGAGCGAGCCAAGGCTGCAATCGTCCAGCGCGGCTTCCAGGCGCGCGTCACCGAAGCAATCCTCATCGTCAGCGCGCACATCGCCGCGCTGGTGATGATCGCCGCGTTCGGCGGCGTGCTGCATGCGATCAAAGCCGAGAGTCACCTGGTCGACCTCGCGATCACGCTCGCCGGGCTGATGCTGCTGATCCGCCTCGCCGTCTACATCGTGCGCATCTCGCTCGGCAATCGCACCAAGGGCTGGGGCGACACGATCACGTTCGTGGTGTGGGGCGTGCTCGCGTTGCACGTGCTCGGCTGGTTCGATCCGCTGGTGCAGGCGCTCGACAGCGTCGGCATCAACGCCGGCAAGGGCAAGATCACGCTGTGGTCGGTGCTGAAGATCCTGTTCACGGTCGGCGCCTTCATGCTGGTCGCGATCTGGATCGCGCGCTGGGCCGAGCGGCGGTTGATGGCGATGCAGGGCCTGGCGCTGTCGATGCGCATCGGCATCGCGAAATTCGCGCAGGCATTCCTGATCGGCCTGTCGATCCTGCTGGGCCTGAACGCCTCCGGCCTCGATCTCACCACGCTCAACGTGCTCACCGGCGCGATCGGTATCGGTCTCGGCTTCGGCCTGCAGGCGATCGCGGCGAACTTCGTCAGCGGCTTCGTGCTGTTGATGGACCGCTCGATCAAGCCCGGCGACGTCATCAGCTTCACCGGCACGACCGGTACAACGACCGAAGGCTTCGGCTGGGTGCAGGAACTGCGCGGCCGCTACGTGGTGGTGCGCGATCGCGACGGCGTCGAGACGCTGGTGCCGAACCAGCACCTGATCACGAATCCCGTCATCAACTGGAGCTACACCGATCCGCGCGTGCGCCTGAAGCTGCCGGTGCGCGTCAGCTACGACTGCGATCCGGAAAAAGCACTCGCGATCTTGTTGAAAGCCGCCGAAGGTCAGCCGCGCATCCTGCGCGAGCCGGCGCCGGTGTCGCGCATGATGGGGTTCAACGACTACGGCTTCGACCTGGAGCTGCGCTTCTGGATCTCCGATCCGCAGGAAGGCGTGAACAACGTGCGCTCGGACGTGAACCGCCAGATCTGGCGGCTGTTCCAGGAGAACGGCATCAAGATTCCGGTCGCACAACGCGAGATCTCGGTGCACATGAGCGATCGCAGCCCGATCGCCCGCGACGTGTGACTGTGACGGCACCCATCCCCGACGAGGCGATCGAGCTGCGCTTCATCCGCTCCGGCGGACCGGGCGGCCAGAACGTCAACAAAGTTGCAAGCGCCGTGCAGCTCCGCTGCGACCTCAAGGCGTGGCCGGCCCTGCCCGAGCGCGTGCGCCAGCGACTGCGCACACTCGCTGGTCGACGTCTCACAGACGACGACGTGATCGTGATCACTGCGCAGCGCTTTCGCACGCAGGAACACAACCGGCGCGATGCGCTGGAGCGATTGTCGGAAATGGTCGAGCAAGCACGCATCGAACCGAAGGTGCGTCGCGCGACGAAACCGACGCGCGCGTCAAAGCAGCGACGGCTGGAGCACAAGCAGCAGCGCGGCCAGGTAAAGCGCACGCGCGGCGCAGTCAAAGATTACGACTAGAGCGCAATGGAAATTCCCAGCCGCAACTGCGAATCCAGCTTGCGGTTGTAGTCGAGCAGGCTCTCGCCGTAGCCATTGAAGTACTGCAGCATCAGCCATCCCGTCAGATCGCCACCGCTCAACTTCGACAACGGATACGAAGCGTTCAGCTCGATGCTGCCGAAATTACTGCGCGTCCCCTTGCGCAGCACGCCCCAGAAATCCAATCCGCCCTTGCTGCCAATGCCCGCCAGCCAGTCGACGTAACCGCGGTAGTCATCGATGTCCGGGTTATCGCTGTCCGCAATGTAGTTGTGAATCAGCGGCGCGAAGTAGGCGCGCAGCCCGTCCGGATCGCCGAACGTGAGTGTCGGCCGCGCGTAGAGCATGTTGTAGCTGCGCGAAGCGTCGCCGTCCTTGCCGTTCGACTCGTGGCCGAAGCCGCTCTCCACGCCGACGCGCAGGTTGCCATCGAGAAAGCGCGCGAGATCGTAGTTCGCGTAGAACAGTCGCGGCCGATAGCTGGAATCCGTGAACGGTTTCGACAGATCGCCCAGATCCCACAGCGAGGTCTGCGAGAACGACAGATAGAGATCGTCGATCCACGGCAGACGCCGCGCCAGTCGCCCGTAGTTGTCGAACAGGCGGAAGCGCAGGCTGATCTGGAACTTCGCATTCAGTCCGCCGTCGCCGCCCACGATGAAGTACACGGGCTCATAGACGGACACGGCGAGCGGCGGCGGCTTGTCGATGAGTGCGGTACCGTTCGAATCGCCGGGCGGCGCGACCGGCGCGTTCCACGTCGCACTCGATGACGTATCGCGCGGCGTAACCTGCACCGCGACGCGATTGGTGCTGAGACCCGTAAGAGTCAGCGTCGCGGTTTCCGTCACACCCTCCGGAACGCTGCCACGCAACGAGACTTTGAGGAACTGCCGCGGCGGCACCTCGAATTCACCGCTGCGATCGGGCTTGAGATCGAGCGTAGCGACGGCGCTCACGGTCTCGAGTCGCGCGTGCAGCGAGGCTGGCAGCTCGATGTGCAGCGGCGCATCGCTCTCATTCAGAATCGCGAGATCCGCGCGCAGCGGCGCTCCGGCAACTGCGGCGCCGTCGGGCACGGAGAGAATGTATTCGGCGTGCGCGGCGTGGACAGCCGCGAGCAACGTCGCAGCCGCGAGCAGGCGAATGATCGTCATGAATTGCCTCAACGGTGCGTGACTTGCAGCACGCTGTTGCGGATCTGCTCGTGCAGCACCAGCTGCGCATCGTCCGCGACGGCTGGCAGCATGTCTGTGTACGTCAGCCGGCCTTCGGCGCTCACGCCGAGCACGTTGCGATTGCGTAGCAGATCGATGAAGTTCTTGAACAACGTCTTGTCGAAGAATTCCGGCGAGTTCAACTCGTACAGCAGCGACATGCGCTGCGCCATCAGCTGACACTGCGATTCGAGGACGTCCTGACTGATGCGGCCGCTGCCCGATTTCAGCAGCACCGAGATCACCAGGTAGTAGCGCTCGATGATCGGCACCGTCACGTGCGCGAGCACCGACAACTGCACGGCTTCGGTCGAACCCGTCGGCGGCCGGCGCCATTGCGTGCCGCCGTCGACCGACTCGAGCAGACCGTGATTCGCCATGTCGTCGAGCGTTTCAAGTACCGCACTGGTGACTTCGTCTTCGCGCCAGCGCAGGAACAGCTCGTCGTGCATGTACGGATAGATGCGCCACATCAGGCGCTGGATGTCCTCGGTACGCATCGTGCGATTGTTGAGGAAGCAGCAGGCGACCAGCGACGGCAACGCCATCAGGTGCAGCACGTTGTTGCGGAAGTAGGTCAGGAGAACCGAGTTCTCTTCCGTCATCTGCAGCACGTCACCGAGCGGATGTTTGTTCCGGTGCAGGACGCCCATGCGTTCGCCATGCCGCACTATCGAGTTGCCGTCGGCATCCGTGATCCAGATCTGCTGCGAATACGGCGCCTGCCGCAACAACGACGCGTACAGCTCCAGCTGTCTGATCAAGTCGGTCTCGAGCATCGACTGCTTCGGCGTTGCCAGCAGCACCAGCGCGAGCAGATTCATCGGCGCGACGCACGCCGCGCTGTTGATGTTCGTCATGATGCGCGTTGCGAGATCGTCGACGGCGGGCGCGAGCCACGACGGCCGATCTTCCTTCTCGCCCTGCGCGGGCTGCCAGTCCGGCGCGTGCTTGCGCATGAGCTCGTCGAGGTACACCGGTTCGCCGAAGCTGACGTGCACCTTGCCGAACTTCTGGCGCAGCTGCGGCAGCGTCCGCACCATCATGAACACCGACTCCTTCTCCTTCGCCTTGCCCGACAGCTCGCCGATGTATGTCTTGCCTTCGACCAGGCGCTCGTAGCCGAAATACACGGGCAGGAACACGATGGGGCGACGCGGATCGCGCAGGTAACTGCGCAGCGTCATCGACAGCATGCCGGTCTTCGGCTGCAGCAACCGCCCGGTGCGGCTGCGGCCGCCTTCGATGAAGAACTCGATCGAATGGCCGCGCGCCATCATCACGCCGAGGTACTTCATCAGCACCATCGTGTAGAGCGTGTTGCCCTTGAAGCTGCGGCGGATGTAGAACGCGCCGAACTTGCGGATCAGGCGACCGACCAGCGGCATGTTGAGATTTATGCCGGCGGCGACGTGCGGGATCGCGAAGCCTTTGTAGTAGATCGCGTAGGACAGCAGCATGTAATCGATGTGGCTGCGGTGGCACGGCACGTAGACGATCTCGTTGCCGTCCGCGAGTTTCGGCAGCTGATCGAAATGATGCAGCTCGACGCCGTCGTACAGCCGCGTCCAGAACCAGGTGAGGATCCGGGCGATGATCGCGACCATGACGTGCGAGTAGTTCGCGGCGATCTCGGTCGCGTAGTCCTGGCCGAGCTTCAGCGCCTCGCGTCGCGAGATCTTCTTGGCGCGCATCTCGTCGGCCATCGCGCGGCGCACGGAGCCGGCGCGCAGCACCTGCGTGACGATCGTACGTCGATGCGACAAATCGGGCCCGATCGCTGCAGCTCGCTGGCGCGCCAACGCGACACGCAGCGTACGAGTGAGCCGGCGAACTGCGCGAGCTGCGTCGGCGCCGTCATCGAACGTCGCGCGCAGCGAGACCGGATCGCCGAACTGCACGAACAGATTGCGGCCGTTCACGACCACGGAGAGGAAGCGACGGAAGCGGCCGACACGCTCCCAGTTCTCGGACAGCAGCACGCGCAGCCAGGAGCCTTCGCGATCCGGTGCGCGGCCCCACAGCACGGTCACGGGGATCAGATCGACTTCGAGCGAGCGGTCGCTCGCCGCCGCGGCCACGAGCTGGCGCATCGGCGCGGAAATGCGGTGATCGATGCGATCGCCCCAGAAGCCGGTGCGCTTCTCGAGGAACAGCACCGAGCGCTCGGGCAGCGGCGGCTTCAGACCGTCGAGCGGCTCCGGCAGACCGTGCTGCCAGCAGGCCTTCTCCAGCGCGATGAGATCGGCGACGCCGAGGACGTTGAGGACGTAGCAGATGGGCCGGTCGTGCTGCGCATAGCGGCGACGCAGATCGTCAGGCAATACGTGCGGCCGCGCCCACCACGACAGCGGCGCGCGCAACAACCCCAGCCACAAGCGATCGAGCCCGGACAGATCTGCCATGCCAGCCGGCGTGCTTTAGTGTTCGCTTTGATCCACAGCCTGGTCGACGTCGCGCTTCTGTTGCATCACAGTGTCCTCGACGCCCTTCGCCTTCTCGATCGGCGTCACGACCGTATCCTGGAACACCGTGTCCTCGACCGGCGGCGGTTTGCGCGGCTCTTCGGCGGAGCCACAGGCGGCCAGCCACGCGGACAGGAGCAGCAGCGAAAGCACTCGTGGAGACATAGCGCGCACCTCTGGCTACAGCCTACAGCTTCGGCAGTCTCCGCAGGAAGCGGTCCAGCAACTCGCAAACCTCGTCGACGTTCGCGGTCAGGCGATGGTCCGAATCGAGGAGATGGAGCGTCGTCCGGTACTGGCGCGCGAAGCGCACGCTGTTGTCCGGCGGCACGATGGTGTCGTTCCAGCCGTGGACGATCGTCACCGGGCAGCCCGGCGGCACTTTCGGCGTGTACTGCTCGTAGCCCGGCATGTAGAACGCCGGGGCCAGCACGAAGACCCCGCGCACGGGCAGCTCGGCTGCCGCCGTCATGCAGACATGAGCGCCAAGACTGGAGCCGACCAGCACCAGCTTGCCCGGCAGCTCTTTGCAAACTTCCAGCAGCCGACGCACGCGCACCGCCGGGTCCGCCATGCCGCGATAGTCGACCGATTCGACGGCGTAACCCTGGGCGCGCGCCACTTCGGCCATCGCCACGATCTTCGCGCCCCACGGCTCGCCGTCCTGACCGTGCGAGAACACGATGTAGGGCGCGCTCACGCGAACGGATCTCCGTCTGACGGAGTCGAGAAATCGGCCGCGCGCGGATCTGCGAGATGCGAAGCGACGACGTTACGCAGGCTGGAAAAAATCGACTCGGTACGCCCCGGGTACTGCTGCTCCCATGCCTGCAGCATTTTCTTGATCTCCTGGCGCTGCATGTTCTCCTGCGAGCCGCACAGCGTGCAGGGAATCAGCGGGAATTCGCGCGCGCGGGCGTAGCGCTCGATGTCGCGCTCGGCGACGTACGCGAGCGGCCGGATGACGATATGACGGCCGTCTTCGCTGCGCAGTTTCGGCGGCATCGCCTTGAGCTTGCCGCCGAAGAACATGTTGAGGAACAGCGTCTCGACGATGTCGTCGCGATGATGGCCGAGCGCGATCTTGGTGATGCCGTGCTCGCTGGCGTAGCGATAGAGCGCGCCGCGCCGCAGCCGCGAGCACAGGCCGCACATCGTCTTGCCCTCGGGGATCACGCGCTTCACGACGCTGTACGTGTCCTGCTCGATCACATGGAACGGCACGCCAAGCGCGGTGAGATAGTCGGGCAGGACGTGCGCGGGAAAGCCAGGCTGCTTCTGGTCGAGGTTGACGGCGATCAGCTCGAAGTCGACCGGCGCGCTGCGCTGGAGCGACAGCAGGATGTCGAGCAGCGTGTATGAGTCCTTGCCGCCGGACAGGCAGACCATCACACGATCGCCCTGCTCGATCATGCGGAAGTCTTCGATCGCCTTGCCGACCTCGCCGCGCAGCCGGGCTTGCAGGCGCTTGAAGGTGTTCGAAGGTTTGGGAGTGTGGGGTACCGCGGACATCGGGCGCATTCTACGCAAGCCCGCCCGGCGCCCCAACCACGGTCAGTTCAGCGGGGACGCTACTCCTCAAGATATTTTCCTTCGATGTAGCGCAGCCACGCCGCCGCGGACAGCGGTTTGCCCGTGGCATTGCGAATGAGCTCCGGCGTGCTGACGGTGGCTGCGACGGAGTGCACGTTCTGACGCAGCCAGTCGAACAGACCGGCGAATTGGCCCGCGGCGAGCTCGTCGTCGAGTTCCGGTCGATCGGCCCGCAAGCTCTCGTACAGCTGTCCCGCGATCACGGCGCCGATCGCGTATGAGGGAAAGTAGCCGAACGAGCCGACGGCCCAGTGCACGTCCTGCAAGCAGCCTTCCGCATCGTTCGCCGGCCGCACGCCGAGCCGATCCTGGATGCGCGTGTTCCAGGCCTCGGGCAGATCCTTGATCTTGAGCTCGCCCTTGAGCATCTCGTTCTCGATCTCGTAGCGAAGCATGATATGCACCGGGTAGGTCACCTCGTCCGCATCGACGCGGATCAGGCTGCGGCGCACGCGAATCAGCAATCGATAGACGTTCTCGACCTCCCATTCCGGACCGGTGACGCCGAACGCCTTGTCCAGCAGCGGCTTGATGTAACGCAGGAACGGCCGGTTGCGGCCGATGAGCATTTCGAGCAGCAGTGACTGACTTTCCTGCATCGCCATGCCGCGATCGCGCCCGACCGGCTGACCGCGCCACGCTTCCGGCAGGCCGACGTCGTACATCGCGTGGCCGGTCTCGTGCAGCACGCCCATGAGGCCGGTGAGCGGATCGGTCGGGCTGAAGCGCGTCGTGATGCGGATGTCGCCGGGCACGCCGCCGGTGAACGGATGCTCGCTCTCGTCGAGCCGGCCGCGATCGAACGGAAAGCCAATGGCCTTCATCACTTCGAGGGCGAGCGTGCGCTGCTTGGACGGCGTGTAGCGGCCGGTCATCTCCAGCGGCGGCCGCTTTGCCTGCAGATCGATGACTTCCTGGATCAGGCCGGGCAAGCGCCGCCCGAGCGTCGTGAAGATGGTGTCGATCTGCGCACTGGTCATGCCCGGACTGAACTCATCGACCAGCGCGTCGTACGGATCGAGATTCAGCGCCTTGCCGAGCAGGCTGGCCTTGTCGCGCAGCAGGTTCACGACTTCCTCGAGATGCGGCGCGAAGACTCCGAAGTCGCTCTTCTGCTTCGCCTCGACCCACTTGACCTCGGCACGCGCGGTCGCCTTGGCGAGCCGCGACACCAGGTTCTGCGGCGTGGCGATCGCCTGATCGCGCTCGCGACGCATCTCACGCAGGTTGGCGCTCTGCCAATCTTCGAGGCCTGCGCTGTTCGCCTCCGCGCGTGCCAGCAACCTGGAAACGCGAGGCGAAGTGAGGAGCGCGTGGCTCTCGGTCTCCAGAGCCGCGAGCTGCTCGCCGCGCAGGTCGGAGCTGCCCCGCGGCATCATCACAGCGGAATCCCAACGCAGAATGCTGGCGGCGCTACGGAAGGCATGCAGCCGCTTGAACTCCTGCTCGAGCTGTTGGTACGGGGTGAGCGCCATGGGGGTCCGCCGGGAAAGGGCGGCAGTTTAGCAATGCGAGGGGCTGCCTGCCCCGCCAGTCATTTATCTTTTATTAATGATCCGAGGCAAAATCCAAGCGTCTGCGACGAGCGACTTACAGAAATCTTGTTTGTCGCTCGGGGAACTTGCAGACAGCTTTACCGTCTTATTGACCGTCCTCCTGCGAGAGCGTTCGCTTTGAAGCGTGCGCTTGGGACGAGAGCCGGCAGCGTGTCGCCACCTGCCGGCTTTTTATTTCTTGTGGGTCAGCCCGACTCCGGTGTTCCCGGAACTTCCGCCGGCGGCTTCTTCTCACCGCGCAGCTTCTCGATCAGATGCGCGATGTACTCCGGCGATTGCGTGTTGCGCGCGATGTAGCCGTACACGACCGGCACGACGTACAACGTCAGCAGCAACGAGAACATCACGCCGTAGACCACGACGGCGCCGATCGACTTACGGCTCTCAGCGCCCGCGCCGGAAGCAACCAGCAACGGAATCGCGCCGAACACCGTGCACAGACTCGTCATGAGCACCGGACGCAGGCGGATCGCGGCGGCCTCGATCACGGCCTCGTGGAATTCGATGCCGCGATCGCGCAGCTGGTTGGCGAACTCGACGATCAGGATGCCGTTCTTGGCTGCAAGGCCGATGAGCATGATGCAGCCGATCTGGCTGAAGACGTTGATCGAGCCCGAGGTGACCTGCAGGCCGACCAGAGCGCCGGTCACGGCCAGCGGCACGGTCATCATGATGATGAACGGATGGCGGAAACTCTCGAACTGCGCGGCCAGCACCAGGAACACGATCACCAGCGCGAGCATGAACGTTGCGTACAGCGCCGAACCGGAGCGCTTGAACTCGCGCGACTCGCCGTCGTAGCTGATCTGCGCCTGCGGCGGCAGCTCGCTGCGTACCAGCTTCTCCATGTAATCCAGCGCTTCACCGAGCGAATAGCCGTTGTTGAGACCGGCGGAGATGGTGATCGAGCGCAGGCGGTCGAAGCGCTTCAGCTCGGTGGGACCGGCGATTTCGTCGATGTGCACCAGGTTCGCCAGCGGGATGAGCTGGTTGGTCGTGGAAGAACGCACGTAGATGTTGGTCAGATCGCTCGGCGTCACGCGATCGTTGTCGCGAGCCTGCAGCATCACGTTGTATTCCTCGCCGCGATCGACGAAGGTCGTGACGATGCGCGAGCCCATCATGGTTTCGAGCGTGCGCCCGACTGTCGTCAGCGACACGCCGAGATCGCCGGCGCGGTTGCGATCGACCGAGACCTTCAGCTGCGGCTTGCGCGCGTAGTAGTCGGAATCGAGGTTGGTCAGGCCGGGATTCTCGGCGGCCTTCGCCAGGATGATGTCGCGCCAGTGCGCGAGCTCTTCGTAGTCGGCGCCGCCGATCACGACTTGCACTGGCGCGCCGTAGCCGCGAATACCCAGACCGCCCGGCGTCACGACCGTTGCGCGTACGCCGGCCAGGTTCGACAGCAGCGGACGCAGGCGCTGCGCGATCTGCTGCGCTGATTCCTTGCGCTCGTCGAAATCGGACAGCGACAGCACGACGCGGCCGACGCTGACATCGCCGCCGCCGCCGTAATTGCCGATGCGCGACAGGATGCGCCGCGCGTTGCCCTTCTGGACCTCCGCCATGGCGAACTGCTCGACCTGCTGCAGATAGCGCTCCATGTACTGCAAGCTCGATCCTTCCGGCGCGGTGAGCATGATCACCACGCGCTGGCGGTCTTCGGACGGCGCGTACTCCGACGGGAGCATGCGGAACAGGATGACCGCCAGAACGATGGCGACTGCGCCGGCGCCGAGGATCAGCCCCGGTGCATGCAGGCCGCCACGCAGCGACTTCTCATACGCCGCCGACAACCAACGGAAGAACCGGTCGACGGCATGCGCGACACGGCCACGGACGATGCCGTGGCCGAAAATCTTCGAGCTCATCATCGGCACGAGCGTCAGCGACACCAGTGCGGAGAAACCGATAGCCGAGGCAATCGTGATACCGAACTCGCCGAACAGCCGGCCGATGTTGCCGGGGATGAACGAGATCGGCAGGAACACTGCGATCAGCACCAGCGTGGTCGCGACGACCGCGAAACCGATCTCGCGGCTGCCGTCGACGGCGGCGAGCAGCGGCGGCTGGCCGAGCTCGATCCGGCGCACGATGTTCTCCAGCACCACGATGGCGTCGTCGACGACCAGGCCGATCGCGAGCACTGCGCCGAGCAGCGTCAGCACGTTGATGGAGAAGCCGGCGATCACCATCACGATGCTCGCCGAAATGATCGAGACCGGAATCGTCACCGCCGGGATCAACGTCGCGCGCACCGTGCCGAGGAACAGGTAGATGACGATCAGCACCAGCACCAGCGCGATGACGAGTGCGTGTATCACCTCGTTGATCGACCCGCTGACGAACACGGTGTCGTCGATGTTGATGCCCATCTTGATGTCGGCCGGCAGCGAGTCCTTGACCAGCGCCATCTCGGCCTTCACGCCTTTCGCGACATCGAGCACGTTGGCGGTCGACTGCGGAATGATGCCCATGCTTAGTGAAGGCTTGCCGTCGGAGCGCGCGACGTTGCGCAGATCCTCGGCCGCGAGCTCGACGTCTGCGACTTCGCCAAGCCGCACCATATAGCCGCCCTCGCCCCGGCCAACGACGAGCTGCCGAAAATCGCTCGGCGTGTACAGCCCGGTGTCGGTGTGCAGCGTGAACTCGCGCTGGGTCGACTCGATGCGACCTGCGGGCAGCTCGACGTTCTCGGCGCGCAGCGCGTCCTCGACGTCCTGCACCGTGAGCTTGCGCGCCGCCAGCGCCTGGCGATCGAGCCAGACGCGCATTGCAAACTGACGCTCGCCACTGATACGGATTTGCGCGACGCCTTCGACCACTGAGAAGCGATCGACCAGGTAGCGCCGTGCGTAATCGGTGAGCTGCAGCTGCGAGCGGCGATCGCTCTCGACGTTCAGCCACATGATGGGCTCGGAAGTCGTATCGACCTTCGCCACCTCGGGCGGCTCGGCTTCCTCCGGCAGATTGCTGAGCACACGCGCGACGCGATCGCGCACGTCGTTCGCGGCGGACTCGATGTCGCGGCTCAGGGCGAACTCGATCGTGATGCGCGAGCGCTCGTCCTGGCTGCTCGAGCGCAAAGTGTCGACGCCTTCGAGGCCGGCGATCTGGTTCTCGATGACCTGCGTGATTTTCGTTTCGACGACGGACGCGGAGGCGCCGCGATACACGGTGTCGATGCTGACGATCGGCGGCTGGACGTTGGGAGTTTCGCGCACCGACAGGCGGCTCGCGCACATCAGGCCGATGATCGTGAGCAGCAGGCTCAGGACCATCGCGAAAACGGGACGGCGGACGGAGACGTCGGAGAGAATCATGTTTCGGCGTTGGCGTGACCGCCGGTGTCGAGCGACTCACCCCCCTGCACCTTCACCTGCACGCCGTCGCGCAAGTTCAAGGTGCCGTCGACGACGACGCCGTCCTCGGCGGACAAGCCTTCCAGCACTTCGACTTCGCCGGGCCGGCGGCGGCCGATCTTGACCTCGCGCTTGTGCGCTTTGCCGTCCGCCACGACGTATACGAAGTGCTGCTCGTTCTCCGGCACGATCGCCTGCTCCGGCAGCATCAGCGCCTGTCCTTCCGGCCGCACCAGCTTCACCGTCATGAACATGCCGGGCCGCAGCCGACCGTCGCGATTGTCGATAAGCGCGCGCACCGCGACCGAGCGCGTCGTCGGATCGACCCGCGTGTCGACACTCGACACACGGCCTGTGAACGTCGCATCGGAATAAACAGTGCTGCGCGCGTTGACGGTCAGCCCCGGCTGCAGCGTCGCCAGGAAAACTTCGGGAACGGCGAAATCCAGTTTGACGATGCTGAGATCGTCGAGCGTCGTGATGACCGCGCCCGGATTCACCAGGCCGCCGAGACTGACGTTGCGCAGACCGACCCGTCCGTTGAACGGCGCGGTGATGACGCGATCATGCAGACGCGAGCGTGCGGCTTCGACCTTGGCTTCGTTGGCGAGCAGCGTCGCCCGCAATTGCTCGAGCTGTGCTTCCGACAGCGCTTTCGTCTGGAACAGCTCCTGGCTGCGCTTGTACTGACTGCGACTGTCGCTCGCGGCAGCTTCGGCCGCAGCCAGATCCGCACGGGCCTCGGTGTTGTCGAGCTCGATGAGGACATCGCCCTTGCGGACCTGTTGTCCTTCGTTGAAATGAATCGCGGCGACGCGGTCCGCCACCTTCGCCTGGATGTTCACGAACTCGTTGGCGCGCAGCGTGCCGAGCGCTTCGACTTCGTACGCGAATTCCTTCTTCGCCGGGTGCGTGGTGATGACCGCGACGGAGCGGCCAGCTGTGGCGTTCGGTCCGCCCGCAGCCGGTGCGGACGATTTGCCGCCCGCAAACAGGTACCACGCGCCGCCAATGAGTATCAGCGCGGCGAGCGCCACGATAGCGAGGCCGTTGCGAGTCACGTATTCGGTCAGCCTTCCGCCGGCGGCCGGCGGATCCGGAAGTAAACGAAAG
>DATJIP010000213.1:0-27003 GCA_035493235.1 Steroidobacteraceae bacterium
TCTCGACACCGGGCAGCAATATCACATCTTCATCAGCTATCGCTCCGTAAACCGGTTATGGGCCTTGCATCTCTACGACGTGCTGACCCAGCTCGGCTACAAGGTTTTTCTCGATCAGTTCGTGCTGCCCGCGGGAGGGGCGCTGGCGAGCAGCCTCGGGCAGGCGCTGGGTGCGAGCGGCGCGGCGACGATGATCTGGTCGTCCTCCTTCGCGGATTCCAACTGGTGCCTCGACGAGTACAACGCTCTCATGGCACGCCGCAACGACGACGCCGCGTTCCGCTTCGTCATCGTCACCGTCGACGGGACCAAGGTTCCGGGTCTTGCCGCGGGCAGCATTCGCGTGGACTTTTCAACAGATCGCGACGGTCCCGCGGGCAGCAATCTGCTGCGTCTGCTGTACGGCTTGCACGGCAATCCGCTGCCGCCCGAGGCCGTGCGGTTTGCCGCGGCCTTCGACGACCAGTTCCTGGCGGCGCGCAATCGCATCAAGACTGCGCGCGACCTCGGCAACAAGCAGCGACTCGCCGAGCTCGCGAGCTCGACGGACCTCGTGTGGCAGACATCTCCTGCGCTCGGTTGCCAGGCGGCGGAGGCCTTGATCGACCTGGCGGACAACGATGCCGCGCTGGTCATGTTGAATGCCTTGCAGAGCAAGTTTCCCCGGGCGCTGCGACCGAAACAACTGCAGGGTCTGGCTCTGGCGCGTGCTGGACGTTACGACGACGCAGCCGAAGTGCTGGGGCAGCTCTACAACGCGGGTGAGGCGGATCCGGAAACCATCGGTCTGTACGCGCGCACCTGGATGGATCGCTACAACCTAACGAAGCGCCCGGAGCACTTGCGACGCTCTCGCGACCTGTACCTGGATGCATTCGAGCGCAGCAAGGATTCGTACAACGGCATCAACGCCGCGACGAAGAGCCTGTTGTTGGGCGAACGCGAGCAAAGCGCCGGACTCGCTGCTCGTGTGCAGGCCATCGTCGGCACCGCAGCGAAGAGCAACGACTACTGGGGCACGGCCACGATCGGCGAGGTGCAACTGCTGCAAAGTAACTTCGATGCAGCAGCCTCGCTCTATCAGCAAGCCGTGTCGATGGACACCGAAGGTCACGGTGCGCACCGCACGACTTGCCAGCAAGCGGTGAGGATTCTCGACGCGCTGGCGGCGCCGGCCGACGTGCGGACGAAGGTGTTGGCCGCCTTCGATCACGAAGGGTGCCGCGCGAGCTAACGCCTGCGCTTTTTCTTCGCAGGTCGAGCTTTCGCCGCGCGCTTCGCGGGCCGCTTGGATTTCCTGGCGGCCTGCTTCAGCGTCGTCTTTTTCTTTGGCGACTGCCGTTTCGTCGATGTCTTCTTCTTCGTCGGCCTGGCGGGCGCCGCTTCCAGCTCTTCGGGTTCGTCCGCCCCTTCGACGAAGGACCACTCAGGCACGGACCCGTCTCGCCGGACATTCGGGTCGGTCATCGCCAACGCATCTTCGCGAGAGATGACCGGATAGCGCACCGCGCGACCGTTTTCGAATTCAGCTCGCATGATCTGACCGCGCTTGCGCAGCGGATCGTGCGAAACGTGCACCCACACGACGGTCGGACTCTGCGCTTCGTAAATGACTTGATCGAACGGCAGGCCGAGCCGGATCACGGTCTGGAACAACTCGAGGACCGACTTGCCCGGCGCCTGGATGTCCGCCGCTTTGCCTTCGAGATGCTGACTGCTCTTCGCACCGTGAATGAGAGCATTCAGATCAGGTGACCGATAGCCCGAGGTCACTTTGATGGGAACGCCGATCGCTTCGCGCAGCGGATCGAGGATGCTGGTGCAGAGCGCCTCCAGATTCGCTTCCTGCGTCGGGTCGGGCTTGTTCGGAATATTCGCGCGCGTCGCAGCATCGGATCGCGTCATCTCGGCCAGTGTAAAGAATCGGCTCATGGCTGCCTCCCAGGTTGTTCTCGTGATGTCCTTCGTCCCAATGGTTTTTTCTCTGAGCGGATGTTAAACACCTGCGGCCGAAAGAGTACGACAACTCGAATCAACCTCGAAGCCCGAAGTCCGATCCGCTGACAACCACGTCGCCGCGGGCGACACATGGAGGGTCACTGATGGCGACCAAGAAGCGACCGGCCCGCAAAGCAAAGAAGAAAGCTGCTGCCGTCACGCGCCGCAGTAAGCAAGTCGCGCCCGTTGCGTCGAGTCGCGCGCAAGACCCTTCCTTGCAGGAAGGGACGCCCGCGGAAGGCGGGTCTTTCTCGCTGCATGGCCCGCTGGCAGCGACGAAATCTCCTTCCGCGCTGGAAACTGCGGCCGCGCCGCTCGCCGATGAAGTATCCATCCGCGTCAAGCAGGAGTTCCGGCCAGCGGAGCGCGGCATTGCCGAGGACGCTGCGGCGAACATCGAGACGGACGATGTCATCGAGCTGGAGTTCGCAGACGGGACGTGCACCTGGATGCGCGCGGACGAATACCGCGAGCGCTTTGCGAGCGGCGCCAGTCGCGATGCGACGGACGCGGAGCTGTACGTGCCGGCGACCATCGCCGTGCCGAGCACCGGCGCGGCGACTCGCGGCGTCACCAGCTGGGTGCTCAAGTCCATCAAGGTGCTCGGCGTCGACGTTCCGAAGGCGTCGGCCCTCGCCGTCGCCGAGAAGGTCGAGAAGCGCAAGAGCTTGCAACGTCCCGGCTTCGGTCTGTTCAAGTGTGCGCTCGATGGCGGGTTCGGCCTGACGCCGCACGATCTCGGACGCAAAGCGGGCGACGAGCCGATTCTCGTTTTCCTCCATGGCACGTTGTCGAGCACCTGGGGCAGCTTCGGCGAGCTCTGGTCCAAGGAGCGCGCCGGCGAGCTGGCGCAGATCCGCTCGAAATACGGCGAGCGCGTCTATGGATTCGAGCATCCGACGCTGCCCGTGAGCCCGCTCGAGAACGCACGCGAGCTGGCGGAAGTGCTGCCCCAAGGCTGCAGAGTTCATCTGGTCTCGCATTCCCGCGGCGGCATGGTCGGCGAGTTGCTTTGCCGCGGGCAGACGCGCGTCGAGAGTCTGAGTTCGAGCAAGAAGAGCAAGGATGCGGAACAGGGCTGGGCGCCCGCCGACGCGTTCAGCGCGGACGAGCTGGCGCTGTTCGATGCAGAGGGGCGCGGTGAGGAGAAAAAGGAGCTGCTCGCGCTCGCGGAGTTGCTCGCAAAGAAGGACATCAGTGTCGAGCGCTACGTGCGCGTCGCCTGTCCCGCGCTGGGGACGACCTTGGCCTCGGGCCGGCTCGATCGCTGGCTCGGCGTCATCGGCACGGTTGCAAGCAAGGCTTTGCCGAACACGCCGATCAGCGACGTGTTCAAAGGCCTGGGCGAATTCCTCGCGGCGGTAATGAAGGAGCGCACCAAGCCCGAAGTGTTGCCCGGCGTCGAAGCGATGATGCCGGAATCGCCGTTCGTCCAGCTCCTCAACTTCCCGCGCAAGGTCGTCGCCGGCGAGCTGTTCGTCATTGCCGGCGATCTCGATCCGGATGCGTTGTGGGCGCGACTGCTGTCGTGGATCTCCGATCGTTTCTACGGCGGCGATCACGACATCGTGGTCAACACCGCTTCGATGTACGGCGGCGCGAATCGCACCGGCAAGAAGCAAGCTGGATTCTTCCGGGACCCCGGCGTCAACCACTTCAACTACTTCCGCAACGGCGACAGCGCAGCAACGCTGGTCGGAGCCTTGACCCAGGGCACTCACCCCTCGTTGCAGGACTTCGAGCCCAGGGTTGTCGACATCGCTCGCGAGATCGCAACGCGCGACGCGACACCGCGCCCGGTCGTGATCTTCCTGCCGGGCATCATGGGCAGCGCGCTCGCGGTCGATGGCGATGGCATCTGGATGGACATCAGCGATCTCGCCTTCGGCGGATTCATGAAGCTGGCGATCGGCGCGAAGCGCACCGTGCGCCCGGTCGAGCCGCTGCCGCGATCGTATGGCGAGCTGCTGCGCTTCCTGGCGGCGACTCATCGTGTCGTACCGTTCCCTTACGACTGGCGGTTGCAACCGGAGGTGGAAGCCGATCGCCTCGCGGACGTGCTGAAGAACGAGCTCGACACCGCCGAAAAGAACAACCAGCCCGTGCGCATCCTGGCGCACTCCATGGGCGGCCTGGTCACGCGGACGATGATTGCGCGCCATCCGAAGACTTGGGCACGCCTGTGCGCCAATGATGGCGGACGTTTTCTGATGATGGGCACGCCGAACGGCGGCTCGCACTCGATCCCCGAGCTGTTGATCGGGCGTTCCGGAACACTGAAGCAGTTGGCGCTGCTCGATCTGAAGAACAGTGCAGCGGATCTGCTCGGCGTCGTGTTGCGGATGCCGGGCGTGCTGGCAATGCTGCCGCACGATCCTCGCGACGACTATTTCGCCGCCCCGACGTGGGCGGCTTTTGCGCAGCACCTCGATGGCGACTGGAAGCAGCCCGAATTGGGTGATCTCGACGTAGCGCGAGCGTTCCGCAAAGTGATCGACGAATCGCCGCTCGATCGCGATCACGTTCTCTACGTCGCGGGGCGTGCTCCGCAAACCGTCAGCGGCATCCGCATCGATAGTCAGCAGAAAAACAAGGCCAAGCGCCTCGTGCTCGAAGCGACCAATCGCGGCGACGGCCGGGTGACGTGGGACAGCGGCATTCCAAGCGGCATCCGCACCTGGTACATGGATGCCGTTCACGGCGATCTGTGCTCCGAGGAAGATCACTTCGATGCGATTGCCGACCTGCTCACGACCGGAACGACGACGCGCCTGTCGACGGTCCAACCGGTGCAACGCGGGACCGGCGAGGTCGTCTCCTTGATCGAGCCCGAGCAGCCGTTGTATCCGGACGAGGCGATGCTGCGAGCGCAGGTTCTCGGAGGATCCGTGCGCCGGCAGGCGCCGCCGTCTGCGGACGTCGCGAAGGTCAACGTGCGCGTGTTGCACGCCGACCTCGCTTTCTCCAGCTACCCCGTCATGGTCGGTCACTACACCGGCGACACGATCATCAGTGCAGAGAAAGCACTGGACCGCAGTCTCGCCGGGCAGTTGTCGCAGCGCCTGTCACTCGGCTTGTATCCGGGACCGCCGCTGTCGAACGCGCTGTTCGTCAATCCCGAGCTCAGGAAGAATCACGACGCGGTGCCGAAGGGTGCGATCGTCGTCGGTCTCGGCATGCCGGGACTGCTGTCATCCTCGCAGCTCGCCGACACGCTGACGCGCGCGATCGTCGAATATGCCGTCGCCTGGACGTCGCAGGATTTACCGACCTACGGTCAGGTCGGCAAACAGCTGGGGCTGAGCGCGCTGCTCGTGGGCAGCGGCTTGGGCGGCGTCGAAGTGCCGGATGCCGTCGCGGCCTGTTTGCGCGCAGTCGTGCAGGCCAACGAATCGCTGGCTGCTGCGAGTCACGAGGCGCGCATCGCGACGCTCGAATTCATCGAGCTGTATCGCGATCGCGCCTACGAAACGATCGCCTCGTTCAAGAAGGTCGAAGACGGCGAGCCTTCGCTCGCCGCTCACTTCAACTTCAATCGCAACATGTCGAAGGCCAGCGGCGGCCGCGAGCGTCTGTACTATTCGGAAGCCGGCGGGTGGTGGCACCGGATCCACATCGAAGGCTCGGATCGCGAAGGCTCGAACCGCAAGGACCTGAAGTTCTCGGCGACGACGCGCAAGGCGCGCGGCGATCAGCAGAAGCTCACGGTCCAGCGCGCGCCGATCGACGACTTCATCCGGCAAGCGATCGGCTCGAGCGCCTACAACCGCGGCATCTCGCGCTCGCTGTTCGAGTTGCTGCTGCCGAACGACTTCAAGGACGGCTCGCTGTCGGAAGACAACGTCGTGCTGTTGCTCGACGCGGAGTCGGCGCGCTATCCGTGGGAGCTGCTGGAGGATCCGCTGTCGAACCGCGGGCAGCAGGGACCTTTCATCTGCAATCACGGTCTGCTGCGACAACTGATCGAGCCGGCGGACAACGTACCGCCGAGCACATCCTCCGACGTGCTCGTCATCGGCGATCCTTTGAGTCCGTTCATCGAGCTCAAAGGTGCGCAGGAGGAGGCGCGGGTCACGGCGCGTGCCTTCGAGATGCTCGGGCGCTATCGCGTCAATCACCTCGACCGGCCGCGCGGCCAGGACGTGCTGGCCGCGCTGTTCGATCGTGCCTATCGCGTCATTCATCTGGCCGGCCATGGCGTCTACAACTACAAGCCGGACGACAAGAGCGAGGCGATGACCGGCATGGTCATCGGCGCCGGAATGTTCCTGTCGCCGGATGAGATCGCGCAGCTGCGTCGGGTGCCGGAGCTCGTGTTCATCAATTGCTGTCACCTTGGGCGCGCCGATGCCGATCCGGCGCTGAAGAACCTGCACGGCAGCTACAACCGGATTGCTGCGAATCTGGCGCAGGCGTTCATTCGCAAAGGGGCACGGGCCGTCGTTGCGGCGGGCTGGGCAGTGGGCGACGCGGCGGCGACCGCATTCGCGCGTCACTTCTATCAGCTGATGCTGGGCGGTGCGCGGTTCGGCGAGGCAACTCGCAGCGCGCGCAGCCACATCTACGATCAGTTCCCCAGCGACAACACTTGGGGCGCGTATCAATGCTACGGCGATCCGGACTATCGCCTGCTGATGGATTCCGGCGGCGACGGGGCTTGGACGTCGGGTACCGATTCGCCGCTCGTGCAGATCAGGGACATCGAGGTGCGACTGCAGACGGCGAGCGATGCCGGCACGCTGGACCTGATCGAGCAGCTCAACAAGATCGAGAGCGAGCTCGACAAGCCGCTGAAGGACGGCGAAATCGCGCTGGCGCTGGCGCGCGCGCACTGGGAAGCGATGAATTTCAAATCGGCCGTGGACTTTCATCGCCTGGCGTTGAAGTTCCAGCCGCAACTGCTGACGCTCAAGGACGTCGAGCAATTCGCCAATCAGTTGACGCGACACGCCGTCGACGTGTTCGACCGCAGCCCCGGCGACAAGGCGCGAGCGCAAGCCAAGGCACTACTGGATGAAGCTTCGAAGGTGCTGGATTGGCTGCAGACGATGTGGCAAGGCACTGCCGGCACGACGATGGAACGCTATGGCCTGGCAGGGTCGATCTACAAGCGGCGAGCGATGATTGCCGCCGGCGGGTCCGCCCTGGACGACGCAATCGAGGAGATGGTCAGCTGCTACGGTGCAGCGAGCGCGCGAGCTCGCGAGGACAACAAGGATTCTTCTTACCCGGATCTCAATGTGATCGCGGGCAGGCTCGCGCAACACTGGCTCGCCGGACGCCCCAAGGCCGCTGACGCTGGCAAGCTGCGCGCGGATCTCGCCAAGGTCACCGCGGCGCTTGCAGCGATGAGTCCCGCGGTTCCGCAGTTGTGGGTGGACACGGCGAGGATCGATGGCGCGGTGCTCGCAGCATTGATCGACGGCAAGTTCGTGGAAGGAGGGCCGGAGGCTCTCGCGCGTCTCTACCGCAATCACCGTTCGCGAGCGAGCCGGCGCGAGTTCGGCTCAGTCTGCGATCAGATCGACTTCTTCGCGCGCATGGCAGATCGCGGCAAGCGCAAGGAGCTGGCGACCGGATTGCAGATTCTGCTCAAGGCCATGCGCGAAGCATGAGGAAAGCGCGCCCGCAGATCGCGGGCGCGCCCCTTGCCTGGTTCCTCAGAAGGCGACCGTCGCCTCCACGCCCCACATGCGGGGCTCCGAGATCAACGTGAACGGCGTGCCGAACGTGTCGGTCGTGATGTTGTTCACGCCCGTCACGTACTGGTCGTCGAGCACGTTGGTGACGTAGGCCGCCACGCCGTACTTCTGGTTGGTGCTGGTCCACGCCAGTCGCAGATCGAGGCGCTGCGTCGCTTCGCCGAGCTTGAAGCTCGACTGCAGATCGCAGGTTCCCTGACGCACGGAGTCGTCATTGCAGCGCGACTCGCCGCGGTACGCGTAGCGACCCGACAGATCCAGGCCGCCCAGGTTGCCGAGCGTCCAGCCGTAGCTCGCGCCGAGCGCGGCGTTCAGGTACGGCTCGCCGGTCGGCTGACCCGAGAGGTCGAGCGGATCGTCGCCGCGCGTCACGTTGTTCTTGTACGTGGCGTCGATGTACTCCGCGTTTGCAAACAGCATGAGGTTCGCGGTCGCTTTCCACTGCGCCTCGACGTCGACGCCCCACGCCTGCTCGTCGCTGGTGTCGACGACGTATTGCGGAACATCGGAGCCGTTCACGTCGTCGACGAGCGAGATCGCCTGCTTGTCGTTGTAGATGTAGTAGAACGTCGAGGCGTTCAGCGTCAGCCCCGCATCGGGCAGCTGGCTCTTCACGCCGAACTCGGCATTCCACACGTCCTCGTTCGCGAACTGCGAGCCGACTTCGACGCTGTTGTACCCGCCGGCCTTGTAGCCCTTGGCGACCGAGCCGAACATCATCACGTCCGGCGCGACCTTGTAGTCGAGCACGAAGCGCGGGCTGACGTCGCTCCAGGTGTTCTTGCGCGTCAGGCCGGTAGCCGCCGTGTCCGCGGTGAACACGATGTCCTGCAGGCGATAGGTCTCGGGCGGAATCGGGAACACGTTCGGATCGAAGAAGCCCGCCTGCTCGAGACCGGCGACGATCTGGTCGAGCTGCGGCGTCTCGTGCGGCCCGTTCTTCCAGGTGAACTCCTTGGTGTCGCGCGTGAAGCGCGCGCCGACCGTCACGTTCATGCGGTCGTTCACGTGCCAGATCACGTCGCCGAATGCCGCGACAGCCTCGAAGTCACCGTGGTTGTACATCGCTTCGCGCCACGGCAGGCCCAGCATGCTGACCGGGATGCCATTGGCTGCGAGGATAGCGCTGGTGCCGCCGTACAGCGGGAACGGCAGGCCGGCAGCGGCCCAGATGCCGAGGTTGGTGCCGAGCGTGTCGATGCCGTCGGTGAAGGTGTGAGTGTCGCTGACCTGGTCGGCCTTCTCGTTGTAATAGCTGACGCCGCCGACCCAGTCGAAGCGATCCGTCACGCCGGAGAGCTTGAACTCCTGGTAGAAGCTCTTGTTGTGCTCGATGTTCGCCGTATCGAAGTAAGTGGCGATCAGGTTGGTGCCGTCCTCGTCTTCGCGATTCACGGTGTCGAACTGCCGCCACGCGGTGCTGGAGCGGAACTCGGCACCCGCGAACGAGTGGTCGATGAACAACGTCGCCTGATCGAGCTTGCGCGATTCTTCGTTGCCGAGCGCGTCGTTGTAGATCGGCGCCTTGCGCGGATCGAGGAAGGTGGCCGGGTCGGCCGGATAAGCAACTCCGGACTGCACCGGCACGATGCCGATCGCGGGGCGCGCGAGCTGATCGAGGTTGTCGTGATCCCAGGCGAGCGTGGCGCTCGTCTTGTCCGACATATCCCAGCGCAGCGCGGCGCGTCCGGCCCAGTTCTTCTCGGGCCACAGGTTCTCGCCGGTGGCCGCGTCCTTCAGCCAGCCGTCGCTCTTGTTGTAGACGCCGTTCATGCGCAGCGCGAGGCTGTCGGTGATCGGCGTGTTGATCATGCCCTCGTAGTACTGCTTGCCGTACTGGCCGAAGCGTACGCGCAGCAACGAGTCGAACTCGTTTGCGGGCTGATTGGTCACGATCGAAATCGCACCCGCGGCGCTGTTGCGACCGAACAGGGTGCCCTGCGGTCCCTTCAGGACTTCGATGCGCTCGATGTCGTTGAAGGCGAGGAGCGACGCGCCGGAGCGCGCTGCATAGATGCCGTCGACGTACACGCCGACCGCGGGGTCGGTGCCGACACCGAAGTCACCTGTCTGGATGCCGCGGATCTGATAGCGCGGCTGCGTCGGGCTGGTGGCGGACACCACGAGTCCCGGCACGAAGCCGTTCAGATCGCCCATGTTTTCGGCGGCGACGTCGTTGATGAGGTCGCTGTCGACGACCTGCATCGCGATCGGCACTTCCTGCAGCGACTGCGTACGCTGCTGGGCGGTCACCACCACTTCCTCGATGTTCTCGATTCCGGCTTCCTGTGCCACGGCAATGCCGGGGGCAACGGCCGCGAATCCCGTACCGGCCAGCACCGAGGCTACCGCGTACGCCAGTCTGTTCCTGCGCTTGCTCATTTGATCGTCATCTCCGTGGTCAGTTGGTCACTTTCAGCATGTAGTTCGCCACCGCAAGCCGCGTTTGCGGATCGAGATAGTCCTGCGGCGGCATTTCGGGATAGTCCTCGCGCTTCTTCTGCGGATGCGCGATGTAGTCGGCGAGGCCCTGCGGGTTCTCCATGTAGAGGGCCTGAATTGCCTGCACCGGCGGGCCGATCATGCGGCCGTTGTAGACATGGCAACCGCTGCAGATGCCGAGGTATACGACCTTGCCGCGTTCGCCCGGCTCGATCACGCGCGGCGGCACCGGGGGCAGCAGGTAGTTCGCGGTGGCGGCGGTGTTGGTGAATTCGCACTCGGCGAAGTCGCCGACGCCCGCGGTCACATATTGATGGCGGTTGACGATGCAGCTGCCGGGACTCGGCCCGACACGCACGATGTCGAGGTTGGTCTTGCCCACCTTACCGTCGGCGAGCAGCAGTGCTTTGGCTTCCTTGATCGTGTCGTAGCCGTTGTTGAGCATCACATTGTCGAGCAGCTTCACGCGATCCGAGTTCGGATCCGACTCGGGGTCGGCGGTGATGTTCGAGGCGTGAGCGTGATCGGTGATGATGACGCCGGACACCTTGTTGTCGGTGATGACGTTGCCCTCGATGACGACGTCGTCGGCGGCCATCACCAGGATGCCGGTGCCGGCCGGAATGCCGGACACGGTCGAGCCCGGCGCGCCGAAATTCGCGTGGTTGTTCTTGACCACGAAGTTGTTGCGGAAGATCACGTCGACCGTGGTCTTGATCGGCAACCCCGGCGTGACGAACGCGAGCAGGCCGCCCGAGTTGTCGTGCACGTAGTTGTGCTCGACGATCGCGTGACGGCTGTTCTCGATCTCGATGCCCGCGACACTGTCGAACACTTCGTTATGCGCGACCAGGATGTTGTCGCTCATGCCGATGTAGATGGCGGCGTCGGCGATGCCGGAGACGACGTTGTGCTCGACGATGCCGTTCTGGCCGAGCTGCGGGAAGATGCCGTAGACGCCGGAGCTCGCGATCACGTTGTTGCGGATCTCGAAGTTGTTGCCGGCCTGCCCCATGATCCCGTTGCCCTTGTAGTTGCGGATCTCGAGGTTCTCGGCGACGAAGTTGTTGCCGGAGTAGAGGATGGCGTCGTTGAGCTTCTTCTCGCCGTCGAGCACGGCGCGGCGGCCTTCCTCGATGACGCCGACGATGCGGATGTCGTCTTTGTCGATGTACACGGTCTCGTGATACGTGCCCGGCATCACGCGCACGATCGTGCCCGCCGGCGCGGCCTTGATCGCCGCCTGGATCGACTCGCCGTTCTTCACCACGACCACGTTGTTCGGCGCGGGGCCTGCGACCGAGCGGATAACGGTTGCGCTTGCACCGTCGGCTTTGAAGCCGCCGCTGTAGCTCGCTCCCGCCGTGGAGGAGGTGATCATCACGTCCCGTTTGCTGCTGCGGCCGAGGTACGTGCCCGCACCGAACAACAGCAATGCCATGCCTAACGCAATCAGGCCCTTCTTCATCATCATTCTCCTAGCTGGGTTGGCGTCAGACCGGAGGGAACCCGTGCCGGTCTTTGCGGCAGGAAGGTCTCATCGGTCAGCGCGCCGAGAAAATCGACGATCCGGTCAACCTCGGTGTCCGTGAGTTTCGGATCCGCGATGTGCCAGTGCAGATAGAGGTGCATGTCCTTCGGCACTGAGTTGCCGCGTCC
Source organism: Steroidobacteraceae bacterium (assembly GCA_035493235.1). Classification (GTDB taxonomy): domain Bacteria; phylum Pseudomonadota; class Gammaproteobacteria; order Steroidobacterales; family Steroidobacteraceae; genus Steroidobacter. The sequence continues at coordinate 11,802 of DATJIP010000213.1, forward strand.
TTTGTTGTAGAACGCGACGACGTCGTGCAGCGAGGCGAACGCGCCCGAGTGCGAGTAGGGCGCGGTGCGCGCGATGTTGCGCAGTGTGGGGACTTTGAAGCCGCCCTTGAGTTTCGGGCTGTCCAGGATGGCTTCGGCGCCGACATCGAACGGTCGACCGTCGGGTTCCGGCATGCCGATGACCGCGATCTGCTCGTTCGTGAATAAAGGCGGCGTGTGACATTCGGAGCAGCGAGCGACGAACGAGCGAAACACGTTCAGTCCTTCGATCTCGTGCTCGGAAAGCGCGGCGTCGTAACCGTGAACGTAGCGGTCGTAAGGACTGTTGAGCGAGATCAGCGAGGTCTGGAAGGCAGCGAGCGCTGCGTAGACCTGCTGCTCCGTGATCGGACCAGAGACGTTCGGGAAGGCCTGATCGAACAACTGCCGATAGCTCGCGTTGCCGTTGAGACTTGCGAGCAACCACACGCGCGTGTTGCCCATTTCCTTGGGCGAGTAGAGCGGGCCGGTCGCCTGCGCTTCGAGAGAGTCCGCGCGCGCGTCCCAGAAGAAGCGCTTGAGAAATGCGACGTTCCAAAGCGTCGGCGCCGCGCGCCCTGCATCTGCGCCGTGAATACCGATCGACCGAGGGCGACCGTCGGAGAGTCCGCGCGCCGGATCGTGGCAGCTCGCGCACGACAACGTGCCGTCGCCCGACAGCACCGGATCGAAGAACAGATAGCGACCGAGATCGATCTGCTGCGGCGTGAAGCCGTCACGATGCGGCGGCAGCGCAGTGCGTGTGCCGCCGAGGCCACGATTCTCGAGTGAATCGTAGAACTGATAGAGCGTGCGCAGCTCGCACACCCCGGCGCGGGTCTTCTCGAAGCCGGGCGGGCATGAACCACTGAGCGTGAAGTCGGCGGGCGCGGGGCCGACTGCGCCAGCCGTACCCGCGGCTGCGATCATCATCAACAGCGCGCGGATCATTTTGCCCGGCTCTGCTGCTGGATGAAGGCGATGACGTCGTCGAGGTCGCGCTCGGTCGGCAGAGTCTTCGCCATCATCGCCATCTGCCGGCCCGGCACGTCCTGCTGGTCAGTGCCGCGCACGCCGTCGCGAAAGTTGGCGAACTGCCGCTTGATATAGGCGGCGTCGAGGCCTGCGAGCCGCGGCGCTTTCAGCGCTGGATTGCCTTCGGCGGAGCCGCCATGGCATGCGCCGCACTTGCCCTGGTAGAGGTTGTTGCCGTTGTGAAGATTGCCCTGCGCTCGCGCGGCAGGGAGGGTTTTCGGAAGTGCGGCGACGTAGCTGGCGATCTTCGTGACGGCCGCGTCGTCGGCGAGCGTTGCCGCAGCAACAGCGCGCATCTGCGTCCCGAGCGAGTCGGACTTGTGTGTGCCGCGCCGGTCACTGCGGAAGTTGCGCAGCTGGCGCTCGAGATACGCAGCATCCTGACCAGCGATGGCGGGTGCGTCCAGTCCCGAGTTGCCCTCGGCCTTGTTGCCGTGGCACGAGGTGCACGACGCGAACAGCTTGTCGCCATTGGCGGCGGCTAGCACAGCGCCGCTGCAGATCAGCAGCAGAACGCCGATCGACGACGGTGCAGCGGTCATTTTTGCGAAGACTCTGGCGACAAAATGCGTGCGACTCTAGCGCAGGCACGCGGCCAGCCCTTCGCTATGAACGACACTTGCCTGTCATTTCATGACAAGCAGGGTTCGTCTCATACGAAGAAGAGGCGGGCGCCTGAACGGCGCCCGCGCAAATGGTTCAGTCGTGTATCGCCGGCAGCTTCACGAGTGCGCTCGTGCACGTCTGCGCTTCTGCGCCGCCGTTGCTGAAGGTACCGGTTCCGAAGCCACCGCCAAATGGGCAGTTGGCAGCACCGCCCGGACAGAATCGGATGTGATCCGAGCCAATCACGCCCGAGCCGAGAAACGACGGGTCGGTGCTGGAGATAGTGAGCTCGAGTGCTTTGCCATCGCTCGAACGACACGCAGTGCCCGTCGAGATGGCAATGACGCTGCTGGCGGTCTTGGTAAAGCCGGCCCACGGTGCGCACACGCCCGCCGCCGGAAGAGCGAAGTTCTTGCCGATGAAGCTGGAGCCGCCGTTGCCGAAGCCGCCGTTCGTCGCGATACAGAGGTCCGCCGCATTGCTGCAGAGTGGCGCGATCAATCCCAAAGCCAACATCACGTGGGATGCCTTGAGGCGAATCATGAAGTGTCTCCTGGTCGAGTTCCGTGGTCAGGATCCGGGAGCGTCGTTGCTGTTCGCTCGTTCCTGGACGCAACGATGCCACGGGGACAGCTTCATCCCGATTGTTCTGAAGGTCAGACACAGTTCCCGGTGTCGTTCGTAGCGAAGATCTAATTGCCCGTTGTGGTCTTCGTCACGTTTTCGAGCCAGACGATCTGGTTGTCGTAGCCGACGGGCGCGGGCGCGCCTGACTCCATCCACTTGATGCGCGCAGCGGGCCGGATTTCACCTTTGCCTTCGCCGGAAGCTTTGACCGAGATCATTGCGTAGGTCAGGTCGAAGCCTTTCTTGCTCTGCTTCGACCCGCCGATGAAGCCCATCGGCTCGTCGCTGAGGACGATCAGGTTTGTGCCATCGTCGAGGGCATAGCCCGAGGCGAATCGAATCGGAACGCGCTTGTCGTTGGCTTCGATGGTGCCAATCTGCGGTTTACCGGCGAGGACGGTCTTGGCGGAATCCGGGTTGGCCTTCACCAGCTCCGCGACGGCCATCCGCTCCTCATCCGGCATGAGCCGATCCAGAGTGATCTTGACTGTCGCAGTGACCTTTTTACCCGCCGCGTTCTTGAAGTTGACGGTGCCCTGGTAAACGTCGGCGGCCCATGCCTGACCCGCCAAGAGTGCACACAGACCGAAGATCGAAACCAAGCGAAGCATGCGAGTAGTGCGGATCATGATGGGCGCGTCCTGGTGAGGTTGAGGCGAGCCTACTCACTGATCCCGCAGTGTCGATCCGTGTTCGGGGCAGGTAGCCGATCTCCCACCTGCAGCGGATTGGGTGCTACGTTCGAATACTCGCAATTGCCACAGGGGCGGTGCTACATGGATAAGAGGCGCTTGGCGGACCGCGCAGGGACCATTGTAGAAAGCGTGCGCATCCAGCTCGCCGATGCGAGCGGTGGATCAGCCGACAATCGCGCCAAGCTGCGACGCCGGTTGTGGAAGCGACTCTGGGATGACGAACGGGCTGACGCAGCGGCGCGAGTGCGGCAACGACAGCCCCGGGTTCGCAACGTTCCGGAACCCAAACGCATCGTGGTGTTTCTGGGAGCGGGAGCGTCTGTTCCGTTGGGCTATCCGGCGACCAACGATCTGTTGCCGGCGATATGGGAGGGGTTGGCAGCGACAGCCAACTGGAGCAAGTGGGCCGGCTTCCGCCGCAAGCGCGACAAAAAGCAGATTCCAATCCGCAAGAACAGGGATGATCTGCATCGAATCCTGTGCAGCATCCTGCCTGGGTTGGCAGACGCCGGTCCGACCCTGGCAGGCGCCTCGATCATCGATGTGATCTCGATGCTCGAGCACTGCATCGCCGAGCGGAATTCGCCGATGGAGCCGCCGTATCTCGGGAAGAAGGTTCGCGACCTGCCGAAGCAACGGCGATCTCGGAAGGTGCGCAGTGTCCCGATCGTTGCGCCGGCCACCTATCTGATTCACGCGCGGCATTTGTTGACGATGGCGCTGAATGGTGTGTTGCAGGGCCTGAGTAAAAAGCACATCACGAAAGATCTCGCGCGCTGGATGGTCAGGCGTTCGCGCCAGTCGAGTGCGAGTCGCGTGACGCTGGTCTCGACCAACTACGACGCGGCGGTCGAACGGTGCGTGTTCGACCTGGTCGCGAAAAAAGGCTCGAAGCAGCGACACCTGAAGGTCGCTCGGCGGGTCGATTTCGGATTCACCTGGCGCGACGTATCGGGCAATCGTCACGGGCACTTGCCGGACGCCTCGCTCGCGGTATTCAAGCTGCACGGCTCGCTCAACTGGCTGCGATGCGAGACCTGCGGTCACGTGACGATCAACACGACCGAGCGTATCGTGAGTCTCGATGCCTGGCAGGTGCAGAACCAGTACAACTCCTGCGAGTGCGGCGGGTTGCTCAAGAGCCTGCTCGTGACTCCATCGATCGTGCGCAACATTCGCGATCCGAGCCTGCTTGCGATCTGGAACGCCGCGTTGGAAGACCTGCGTCTGGCCGATCAATGGATCTTCATCGGCTATTCGTTGCCCTCGGAGGACGTTGCCATTCGCTCGCTGCTGCTGCGGGCGTTCCACACTCGAAAAAATCGCAAGCGGCTGCGCGTGCAGGTCGTCTCCTTCGAATCCGATGAGCCGGCGGCACCTCTGACTCCACAAGCGGCGTTCCGGATGTTTTTCCCGCGCAGCCACTTTCCAGAGACCGCGTATGAAGCGGGGGGCGTCGAGGAGTTCGTCGGCAGACTGACGTAGAGAATCACGGGGTCATAGTCGTGCGGCTGAGATCGAGATGGTGGTTACTGCTGCTGCTGCTGTCGCTGTCGTGCGCGCAAGCGCGCGGCGATATCGATGGCCCGCCGATCGTCGACAACAACTACGACCTCGATCTGCGGCAGGGTCCCGTGCTGGGCTCGTCGCGGAAGGTGGCGCTCGGCGGGGCGTATATCGGCGTCGCCGAAGGTATCGCGTCGCTGAGTTCCAATCCCGCGGGCGTGGCGTTTCGCCCGCAACGCTCGACGACGAAATTCGACTGGGATTGGACTGCCGGCCTGACCGGGCTGGACAGCGATGATTTCGACAACAACGGCGTGACGCCGCCGGACTACAAGACTCACCGCATCCGCTCGCTCGGACTGATGGGCCAATACGGGCTCTGGGGGCTGGGTGTACTGAGCGACTCGGAAATCATCGCGCTCGAGAATCCCGGTGCCGACGACGATGAGTACGTCCTGAGCGTTACCTCGCTGACACTCGGGCGGCAGTTCCTCGATCGAGATTTGACGGTCGGCGTCGGGTGGCGCGCCACGACGAGCAAGCTGCGCGCTGACATATTGGACGTGACGCTTGGCAAGCTCTCCGGCACCGGTTGGGACGTGGGCGTTCTGTGGAATCCGGAGCGCGGACCCTGGCGGTTCGGCATGACGTATTCGTCGACCATCCGTTCCGATCAGGTGCTCGACACTTCGGGCGGCACTCCGGTGACGGTGAACGGGCTGATCATTCCGCAGCAGGTGATCTTGCCTGCGAGCCTGGGACTCGGCGCGTCGTACGCGGTCGATTCGGCGCCGTTCTGGCCAGGTCACAAGTGGCTGGTTGCCAGCGATCTGCTGTTCACCGCGTCGAGCACGAACGCGGTTGGGGTGGAGTCGGTGCTGGCCCAGAAAATTCAGCCGGTGGGCACCGATGACACCGTCGGCGTCCGGCTCGGTTCAGAGCTCGAAACAATCCCGGGCCGGCTGCGGTTGCGACTGGGGACTTACTACGAGCCGTCGAACTACCAAGGCGTGTCGAGCCGCATGCACGTGACGGGTGGGTTCGAAGTACGCGTGTTGCACACGAGCATCTGGGGCGATTACGACTGGAGTCTCACCGCGACAGTTGACTCAGCAAGGGACTATCTGAAGTTTCTCGTTTCGATCGGCTTCTGGTATTTCTAGCGGAACAGGGGTCGGGCGCGACCAGCACGACGACGTTGTCGTCGTGCATGACAGTGCGTGCTTCGATACCGCTATTGGCTATCTGCGGCCACAGTTCTGCAGTTACGAGGGCCACGGCGCCCGGCTCGTGCTTCCAGCGCTCGACGAATTCGCGGACGCCGGCCAGGTGGTTGCGTTGGTTCGGATCGAACTGCAGCTCGAACTCGCCCCGGTACTCGACCACGATGCACGTGCGCTTCAGGTCGAACGGCAGTGCCTGCCAGTACGTGCCGACGCAGAACAGCGGAGCATCAGCGGCGAGGTGGGGCGCGATGACTGCGGCGAGGTTGGCCTGACCTCGCGAGTGATCGAGCGCATTTGCTCCACACATGAAGATTGCCAATGCGAGGCTGACGCTCGCGGCGAGCGCGGTGACGGGCGGACGCAAGTCGCCCCCTCTCGCAACCAGCACGTACAGAGCCATGCATGCGAGGCCGGCAAATCCTCCGTACTGCGCCCACTCGGCGACCTGCAAGTAGGTAGTGAGCTTGAGGCCAGGCACGACCAGGTGCGGAAGCAGCCACGGTGAAGCGATCAAGAGCAGCAGCAGAACAGTGATGGTCACCGCGACTGAATTCAGCGTCCGCATCGTGCCGTACAGGTCGAGCCAGCGCGCCATGAGCAGTGCCATCGGCACGGTCATCGGCAGGACGTAGGGAGCGAGCTTCGAATCGGACAGGGAGAAGAAAGTCAGTTGTACGATTGCCCAGATCAGCAGCAGTCGCTCGGCTTGCGGTGATGTCGTCAGTGTCGCGCGACGTCGCACCGCATGGATCGTCGTTCGTACTGCGACAACGAGCCAGGGAGACACACCGGCAATCAGGACCGCGATGAAGTACCACCACGGTTGGTAACGGTCATGCACCGTCGTCAGGAAGCGGGTGAATTGCTCGTGGACGAAGAAGAATTCCAGGAAACCGGGATTGCGCGACGCGACCAACGTGGTCCAGGGCAGCGTGACGGCGGCCAGGATCGCCAATCCTGCGCGCAGCTGCATCTCGCGCCACAGCCGTGAATCGCGGTAGAGCAGCGAATAGGTCGTCAGCGCCAGGAACGGCAGGACCAGTGCGACGAGACCCTTCTGCAGGAACCCGAGCGCCAGCGCAAACCAGCACAGATACAGCAGGCGGCGACGCGCCAGGAGCGGAGTATCCGGTTGCTTCGCAACCACGAACGCACAGACAGCGGCGTTCAGGAAGAACGCGAGCGCGCCGTCGAGCAGGTTGAGGTGCGTGACGATGAAGTACAGCGGAAAGCTGGCGAGAAGCAGGGCGGCATGCTCGGCAGTGCGCACACCCCACAATTTTTTCGCAGTGGCATAGGTGAGCACCAGGCCGAGCAGCCCGAAGCCGGTCGTCCACAGCCTGGCAACCCACGGCTGGGCGCCGAAGACGCTGTAAGCGACGGCTGTCGCCCAATATTGCAGCGGCGGCTTTTCGAAATACGCAATGCCATTGAGGTGCGGAGTCACCCAGTCGCCGGTCGCGAGCATCTCGCGTGCAATCTCCGCGTACCGCGCCTCGTCGGGCTCGGTCAAGGTGCGCAGAGCAATATTGCCGAACCAGACGACGAGTCCGAGGCCGATCAGGAAGCACAGTGCCGCGAGCCCAAGCGGTCGTGTAAGACTGCTCTGTGTGCGCAACTGGATCGCAGGTCTCATAAAAAAATTAGACGCTCGATCTCGGGGAATCAGTCGCTGCTGCATGTGAGCACACGTTGCGAGCTGCTCATCGACTGATCCGGCTGCGCGCGCCGTCCAATACACATCGACGGGCAGTTCTGCGGGTGAAGCGTGAGCACACTGTGGCCGGCATCGGGCCTCGCATCCGGGCGCCTTTCAATAGTGTGGCTGTGCTGCCTGATTCTGCTGCCGCTATGGAGCGTCGTCCTGTTCGGGCGCGGATTGTGGACGCCCGATGAGCCTCGTGAAGCGGACATCAGTTGGCGGATGGCCGTGCAGTCCGAGCGAGCAGTGCCGACGCTCGCTGGGGAGCCATTCCTGGAGAAGCCGCCTCTCGCTTATTGGGCGGCCGCTGCCGTGGAGAACGCCTTTCCTGGTCGCGATGCGGCGATGCGCGCGCCGAATTTGCTGTACGCCGTCGTTGCAATGGCTGCAGTCGTGCTGCTTGCCTTCGAGATGGCAGGAGCGATCGCCGCCTGGTTTGCGGGGCTCACCTCGGCATCTTTTCTGCTCGCCTTGCAGGTGTCCTCGTGGCTCGCGGCCGATGCAGCGCTCATGGCCGGCGTGACGCTTGCGTTGCTCGGCTTCTACGTCGGGCAGAAGTCCGCGGACTCACGCGCGAAATTACTTTGGTACTGCCTGATGCACGTTGGACTCGCCTGGGCGTTTCTCGCGAAGGGGCCGGGCGGCTGGCTCGTCCCCGGGCTGACGGTTCTGGGCTATCTGGCCAGCGAACGACGCTGGCGCGAGCTGCTGCGATGGCAGATGTGGGCTGGATTCGCGATTGTTCTCGGGGCGGTCGGCAGCTGGATCGCCGCCGTGGTTCGCTCGTCCGACGGCGCGCACGCTTTGCGCATTCTCCTGTGGAGCAACGTCATCGGACGAGCCGTCGCGCTGAGCGCCCCGGACGCGAGCGAGTACGCCGCAGGTCACAAGAACTGGGTTGGAAAATACCTCGTCGAGCTGCCGTACTACCTGTTGCCATGGACTCTGTTGTTCTTCGCGGCTCTACGCCGGGCTCGGTTGACGTGGCGGGGAGCAGATCGTTCGCAATGGACGTTCGCGCTCAGCGCGTTGTTGCTGCCCTTGCTCGCACTGTCGCTGGCGATAACGGCGCGCGGGATCTACGCGGCACCACTGATGCCCGCGGCGGCGTTACTCATCGGTCAGTGGGCCGCGCACGGCCTCGCTCAGCCTGATGCGTTCGATCGCCGGATGATGGTTGCAACTGGATGGCTCGTAACTGCGCTGGTCGTCGTTCTCTTCGCCGCTGCGACGGTCGTGGCGAGTGCCGACGCGAATGCCCGGGAACTCTGGCCATTGGCTGTGCCCGGCGTCGTCATCACTGCGGCTACGTTATGGCTATCACTGCGGGCTCTGCGCCGACGGCTGTGGCTGCCAGGACTGGCTGCTGTCTTCGCGGCGTTTGTTGTCGCACTCCTCGTCGCGGCCGGCGCGCTCTTTCCGGCCATCGATCGCTGGCAGGACCTGGCTGCCATTGCGCGCAAAGTCGATCGCGACATCGGGAGTCGCTCGCTCGCACTGTATGCGCCCGATGAAACCACGGTCGCAACGCTGGATCGCGTGCTCGCCGGTCGAAGACGAGCGGCAATTCGCGCGCGGGATGTGACGGACGTCGAGACACTGCTGAGATCAAAGGATCCGCCACTGTTCCTCGTGCAGTTGAGCGGGAGGGGACGGGGACCCGTGTCGGATCGCCTGAGCACAGTGGGAGTGAAGATTCCGGCCGCAGCGGAGAGTCGCGATCTGCTCGAGCTCACGACATGCCTGCCGCTCGTCGTGAAGCAGGTTTACGAGTTGCCGCAGGGACGTCGCTACGCGTTGCTGGCGCCATGAACGGCATTCTCGATCGGCTGCTCCGACGAGGCTGCAACGGCGTGCGCGAAGTTCGCATCGACGTCGCGTGGCTGTGTTGTCTCGCGCTGCTGCTGTTTGCCACGGGTATTGGCTTGCGCGATCCGTGGCCAGCGGATGAGCCGCGGTTTGCGCTCGTGGCGCGCGACATGGTCGCGCATCACTCGTGGCTGATTCCGCAGGTGGGCAACGACAACTACGCAGACAAGCCGCCACTCTATTTCTGGGTGATGGCGAGCCTGCTGAAGCTCACGGGCTCGCTGCGGTTTGCGTTCCTCGTGCCATCTGCCATCGCCGGCCTTGGCTGCATCGTGTTGGTGTACGACCTCGCCAGGCGGCTGTGGAACCGCGAGACCGGCCTGATCGCCGCCCTGGCGCTGCTCGCTACGTTGCAGTTCGTCTGGCAGCCGCGGCAGGGCCAGATCGATGCGACGCTGTGTTTCTTGACCACGCTGAGTCTCTACGGCTTGCTACGGCATTGTCTCTGCGGTCCCGCGTGGCGGTGGTATGTCATTGGCTGGGCCGCGGCGGGTCTGGGCATCATCACCAAAGGAGTCGGATTCCTGCCGTTGCTCGTGTTGATTCCGTACTTCCTGCTACGCGCGCCGCGTTGGCAGCCACGGCCGGAGCTGTCCGGCCAGGCCTCGCGCTGGGCGCTGGGACCGCTGGCTCTGCTGGTTGCGGTGTCGATCTGGCTCGTGCCGATGTTGATTGCGGCCCACGACGACCCGGTGCTTCGCAGCTATCGAGATGAAATTCTCTTCAAGCAGACGTGGGGTCGCTACTTTCACCCCTGGCACCACCTCGAGCCGCCGTGGTTCTTCATTGCCGACGTGATTCCCGTGATGTGGCTGCCGCTCACGGCGTTGTTGCCGTGGCTCATCCCACGGTGGTGGCGGAGTCTGCGCGAGCACGATCTGCGCAGCGCATTGCTGCTAGTGTGGATCGTGACGGTCGTGATGTTCTTCACCTTCAGCGAAGGCAAGCGCGGTATCTACGTGCTGCCGGCCGTGCCGGCGTTGGCGCTCGCGTGCGCACCATGGCTGAACGACATTGCGCATCGTCGGCGCGCGCAGCAGACGATGTTCGTCGTGACGTGTTCCGTTGCGGCGATCTGCGTCGCTGCAGGAACTGCTCTCGCGCTGAGCGCGCACGAGCAGGAGCGGTTCAGGGTGACTTACGAAGTGAGTCCGCTTGCGCTGATCGGACCGTTGCTGGCAGTCGGAGTGTGCGTCGCGCTCGTCTGCAGCATCGCGCGTCCGGCGCGAGGTTTCGCAGCCTATGGCGTGACGATCGTTGCGAGCCTGCTGGTCATCGGCTTCTGGCTCGATCCCATGGCAAACGACGAACGGTCGGGTGCGCGCTTCATGCGTCACGTGCAGGCGATGACGAGCGACGTCCGCGAGCTGGGCCTGGTGGCGTACAAGGAAGACTATCTCCTCAATGCGACCAGATCGGTGACGACGTTCGGTCATGCACGTTGGCGCGAGGCGGAGCAGGAAGCCGACGATGCCGCGGCGTGGCTGGCCGCTGCGCCCGGCCGTGTCCTGCTGGTCGACCAGCGCACGAGAGAGCGATGCTTCGCGACTGCCCACGCGCAGGTCGTGGATGCGCGCTGGACGTTGGTACGCGGCGCGGCCAATCCGTCCTGCGTCGCGAAGGGCAGGTTGTCGGCGGCGTTGTTCTACGAACCGAACGAGACCGAGGTCGAGAGCAAGAAACAGTCTGCATACGCTGCGGTCCGCGACCGTTGACTCCGCAAGGAACTTGGCTGACGATTCTCGAAAGGAGTGAGCCATGTCGTCTCGCGTGATGCTCTCCTACAACAGCGCGCAGCGCGACTTCGCGAACAAGTTGAAGGCCCGTCTGCGGGCTGCGGGGCTCGACGTCTGGATAGACCGCGAAGGCATCGAGCCGGGCACTCGCTGGCGCGACGGCTTCCTCAAGGCCATCCAGGCGCGCGACGTCTTCGTGCCGATTCTGTCGCCGGAATTTCTGCAGAGCTCGCATTGCCGCCTCGAGGTCCTGACTGCCCGCAGCTTCGGCAAGAAGATCGTGCCGGTCATGGTCAAAGAGTGCATGGGGTTACTCGGCGATCATCCGGAAACGCATGGCCTCGACGATGTCTTCCTGCAGTACTTCACCGACCTGAAGTCGGTGGGCGTTCCGCTGTCCGAAGAAGAAGCCTTTCAGCGTGTCATCGACGGAATCCTTTTCGATGCGGCAGCCGACGTTGCTGTCGGCGAGCTGATTTACGTGGCGCACGTGTGGAAACAGGCTGTGTTTGCCGATCGCATCGCGGCGGCACTCAAGGAGCGCGGGCACGCTGTCTGGATCGCAGCTCGAGACATTCCAGTCGGCGTTCGCTGGTTCGACGAACAGATTCGCTCGATTCACCGCTCGCGTGCGATGGTGGTCGTGATAGACGAAGAGGCACCGAACGTGCGTCATTTGCGCACAGAGATCGCGGTGGCCGGCGTGCTGGGGCTGCCGCTCTTCCCCGTGCTGGCCGACACCATCAAGGGCAACTGGCCAGAGCGAAATAAGTTGAACGCCGCTTTCAAGGAGTCGGACGAGATGCGGCCCCTCTACGAGTTCGAGCCTTTCTCGACCGAGCCGGATTGGAACGCGATGATCGACAAGTTGCATGCCGCACTGCCTGCGGCGAAGTGAGGAAGCAAACTTGAATGGTCGGGGTGAGGGGATTTGTCGCTTCCCGGCGGTGCCTCTGGATTTCCAAGTGAAGTGAGTGGAGCAAACGGATTCGATCGGTTGCCGGGGCGTGGTGATCGACTAGGTACGCGCTGCTGGGGCAGTTGCTACAGATTGCGACGCCACGACAATTCGCGCGGCGCTGCGTCAGCACTCCCTCAGGTGACGCAATGATCGACTTGAAGCGATAGCTTGCAAGCTTATTGCGGCGGCCCGGCGCTCCGCTGAATGCTCCTCTCGTTCGCTAGTGCGACGTTCCGTGAGGTGCCCGTCGTCTGGACTCGCGCCGCGCATTCGCACTCTGCTCAAATGCAAGACGATAACGGGCTGCGGCGAAATCCCAGTCGAGCCGGCGATCAATGAGCGCATCGAGATACTCGCGACGCCGGTTGTGATGGTCGAAGTAGTACGCGTGCTCCCAGAGATCGATCGCCAGCAAGCATGTGATGCCCCGGTACTCCGGGGAATCTGTGTCTGACGTCGTTAGAATCTTGACCTGATTACGATGGTTAACTACCAGCCACAGCCATCCGCTGCCCACCTGCGCTGCACCGGCCTTTGCCAACGCGCCGGCCAGATTGGAGTAGTTGCCAAAGGCCTGATCGATTGCACGGCACAACTCGCCCTCTGGTCGCTTCCTGGAAGGTGTGAGACTTTGCCAGAACAGGGCATGGTTCCAGGCCTCTGAGGTCGCTGTGAACAGCGCAGTGTCACGCGCATGCTCGCGTGCCCAACAGACGATTTCCAAGGCGCTCTTATGCCCCAGTTCTTGACGCTCGCGTGAGAGCTGGTTCGCCAATGCGATACAGGTCGCATGATGAACGCCATGGTGAACCTGAATTGCGCGCGAGGACAGGACCGGCGCCAATGCTCCCGCGAGCCAGGGCAGCGGCTGAACTATGAACGGGCCAGCCGCCACCGTCGCCGAAGACCCTTGACTCGGCAGCCTCAGCGTGCTGGAAACCTTGGCGAGCGGAGCAACTTTGCTCTCCGAGGCAGGTCGGCCGTGGAGACACTGGTGCGCGGCAGTTTCACGGGCGCTCCTGTCGAAGCTCGACCGGCTGCTCCCGCGAGCATCGTGGCTCGTCCCAAGAATATCGCGCCCTGGCATTCCGCTTCGATCGACGATTGCGACGCGCTGGCGAGCGGCGCTCGGCGGTAACGTCAAATCCGTCAGGACTCGTACTCGTTTTCGCCGGCCCGCTTCCCGTAGCTGCCGGCGCAGGCGCACAGCGCTCGCCGACGCAAACTTGTGTGAGGCATCCATGAGATCGCGAAACCCGACGCCCAAGGCATTTCGCGCGCTTCCCAATTGATGCCTGGCACGCTCCCAATTCTTGGCTTGTGCTCGAGCGCTGGCAGTCAGCCAGATTTTCCCTTCACGGGCATGACCAGCGCCGGCGGAGGAAAGGCTGCGGGCGAGATTTCGGACCATGCGGGGCAAGCGATCGATGAATTGCGCCGTCGGCGAAGTCGCCGATGACTCTTCCTCAAGTGGAGGTACGCCCGCGGCACGAGTGCGCTGCGACGAGATGACCTCGGTCGGAGGATTTGCTACTGCACCGTCGACGAGCTCGGATCTCACCGTTTCCCAGGCGCTCTCCAGTCGCGTCCAGGCGCCCTCCCACTCTTCGTCGTGCGTCGCGTCGCAACTATGCTGTGCGAGATTCGTCTTCAACACCTGCAGGTCGCGCTCGACGATGCGGCTTAGATCGCCGATATTGGTGCCTGGGTGAGCATCGCTCGCTCGTCGTTGCGGAAAAGCCCGGGCGCTTCTGGATTGCCGCCGATCAGTTACGTGAGTCGTAGTCATGGTCATTGCAACTCGGCCGATTCGCGCTGCTAACCCGTTTGCTCGGGCTGCGGGCGCCGTGCCACTGTGTGAAGAAAGCCAAACGTGGAGACTGCAAGCGGACACCGAAAAACGCGCGAAGTATTGCCATGTTCCGACAGCGATGGCTGGCGGCGCGGCTTTCGCGGAACCGTGCTATTGCAACCCCTCCATCAAAAGCACAAGCCGCAGCGCCGCGGCGTCTGACAGACTGAGGGATAACGCCATGGAGATATGTGCGGCATCGAACTGAAGGCGCTGTGAGGGCGCCATTGCGTCGGGATCGCCGCACGGAACTGACAGCGGCTGAGCGCCGGAGTGATTCCGTTTACTTCTTGCGGCGTGACCTCGGCGCACTTCGCGGGGCAATTCGGATTTCGCCACGCTCAATCATTCCGCAGATCTCCATCAGCTCTCTACTTCGATCGAGGAGCATGCCGGAGCATCACGGTGACTAAAGTGCCCAAGTGCTCCACTCAAGCACCCCAGTCGCCAACGAGTGAGCCTCAACGATCAATTTGATCCAGATGAGACTCGCCTTGCAGGAAGCCGACGAAACATTCAAGGTCTGCCTGGACTCACCTCAGCAGACGGGGCTCGCTGCGCCGTGCGCAGAAGCGACGATTCGTGACGACGATGAGTTGCTGAGTCGCCGATGATTGAATTAATTGGCGACGTTGATCGCGCGCTGCCGGAGCGGGCGATCGCGCGGTGGAGAGCAGAGGCCCGGCGGTGTCTACGTCGCCGTTGCAATCGCCTGGTTGTGGTTCGTTGACGGCGCCCAGCTCACGGCTGGGGATCTCATTGGTGCCGGCGTCGCTGTTGCCGGCATGACGATCATCATGCTCCCGCCGAGGCCGAGCTGAGATTCCTGCCCGACGTCCTTCTGGTCGATTGATTAAAGTGCTTGCTCTCAACCTTGAGGCTGGACGACGCCAATCGAGAAGGCGGCGCCCTCGCTGATCAGTTGAGTCGATTCCTAGATTGCTCCCTCACTCAAACGGAGCAGAACCCTCTGTTCTCTGTGTGGAGGCCGATGCATGGGCGCCGTTATCCATTGGCAACAGTTGAAGAGCCGGCGCTACAGACTGCAACTTACTGCAACAACGTTTTGCAGCAACAGTCGCAACGCTATGCAGCAGCATGCAACCAAATGCAACGGACTGGTCGGGGTGACAGGATTTGAACCTGCGACCTATACGTCCCGAACGTAGCGCTCTACCAGGCTGAGCTACACCCCGCCAAAAATCCTTTCTGGCTTCGCGCAGTCGCACGCTCAGTAATTGCGTTCGACGGCGAAATCTGCGAGTTCGCGCAAGGCTTGCTTGTACGCCGACTCGGGAAGTTCGGCGAGCGCCTCGACGGCAAGGGCGGCCTCCTGCCGCGCGAGCCGCGCAGTGTACGCAAGCCCCCC